>JAHFAI010000021.1 GCA_023250635.1 Deltaproteobacteria bacterium | reverse complement strand
ACCGTTGTAGTAACCTCCGCCATAAGGATAGCCGTACCCACCGTATCCACCGCCGTAGTATCCACCGCCCTAAGGATAGCCGTAGTAGCCACCGTAGCCGATGCGATGGAAGAACCTGCGGAAGCGTCCGCGATGCTCTGCCGCTTCTTCGTTGACCGCTTGAGGCCCGTCTGTTGCTGGCGCTATCTGAGTCTTGCTTTGTAGATGCTGCAGCTGTTGTGCAGAGGCTATCTGAGTCTTGCTTTGTAGATGCTGCAGCTGTTGTGCAGAGGCTAGCTGAGTCGAGGCAGGCGGATCATCATCATCCCTTGGGCTTGGCGTGGTTCTCTCGCCACCAAAGCTAGGCTGGGTGAGCAGGCAAACTGCTCCCGCCACGAGGTACATGATTTTTCGTAGCATAGTATTGCTCCCTGGTTATAAAGTTCACAAAGAGCCTAACGGTAGAAGGGATAGATCAGCAAAGGATATTGATTTTGGTGGTGGGTGATTTGGCTTTATCCAGCCATCTCGAAAATTGGTAAATACATAGCAATAACAATGAAACCGACAATTCCCCCGATCAAGACGATCATAATTGGTTCTATCATGGAGAGAAGACCTTTGACGGCAATGTCGACTTCTTCGTCATAGAACTCACTGACCTTATTAAGCATGGAATCAAGGTTGCCGGTGGCTTCGCCTACGGCAATCATGGCGGTTACCATTTTGGGAAATAATTTTCCTTCGCTTAGAGGGGTTGATAAATTGCTGCCTTTTTCAAGGCTGCTTCGTACCCCCATAATAAATTGTTCAAGGACCTTATTGCCAGAGGAGGTAGCACAAATTGACAGTGCCGATAGCAAATTTACCCCTGAAACCAGCATAATTGATAAGGTGGAACAAAATCGACCGATTGCTACTTTTTGTAAGAGAATGCCGAGGACAGGAGATTTTAAGATACATTTATCAAAGTAAAAAGCGCCGCGTGGAGTTTTTAGGCCTGCGCGCACGGCAAAAACAAGAAGCGTCAAGCCAAGGGCAAATATCCACCAATTTTTGCTAAATTGGTCTGAAGAGTCGACGACAAATTGGGTAATGGCGGGAAGTTTGCGATCGCTTTCCGCAAATTGTGCAGCAAAGACTGGCACCACAAAGGAAAGAAGACCAGCAACCACGCTCATGGCAACAAAGACGATAATCAGCGGATAAGACATTGCTGATTTAACCTGACTCTTTATCTTGTCACTTTTTTCGAGGAAGCCCACTAGTTTCAACAAAATTACGTCGAGCTGTCCACTGACTTCTCCCGCTTCGGTCATCGATACATAGAGCGTATCAAATATTTCGGGTAGAGCCCGCAATGCTTGGGAGAGAGAAGAGCCGTTTTCTACGGCCTGAGATATTTGACGAAGATTTTTGCGGAAGCCTCGGTTCTCCTGTTGTTGAGTAAGGATTTGCAGTGCTTGAATGAGAGGGACGCCACTGTTGAGCATCGTTGAAAATTGCTTGGTGAAAATAATTCGATCCTTAGAGCTTGGTTTTTGTTTAGCAAAGCTAATTTGAATGTCACCCTTAGCATCACGAACGATAAAAGAACCAAGAATGGGGGTGCTTTCATCATCGCCCTGTTCGCCGCTGCCATAGGCTTTTAAGGCCAGAACTTTTAGTCTCCGGCGATCGAGTTTTCCCCGTGCTAGTTCCTTCGAAGAGGCTTCTATTTTTCCCTGTAGTATTTTTCCGCTGCTATCGCGGGCGGAATAGGCAAAGGTGGCCATGGGAGCCTCGCTTAGCTTGCATCTGCAGCAGTTTCGCTTATTACCTCAGTCAGAGGAATTTCTCCTTTAACCATCTTTATCAAGGCTGCTTGACGCAGCGAGTGCATACCTCGGGCCATGGCAAGATGTTGAATGTCAAACCCGGAAGCGCCAGCGACAATCGCCCGTCTAATTTCTTCATCGAGTACCAAGACTTCATGAATGGCGATTCGCCCTTTAGTACCTGAATTGTTACATACAGAACAGCCTTTGCCACGGTAGATTTGTATCTTTTCTATAGCTTCAGCTTGTAGACCCAAGCTGAGAAGTATGGCTTTATCAACACTAGTATCAAGCTCTTTACAACGTCCGCAAATGGTTTTTACTAGGCGTTGCGCAGTCACGCATTTGAGGGCGGCAACGAGATTGTACGATGCTACTCCCATATTGAGCAGGCGGGTGATGGTGTCGACGGCGCTATTGGTGTGCAGGGTGGAGAGCACTAAATGCCCAGTCAAGGCTGCTTTTATAGCGATTTCTGCGGTCTCGAGATCGCGAATCTCACCCACCATGATAATATCAGGATCTTGACGGAGGAAAGCTCGCAGGGCTGCCGAAAAATCTAAACCAATATCTGATTTCATCTGCACCTGGTTTATTCCCTGGAGGTTATATTCAACCGGATCTTCGGCGGTAACGATGTTTGATTCCTCATCGTTAAGTTCTTGGAGAGCTGAGTAAAGGGTGGTGGTTTTGCCAGAGCCGGTGGGTCCAGTAACCAGGACTATGCCGTTGGGACTAGCAATGGCAGTGGAAAATTTTTTAAGTTGATTTGTTTCAAATCCCAATTTTGTCATGTCTACTTGCAAATTAGCCTTGTCGAGTATTCGCATGACGATTTTTTCGCCATAAGTAGTTGGCAAAGAATTGATCCTAAAATCGATAAGACGCTTATCCATTTTGATATTAACGGCTCCATCTTGAGGTAAGCGATTCTCCGCAATGTTAAGCCCGGCCATAATTTTTATACGAGAGATTAGGGCATTTTTGATGGTGAGCGGAGGTTGGACAATTTCGATTAAGGAACCATCGATGCGGAGACGCACCCGCATACTGGTTTCGTAACACTCAATATGAATATCCGAGGCCTTTTTTTCTATACATTGGAGGATAATGTCGTTGACTAATTTAATGATCGGTCCATCATCGTTTGACAGAGATTGAGTACTGATTTCTCGGCGAGGGGCTTTTGGGTTTGAAAGGTCATCATTGTTGGCAGCCTCGCCGAGATCGCCAATGCTCATTTTCCCATAGTAGCGTTCGAGGGTGGCGCTTATTTTGAATTCTGAAGCAAGCACTGGCTTAGGAAAATAGCCAACCTTAAAACGGATGGAATCAATGCTTTGAAAATTTCGCGGGTCTCCGCTAGCAATAATAATATTATTACCGGCTCGTTCAATGGGAATTACCCGATATTTCATACACAATGATTTGGGCAAGAGATCGATGATTTCGGCAGCGATATTGATTTTATCAAGATCTATCTTCGGAATTTGGTAGAACTGCGAAAAGAGGGTGAGCAGGGTTTGGTCGTCACAGACATTTAAGGTTTCGAGGGCGTGTAAGAGGGATAGTTGCTTGCTCGCCACTAAAGCAATCGCCTGTTGATAAGCATCCTCAGTGATATTCCCGGATTCTACCAAAATATCCCGAAGAGTCTTCACCGTTCCCACCTATAAGCAAGAGAAATTACTAAGCAAAATGCTTATCGGGAGGAGAGCCGAGAATATTAGAGAAAATTTTTTAGGAGCGGGGTGGCTGTTTATGCCAGAGGGTTTCAGGGCTGCTGAGCTTAGCGCTAATAGCCCGACTTAATACAAATAACCAATCGCTCAAGCGATTAAGATAGGCGAGCAAGAGGGGGCGGATCTTCTCGCTTTCATGGACCGCCACAGTAGCTCGCTCAGCGCGCCGAGCAATACAGCGAGCAATATGTGCTTGAGAGTTTAGGTGGTTTCCTCCCGCTATAGTAAAATTATGTAGGGGAGGAAGTTCTCCCTGCCAACGATCCATATCAGCTTCGAGGCGAGTCAAGGTTAGCGGATCGATGGCGGCCTCAAGGGCAGCACTTTTGGGGGAAGGAGGACAGGCCAATTCACTGCCAATTTCAAAGAGTTCCCCTTGAATCAGCAGGATCTTTTCAGCAAGCTCGTTCAAAGCAGGAAAGGTCCTACTCTCCACCTCGAGGTGGTCGCGCAGCAGCCCCAGGTGGGCATTCAATTCGTCGATGGTGCCATAAGCGATAATGCGCAGGTTGGTCTTGCTGACCCGCGAGCCGGTGGCCAGGGCTGTCTGCCCGGTATCGCCTTGTTTCGTATATATCTTCAACTACTCAGGTCTCGGCTCATCTTTGCGCCTTTCTGCGTCACTGCGCGTGCTCACGGCCAGACGGCCGCTCCGCTGCTCGTTCCTTGAAAGCCCCAAAACTGAGCCAAGCCTTGAGTAGTTGGCCTGCTCACAGCCAGACGGCCGCTCCGCTGCTCGTTCCTTGAAAGCCCCAAAACTGAGCCGAGCCTTGCGTAGTTGGGTTACTTATAGCTGCCATTTACTGATTCGCGCAATTTGTCCGAAGGGTGGAAGGTCACAACCCGACGGGCAGAGATTTCGATACGTTTGCCCGTGTGCGGGTTACGTCCGGGGCGGGCGCGTTTTTCTTTGACTGCCCATTTTCCAAAGCCAGAAATCTTAACGTCATGTCCCTCTTCAAGTTTCAGTTTGACTTCTTCAAGAATCATTTCAAGGATGTCTTTTGCCTCTTTTGCAGGATAGCCAACCTTTTCGCGAATTAATTCTATAAGAACGTCTTTGGTCAGGGTCATGGGTCGAACTCCTTCTGAGGGACAGTAATCCTTCAAGAGTGTTAGATCATTGGCTATTTGTCAAGAAAAAATCCATAATTAGGTATATCCATCTACTCGATGGGTATATACCCATCGGGTTTTGGTGTGCAACAAGGCGCGAGAAAAAAAACGCGACGCAGTTGTCCTTAGCTCGTGGGCTGGTAGCTTTCTACCTGACGTTGCAGGTGCAGGGGCAGTTGTGGATACATTAACAGCTGAAACAAGCTCTGGCTGCTTTCTCGAGCGTAGGCCGAAACCTCGAGAGCTGCTTGGTAGCGGTCGATGATTGCTAGCCCCTCAGCAATACTCTGGGCGCCGAGGGCTTCTATTTCTATGCAGTGAAGAGTCTCAGAGCCGAGGCGGGCGGTGTAAATCACCACTTCGCAGTCGCCAAATTGAAATATGGTTAGCTCTTTGTGTAATTCCCCCTGCCAGGCAATGCCCCAGGTGTTAAAGAGCGCGAGTACCGCCTGGCGTTGATTCTCTTGGGGATCGAGGTTGAGGTTGATCTCACGCCGTACTGGAAAAGCATCGCTGAGCGATTTTGCCGTCAACTGTTGGAGGCTAACGTCGTGACGAAAGCGGTAAATAAACGGCAAACCGGCAGGGATGAGCAGGTAGAGGTCATGGCTGGTTGTGGTGTAGGTTTGTACTTCCTTATAGCCAGGGAGGGTGGTGACCATCTCGAAAAACCGTTTGCGACTGCTCGCCTCGTTCAGCAAAAATTTGCGCTCTATTTCATAGAATTTCATCAGCAACCTCTAAACTAGGCGCTGAACGGTGAACAAATTACTGGCTTTCTCGCCAAGCGGGGAGAGGCTGACGGTGGTAAAGACAATCTGATCGCCGCTGTTTAACCAGCTAAATTGCTTGAGGCGCTCGTTGAGGACGGAGAGAACCTCATCGAGGCCGGGCATCTCATCGAGAAGCAGACCATGGACTCCACGAATTATCGAGAGCTTGCGTTTAACTGGCTCAGAAAAAGTAACGGCAATAACGGGAATTGCGGTGCGAAAACTGGCAATACGTAAGGCGGTATTGCCGGTCTTAGTTATGCAGACGATGGCCTTGGCCTGGATCCGTTCTGCGGTTTTATAGGCATGGAAGGCCACGGCATCAAACTCGTTATTAATCTGCGGGGCGTGACGTTGCCAGTTTAATTCCACATCGCCTTCTGCTTCAATACGAACGATAGCATTTTGGCAAAGGCTGGCTGCTTTTTGTGGATATTTGCCAAGGGTCAGATCTTCGGAGAGGATAATGGCATCAGTGCCATCAATCGCGGCGTTGGCCACATCGGAGACTTCGGCCCGGGTCGGGCTGGGGTTATTGCGCATCGAAGCCAACATATCGCTTTCTACTAGGGCTAATTTAGCATTCTGGTTGCACTCGCGAATAATCTCCTTGCAAACCATAGGAATGGTCGCAGCCTCCATGGTCAAGGTAAGATCCCGTCGAGAAATTATCACTCCATCCACCACAGGCAGCAGATTAGCAAGATTATCAAAGACCTCTTTGCTGTCGATTTTTATTAACAACCAGGGGCTCGGAGCATCTTTATTGGCTTGGGCTAATTTTCGCTGCGCCAAGGCAATTTCTCGCGGATTGATAATGCCGGGCAAAACGACGTAGCTGATCCCCAGCTGCTGAAACGGTTTAATATCGATGTAGCTGAGATCAAAAATAGAGGGGGGCTTGCGGTTGTAGGGAATCTGCACCTCTTGCCCGAGAACAATCTGTCCGCCTTGGATGACCTGGGTGAGCAGGCGCTTGGCAGAAGTCTCGAGTATTTTGAGGACCACGGCGCCATAGCCTAAAAAAAGCGTGTGTCCTACGGGGAGCTCTTCTTCCCAGGCAAAACCGCTCAGCTGTAAATCTCCGCCTTTTGCCGAGGCGGTAAGCACCAGCTTTTGCCCATAAACAACATCGAGGCTGACATTGCACTGGCTCACCAGCCCCTGGGAAATTGATCCCACATCGATCATCAGGGGAAGGCCAGATTGTTTGATTTGGGGAATTTTGTTAAGCAGCTCGATAAAATCGAGAATTTCAGTTTTGCGCAGCGGATCATAGACAATGCGAATTGCCGAAATTAGGTTTTGTTCACATAAGGTGGTAAGTGGGCTCAACTCGAGGGAGCGACAGTTTACCGACCAGACTATCTTTGTACGGGTACTCATCTCGTGCATCGCCATAGGGAAGGCTCTTCTTTCAGAGGTCAGAGTTTATCACCTACATGTACCGGGTGAGGTGCGGTTAGATACTGGAGTGGATGCTCCTTGGCTGCGGTTTGGTCGCAAACCACCACGACGGTAGAGCCTAGCATGAATACGCCTAATTCGGCACCGGTGGCCAGAGAAACCGTACAATTTTTTTCGCGAATACCTTGGCTGTTTTTACCTTCGAGCTGGCGCTGCCAAGTGTTCGAGGTGAGCTCGGGGGCATGGCTGCTGGCAATTCGCCCCACGTTTAAAGCCCCTACCATCACCACCATGACTCGTCCCTTTCCCGCGGTTGTTAATTCGAACACCAGGCGCTCGTTGTTACTGAGCAGTCCCGGGATCAATTTATTGAAACGCTCGTTAACCGGCCAGAGGTTTCCCGGAATATAGCGAATTTTTGTCAAAGTGGCGGCGAGGGGAGTATGTACCCGGTGGTAGTTATGGGGAGCCAAATAAATGGTGGTATACCAGTGGCTGGTAAAAGCCTCCGAGGATTCGTCCCGAGACTGTTTTCCGAAGATGAGTTCGTTGAGGGAATAGGTGCAGCCCTTTATTTGTAGGGCTTCATCGCTATGTTTTACGGCGCTTGATTGTAAGATGGTGCCGTCAGCTGGAGAGGCAAAGCCAGGGTACCAGAGACGTGCGCCGGTTTTTAGTTTGCGAGTGAAGACCTCCTCAATCGTGCGATAGTCGGAGAGTGGGAGTTCGGCTTCGCTGAGATTGAGCTTAAAAGTGCGAGCAAATTTCTTGTTGAGAGCCTGGCTTAGGGGCTCGGGGAGTTCGAGACGGACGATTGATCCCAGGCAATAGCTGAGCAGGTTTTTAGGGAGCAGTGTTAGGCTTAGTTTTTGCCAATCCATTGGGAATAGTCCTTATAAAAGCTCGATGAGGATTAAAAACCGCCTTTCTGTGGCAATAACGCTACAGATGAGGGGGCTCTGTGGTAAATTTCCCACAAATTATAGCGGTCCTTGACGGGGGACACCAGTCTATATCGCTAAAGTGAAATGTTGGCATGTAAATTGAATGTACTATACTAAATAGTATTGCCAAAAAATGGCTGGAGAGTAAATTGCTAGGGTAAGATACTTAAATTATCCTTCGTTTACTCCAAGTTAGCAAATTCTAGCCTGTACCCAGGAGATGTAGGTATATGAAACCCCAGATGATTAAAAAAGAAGCACGCGAGCACGCTCGAGAGGTACTTAATCCCCTACCCGATAAGGTGATCAAAATTCTTGCCAACTCCATCTATCAGAACCTGATGAATGAAGGCTGCCAAGACAAAGATATCATCGGTGTATCTAGCCAATTGATTGGTTTGGTAACCTCTGCTATGGAAACTAAGTACAAAAAATAGCAGCGCTCTCCCCACGACGATGGCGCTGTCGGCTATAAAGAGGCTGACTAATGATGCAGGCTAAACAAGGGACCTCTTTGCGCCAGCAAGAACTATTGAGCGATTATCGCCTTGCCTTTGCTAGTCGCCAAGCGAGCCTTCTTGGGCGCAAAGAGGTGCTTAATGGTAAAGCAAAGTTTGGTATTTTTGGTGACGGTAAGGAGCTAGCCCAGCTCGCTCTTGCCAAAGTATTTCAGCCGGGAGATTGGCGTTCCGGATATTATCGTGATCAAACCATTTTACTTGCTTTGGGGGCGATCTCTCTCAAGCAGTTTTTTGCGCAATTATATGCTGATACCGAGAGCGCGCACGAGCCAGCTTCTGCAGGCAGACAAATGAATAGTCATTTTGCCAGCCGTTTTATTGGGACTGACGGTAGTTGGCTGAAGCAAAGCGCATGCTATAACATTGCCGCAGATCTCTCGCCTACGGGGGGGCAAATGGCCCGTCTGGTAGGACTTGGTTATGCTTCTAAGCTGTATCGAAGCAGCGAAGTTTTGCGCTCCTGGAAGGGCAGCGAAAATTTTTCTCGGGCTGGGAGTGAAGTCGCTTTTGGTACCATTGGTAACGCCTCTACCAGCGAAGGAGTATTCTGGGAAGCCCTTAATGCTGCGGGGGTTCTGCAGATTCCCTTAGTGCTCTCGATTTGGGACGACCACTATGGCATTTCGGTGCCCAATGAATACCAAACCACGAAAGGTTCGATTTATTCCCTCCTCCAAGGTTTTCGCAGTGAGGCTCCGGGTAGTGGTTTTAATCTCTATCAAGTAAAGGGGCACGAATATCCGACTCTCGTTGCTACCTATCAACAAGCGGTACAAAAATGCCGTGAAACCTCAATGCCGGCTATTATCCACGTAGTGGAAATGACCCAGCCGCAGGGGCATTCCACCAGCGGTAGTCACGAACGTTATAAATCCCAAGAACGTCTAGATTGGGAAGCTCGTCATGACTGTTTGATGGTGATGCGCGCCTGGTTGCAATCCCAAGGCTGCATCGAGGAAGGAGCTCTTGCCGCCCTCGAAGAAGAAATCTCGGGAGAGGTAAAAGCCCAGATGGAAGCAGCCTGGGAGGACTTCCAGGCCCCACTGCGCAGAGAGCAAGAGGAAATAGGGGTGCTGTGGAGCTCCTTGCAGGCTGAGCAGCACGAAGTTTCCGCATCGGCTCTTGCTAAGCTAAAAACAAGCTCCACTCTCATGCGTCGCGATTTGGATAGCATGCTACGGCAACAGAGTTTTCAGCTACCCGTTGAGGGTCTGCTTGCGGTAGTAGCGGCGCGTAAACGTGGCAATGAACAGCGCTACAATAGTTTCGTTTGGAATGAAGGGGTTCGTTCTCCCTTGCTGCAGCTTGCTTGCGACCCTGTGTTTGCGGGAGAAGCTGAACTCGTTGATGGACGACAGATTATCCAGCGTTATTTTGCCAAAAAACTCAGGGATGATCCTCGGGTTTTTATTATTGGCGAAGATGTAGGTAAGCTCGGTGGCGTCAACCTTGAGTTCGAGGGATTGCAAGAACAATTTGGTGAATTACGGATTACCGATACGGGAATTCGCGAGGCAACCATTGTTGGTCAGGGTACGGGAGCAGCACTGCGGGGGCTGCGGCCAATTGCCGATATCCAGTATTTAGATTACCTGATTTATGCCTTGCAAGGACTTGCCGATGATGTGGCTTCTTTGCACTATCGCACCTTTGGTGGGCAGTCTTGTCCGCTGATTATCCGCACCAAGGGACATCGTCTTGAAGGGATTTGGCATACTGGCTCGCCTATGGGGATGTTGATTAATTCCTTGCGTGGTATCCATATTTGCGTGCCGCGTAATTGCCTGCAGGCAGCAGGTATGTATGAGACCCTGTTGCGTGGCGATGATCCTGGCTTGGTGATTGAAGTGCTCAACGGCTATCGCTTAAAAGAGCGGTGCCCCGATAACTTTGGTGAGTTTACGGTGCCTCTCGGCATCGTTGAAGTAGTGCACCCGGGCAGCGATATTACCGTGGTTAGCTACGGCGCTACTCTGCGTGTCATTGAGAGTGCCTTGGCATTTCTAGAGGAACGCTCCATTAGCATCGAATTGATCGATGTGCAAACGCTTCTTCCCTTTGATCGGACCTCGACTATAGCCCAGTCGCTTGCCAAAACTAATGCGGTGATTTTTTGTGACGAAGATGTGCCCGGTGGAGCTACGGCGTATATGATGCAGCAGGTGCTCGAGGGGCAGGGGGCTTATCAGTTTTTGGATGCTCCTCCCCGCACCCTTACTGCTAAGCCTCACCGAGCGGGCTACGGTTCGGATGGGGATTATTACTCCAAGCCTAATCGTGAAGATTTTATCGAGTTAGTTTTGGCAATGATGCACGAGCGCTATCCGCGCTGTTGATCATTATTTTCTCTTTACTTCCCCTTTACAATCCTACTTTTCTATCTCAGTATTACATTGATTTCTCCATGACATGGGTGAGTTATGAACATAGTTCTGGCAAACAGAATACTGTGGTGCATTTGTTTCATGTCGGCATCTTTACTGTACGGCCACGATGATGGGGAGCATTCCGCCACCAAAATCATTTGTGAACTGAGTTTTGGTAGCAAGGAAGAAGAGTATCAGCTTGAAGATTTGCCTGGAGAGAATATTCGTGGTTTGTGGACTAGTACCACTGAGCTGGCAGAACAGCATAAACAGGCAACTTTTTCTGATATTGTCGTAAGCAAAAAAGCGCTATACCTCTTGGAAAGCAAGCCCCTCGATTTAGCCCGAGCTTGCTATCGACAATTTGCTGCTAGTCACCACCCCCGCTCTCTGTATTTTACCCAAGTAAAATCCATCAAGGCTTATAAGGCCGATGATCCTAAATGTAATGGCCATCAAATAATTACCGCTCAGGATGCTCACCGCTATCGTGCCGTTTATGCGGTAAGCAGCGATATGATCAAAAATAGACTGGAAAAATATAATTTTGCGGTGGTGCTTGAGGGCTTGGTGTATCGCTCAAAGGCTTTGGGAGTGAATGGGATCAAGAAAATTAGCGAGGAACTCGCACAGGCTAATCTTCCTGGTCTCCAATCCATCGCCAGTATTCACGTGATGGGCTACGGTGGAGCTGGGGGTGATTATAATCTCCAGGAATTAGCCGAAACAAAAAAACGCGGTATGACTTTTCTCCATACCTATGCCTACGAGAGAAAACTCGTGGTGTATATGGATGGTACCGATCCCAGCAAGATAATTGAAACTGATCCTGACCATGGTAATGTCTACGAAGAAAAAACCCTGCTAAAATTTATTCCCGATGCCGAGGTACGTAAAGATCTCGGTATCGATCGCAGCCTCGCCGAAAAACGCCAGCTAAGCGGCAATACCATGGATTTTCTGCAGTCCTTAGAAAATATAATAGATGCCCCCTGGCCCATCTTGATTCATTGCAAGGGGGGGCGGCATAAAACGGGAATGTTTGCTCTGATTTTAGAATTTTTGGCCTTCAATGAGGCGATGGCCGAAGATTTGGTTTCACCTATTTCGGTACCTCTATACAAAAACCGTTTCGCGCGTTGGCTTGATCGCAAGGGGAGCTTTTTTGAGGTTTTCTTTGGTGGTCCCTGGTTTGCCAATTTTGATCTTCATCCGGCTGAGGTAAAATATTTTGAACATAATAAAAGCGTCTTTCGAGAAAAAAATATCGAGTTTGTACGGGGCTTGATCAAGGGCTCAAAGCTGGATAGCGAGCTCTTGCAAAAAAAATGGCAGGAAATTCAAAATAAATTTCACGCCAAGATCAAAATGCTCGCTCCCTTTGCTATTGGGCAGTACTAGGAGCTATACTCCAGGCGGTGCATATGTGCATACTAGTGTCGTAAGGAAGCAGCATGCAAATTATAGCCGGCAGTTGCCGCGGAATGAAAATTCAGAGTCCCAAAGGTGAGCTTACCCGCCCCACTGCTGCCAAGGCCCGCGAAGCGATAATGCAGATGCTGAGCGAGCGTCTCGACGGGGCTTTATTTATAGATTTTTTTGCGGGTTCAGGGGCGATGGGCCTTGAGGCGATTAGTCGTGGGTGTCGAGAATGTTACTTGGTAGATCAAAGTAGCGAGGCTGGGGCAGCGATAGAACAGAATCTCCAGGAAGTAGCCCGGCGCTTAAAGGCGCAAGATATTGCTGGGCAACACTGGGTGGTGGTTCGACAAAAAGCTGAACGCAGTCTTAAGTTTCTACTTAAACATTTGGCGGAATATCCGGCGGATGATGAGGTCATCATTTTTGCCGATCCTCCTTATGGAGCTCCAGCCCTAGCCTTTAGCAAGGCCTTGTTGGAGGAATTTTTGCGGCTCAAAATACAGCGCTCAGTGCTGCTGGTGATCGAAGCAGCTAGCGAAGATGCAGAAGCGGTAGCTGCTCTCTTTGCAAATTTTGCAAATTATCAGCCAAGCTGGCTCCTGCTGAAATCTCGGGAATACGGAAAAGCAACTATTTATTTTTACGAATTTAAGGAAAAGATCGAATGATCGTTGCGGCTTATTTAGGTTCTTTTGATCCCATGACCTTAGGACATCTGGATGTAATCACCAGGGTAAGTAAAATTTTTGATTTGCTTATAGTGGGAATTAGCAAGCAGGGGAGTAAGATTCATTGTTTTAGTGAGGGCGAGCGCTTTTTTCAGGTGCAAACGAGCTGTAAGGGTCTTGCTAAGGTGAAGGTAGAGGTGTTTTCAGGCTTGGCCATCGACTTTGCTCGTCAGCATAAAGTAAATGTTTTGGTGCGGGGTCTGCGCACGGAAGCAGATTATGTCTACGAAATGCAAATGGCGATGATGAATCGTACCCTGGATGCGCAATTAGAAACCGTGTTTGTGCCAACGAAGCAGAGCTTAAGTCACGTTTCTTCGAGCCTGGTACGCGAAGTAGCAGCTCTCGGTGGAGATGTAACCAAGCTGGTGCCGGCGATGATAAATGATGAACTTAAGAAAAAATTTGTGATGTCTTAATTGTCACTGCCAAAATTACTGTAGAGAAAGTAGGAAAACTGCTTGTTCTTTACATCAACTACGGCGATGATATCTGCTACAGTATTATTGCCAGAACCGAGACCGACCAACACGAGCAACTGGGTATTCAGAGCGCTTGTTAGAACTTCTTTTAGCACAGCTAAATGCCTACCGGAATACAGGTTCGCGAGACGAGCGATTTCGGCTTCTAGTTCGTCCTGATTTTTTATTTCACGGAAGCCATATCCTTGTTCATCACCGGTGATGGGGTGGTCGCGATGTAATGAATATTTAAGAATACGTTGATAAAGAGCCCCCACACTTTCTCCAGGTTTGCGAGCTGGTGAGATCGCGCGCACCTGGTAAGAAGCGGCAGCCGTGTTAGCAAGGTCAGAGTGGTTGATTTTTTGTACACGAGCAGCAAACTTCTTTAATGAGGTATTTTTGGGCGAAGAAATACTTACGAGGCTGTGGGCTCCCGCCAGTCCTGTCCAGAGAATGCCAACGAGTAAAGCAATGAGACGAGGGTGCTTCATCATGCAGATCCTTTTGTAGTAGAGGAAAATTTAAAGGTCTTAATTTTTTCTACCATGATCTTTTTGCTGCGCAGCGTCAACTAAAAGGAGATCGTAACACGGCGCTGGCGCGAAAGCGCCAGCGCCGTGTCCTGACGAACGCAGTGAGGAAGGATCTTTCACATAACATCCGGATATCACGTGACAGATCCTTCGTCGCTTTGCTCCTCAGGACACGGCCGTGGCGCTTTCGCACCACGGCCTAACTACGGATTAACGCGGATTTTTTCGATACCAACTGTTTTGCCAAAGACTGTGTTAGTCACCAATTGCAACTGATGGATCAAGGTGCTATTGCTCGTAAATAGCTGCCATTGGTCGTTAGTTTTTCTTAGCTGCATGCTAAAATGGTGGTACGTATCAAAAATACCATTGTGCAGGTAGCGCATGACTAGGGCTCCCCCGCTCGTGGCAGTGCAGCCGTGGCAGGAAAGCAGCAAGACATTACGTCCACTAGCCGTGGCCAAGACCACCTCTCCTTTGATAAGGTCATGCATAAAAAAGTTTTGCTGGTCAGTTGAGCTTTGGCGCGAAAATCCTAGGATATTACCATTGCCATCCACCTCTAAGAGGATCGAGTGCAGGCGATTTCCCTCAGGCTCGCTGAGTATTTTTACTAGAGGCTGAAGGTTTTGAAAATCCTGTCCATCGGAAGTGATCTGATCGCTTACAAACTGAAATTGCCAATCCACCTCGTTATTACTCTCAGCTGAAGCCAGTAGCAGTGGAGCAAAAAGCAAGAAAAGAGAAAAACCGATGATTTTCATAGACTGTCCTTGTGAAAGATTTTTGTGAAAGACCTAAATAATATTGACAAAACTAGGAAAAGTACTCAAGAACCTATAGACGGCTGGATTTAGCACAGGGCTAGAAACGGTCGCGATTCGCCTTTAATTCGGAACAAATCCATGGGCCAAATATTTTCTCGAACAAGCCTTCGTGTTCTGCAATTTGTCGTTACCGCATTCTTGCTCGCTACAGCCCTCCCCCCTCTCAGCACGGTAGAAGCCCGCTTTGGGGGTGGACGCGGGGTGGGACGATCCTCGGGGGGAGGAGGAGCCCCTCGTTCTCGTTTTGCTCCTGCACGGGTAAATCCACCAGCCCCCCCCCCACCCCACTCGGTACCGCCGCAGCGGCAGCGTAGTAATCCCCTTATGGGTTTTGGTAGCGCTTTGGCAGGGGGAATGCTGCTGAGCATGGCGCTTCGCCATTTTGGCTTTGGGGGAACTATTCCTGGTTTAGATTTTATGCTGCTTGCCGGAGTAATTATTTTGGGTTTTTTCTGGTGGAAACGCCGTAGAAACTCGGCCCCCCAGCCTTGGCGTAGGGCAAGCTCGGCTGCTACTCCAGCGCCGATAGCGGGGATTAGCAGCGAAGAAGTCGAGGGTATTTTTATGGGTTTTCAAGAAGCCTGGAGCAGCCGTAGTCTCGCTGCGCTAAGCGGACAGCTACGCCCACTTCTGGCCGAAGAGCTTCAGCAAGATCTTGATAGGATGAAAGCGCTCGGGCATCTCAATCGTCTTGAAAATATCAGCTGTGAACGCATAACGGTGATGCATAGTTGGAACGAGGATTCAAGCGATTTTTCTTATGTACGGATTGCAGCGCGGATTATCGATTACATGGTTGATGAACGAAGCGGTGCTCTGCTCGAGGGTGATCCTCACCATCCCCATCCCTTTGCGGAATTTTGGACCTTTGAAAAATCCCTTGGTTCGGAACAATGGCAGCTAGCAGGCATAGCCCCTGAAGAAGCAAAATCCTGTGGTAGCTCCTGCAAATAGACTATTGACGGCGCTTTGCTAATAAAATTTACTCGGGGGGAGAGCAATACAAAAGGGAGCTAATTCTATGAAAGTCGCCACCATCGTGCTTTTCCTCATGACTATGGCTAAGCTCGCGGTGGCCTTTCCCCCGTGTGTGGCGCAAAAAAAATATTTTCTCAGCCAGCTTGTTGCTCAGCAAGTGAGCGAACGAGCACTATTTCCCCTGCCTCCCGAAGGTCGGCATGAGGTGATCAATGCTCTGCCTACCAATCAGCTAGGCCAATGGCTTGAGCTGCGTTTTGCCCGAGGCTTGCTTGATGAAGTGCGCCAGGTAAGCCCCTCTCGCACGCTGACCTCGTCCTGGGACAGGCATTGCCGGCGTCAGGACAGCCAGATTCTTCGTAGTTTTCCCCGCGGTCTTGAGGGCTTTAGCGATGCAGATCTTCACCAGCTCATGGCCACGAATCAGGCGGGGGTACTGTATACGATTTCTCCCGCTCATCCCTTATCAGAAGTTGCTTTAGCTGGGGTAATTGATCATGCCAAGCAATACCATCTCGCCATTACTTTATTGACGGATTCCACCATCAGCGATGAAGATTTTAAACGCTTGCAGGCATTACATCCGGGCATCAAAAAAATCGAAAGTCTCGAGTTAATTTATCGCGGAATGTTTGATCATTTTCCTGCCTCGATTCTCTATCAAAATGGCAAAATAATTGGCCGGCCCCTGCTCGGGGCTCGCGGTGAGCACGAAATCGAGCTCGCCTTTGAGAAAATTCTCCATCATCCCACTCCTCAGGTCAGTCTAAGAGAGCAAACAAAAATCCATCGTCGCCCGAATTTTGGCTCCCTTGACCAGGGGACTTCTCCCTATCAGATCACCCAGAAAATAACCTTTCCTCGTGCCCTTGATGTTAAATTTATTCGTAGTCTGCCTAATTCACGAGAGGAGATCCTGATATTTTCCACCCGCCCGACCCCAGCGGTACATCTCTTTAATATCAGTAGCGGCGCTATAGTTCGCAGCTGGGATAAGGTGAATTCCCCCTATGCAAGTGCCGACGGCAAATTGCTACTGATGATCAACGAGGATCATCAGCTTACCTTTCGTGGTCTTCATCATGGGGAGCCCTTTTTTGTTGATCATGAAATCAGCAATGCTTGGTATCCAGCAGTTTCAGTTCTGCCCAGTAAGAATGGACGCTCCCATTATCGGGTGATTACTCGCATGATGGATTTAAAGGTTCAGGACTACTCCATAGATTTTGCCAGTGGAGATGTTCGTCCTCTTGGTCCCGAGCATCGGATTTGCACCAATATGGCCACCAATGCTACGCCGTTTATTTCGCGTTTTGGCGGTACTACTTTGACTCTTATTCAAGACAATAACGATCGCCAAATCGTCAAGCTCAACGCGGATGATACCTGCACGCCACTCGTCAATCTGGGTTTTTGGACCTGGAAGGCGACCTTTAGCTATGATGATCAAAAGATTAGCTTTACCGGAGTTTCCCTCGACTCCCGTTATGCGGGTGAAATCTCGTCATTTAAACAACTCTTGGTAAGCGAGGCTTTTATTTACGATCGCCAGCACCGACAATTGAGCATCTTGCCGGACTCGGCTATTTCGCGCTTTAGTTTCCCTGAATTTATGGCTGACGGTAAGGTACTGCTTTGGCATAAAGATGGGGATGCGACGTACTCCGGCGCTGTTTATCAACGCTAGTAAGTCTAAGGAGTCTCCGTGTCGAGCAGCCCCTGGCCAGCAGAAAATTTTACCCTGGCAATCATCCATGCCAAGCTGTGGACCGGTCTTAAGCACCAGGACCTAGCTGCCGACGCCATTGGTGTGCGCGGAGAGAACATAGCCCTGGTAGGCGATTCTTTGACCGTGCTCAGTCGCTGTGATCAAGCTACCCTCGTAATTGATGCCCGTCAGGGAATGGTGGTTCCTGGCTTTAGTGATTGCCACTGTCATTTTTTAGACGGGGGCCTGCGTTTGCTCGCCGTGCAGCTGCGCGAAGTAAAAACTCCCGCAGATTTTGCCCAGGCTATAGCCCAAAAAGCAGCAGAACTTGCCCCTGGCAGCTGGATAATGGGGGGCGACTGGGATCATCAGCAGTGGGGGGGGAGCCTTCCCGATAAGTCCTGGATTGATGCGCTCACCCCCCTGCATCCCGTGTGGCTCAATCGCCTCGATGGTCATATGTCCTTAGCCAATAGCCTGGCGCTTAAGCTGGCTGGCATAAACAGCAGCACTCCCTCACCAGGAGGAGGAGAGATAGTTCGCAACGAAAAGGGCGAGCCAAGTGGGGTTTTTAAAGATAGTGCTCAGAATCTGATAATCAGCCATATTCCCCGACGCAGTAGCGAGGAGAACGACCGTGCAGTACACGCGGCAATGAACTATGTGGCTGCCCATGGGGTAACGGAAGTTCATACCATGGTGACTGTGGACTGTGCCTGCGGGCTCTGGCCTAAGAATTTAGGCGCTAACGCTGTTGCTGAAGATATGGAAGCCGCTTATGAAGAATTAGCGGTGTACCGCCGCTTTCATCGCCAAGGCCTGCTGAAGACCCGCATTCGTGCGGCTCTCCCCTTGGCCTCTTGGCGGCGCCTTAGAGATGACCTGGAAGCAAACGGTGGCGGTGATGATTGGTTGCGTCTCGGCTGCCTGAAAGCAATGCTCGATGGGTCTCTGGGTTCTCATACCGCGGCAATGCATGAGGCCTACGAGGATACCCCGGGGTATCGAGGCCAATTCATTTGGGATCCGGAGATTTTGGCGGGCTATATCCGTGAAGCCTCGGCAGCAGGTTTGCAGGTTATGGTCCATGCTATTGGCGATCGCGCAATTCACGAGCAGTTGAATATGTTTGAACGAGTGGCTCGGGACTCACCCCAGGCTGATCATCGTTTTCGCATCGAACATGCCCAGCATATTGCCAGCGAAGATATTCCCCGCTTTGCCCGCCTTGGTGTAATCGCCTCCCTGCAAATGTCACATCTGGCCGATGATGGGCAATGGGCCGAACAAGCTATTGGCAGAAAGCGTCTCGCTAGTTCCTGGCCCATGAAGTCTCTGATAACCAGCGGTGCCAGGGTGGCCTTAGGGAGCGACTGGTTTGTCACCCGCCCATCTCCCCTGGAGGGAATTCATGCTGCAGTAAGTAGGGCGACCAAGGATGGCAAGCACCCTCAGGGCTTAATCCCTGAGGAAAAAGTTAGCGTGGAAGAGGCCTTGCATGGTTATACCACGGGAGCTGCTTATGCAAGCTTTGCTGAGCATCGGCGGGGCAGCATAGAAGCAGGAAAATTAGCTGATCTGGTGCTTTTAGACCGGGATCTGCGCACTATAGCGACGGAGGAAATTCCCCAGGTGCAGGTGCTACGTACTATTATTGGGGGCAGGGTTGTGTTTGAGAAGTCTCGTTAAAAGGGGGGCTGCTTTTATGCTCGTCGCGGACCTCGACATTCACTGTTTTCCTGAAGCTTGAGAGCGGGGAGGAGCGAAAAAGCAGTCTGCTTGTCTTTTTTATCCTGCCATTTTTTAAGTAAGTCACCGAGACTTCGTTTGACTAACTCAACCTGAATGATATGCGCCACATCAAGCCAAGCATCGTGGGCAATGCACTGAGCTTCTAATTGACAACCGCTATCTTCCACACACTGCACCGGAAATAAGCCCTCTTCAACGGCCGAAAAAATATCCCAGAGACTAATTTCGTCCGGAGATTTTTCGAGGCGAAAGCCCCCTTGGCGTCCACGAATACTTGTCACTAAACCATGGGCTCGGAGACGAGCCATGATGTGATCCATAAAATCGGGGGAAATTCCCTGGCGCGCCGCGATTTTTTGCCGTTGCTGCAGACCTTCGCCATTGAAATCGGCAAGATCCATCATGATTTTTAAGGCGTAGCGGCTTTTTGCGGTAAAATTCACCGTGTAGTTCCTTTGCGAGAGTAAGCCCGTTATTTTTTTAAAGGGCTACGACTTCGAGCTCTTGATGAAATTCTTCGCGGAGTATCTCTTTGATCGCTTCCAAGGTCCCCAGCATGGCACTGGGGCAGCCGCCGCAGGCTCCCAAGTAACGCAGCGAGAGCACATTGTCTTCCAATTCTACCAACTCAATATCGCCACCATCCATCTGTAAACCAGGGCGAATCGTCCGCTCGAGAATTGCTTCGATACGCGTTAATTCAGGTGATTGATGCTCTTTGAGAGAGCGAGGCTTTTCGGGATGATCGACGAAATAGATGTCATGCTCGCTTATTTTTTCATTTACTAAATTCTGCACCACATGATCGAGTTGTCCCCAATCCATATTTCCGTCTTGGGTAATCGTCAAGACGTTGGCAAACAAATGTACCTGGGTAATAGCGGGAACCTCAAGCAAGGCAGCCGCCATCGGTACATGCTCACAGTCGTCACTCGCCTGATAGGATACTTTACCCTCAGCCTTGACGGTGCGATCTAACACGTATTTTCGTGCACGAGGATTGGGGGTGCTTTGAATGCGAAATTGAATCATGGTCTTATCCTTCTGTACTTACTTTTTCGCTACTGGACTCGAGAGCTCCCTGCATGGCATGCCAGCACAAGCCAGCACATTTGATGCGTGAGGGATATTGCCAAATGCCCGAAAAAATCTTGAGCTTACCAAGAAGATGTAGTTCTTTACTCGCCGGGTCAAGTTCACCCTTTAATAAGCGCAAAAACTCAGTAAATAGATCCTTGGCTTGGGCAATGGTTTTGCCCTTGAGGGCATCGGTCATCAACGAGGCGCTTGCTTTACTAATCGCGCAGCCTGAACCCGTAAAAGTAACTTTATGAATCAGATGCTCAGCATCAATTTCTAAATAAACTTTAAAATGATCACCACAAAGAGGATTATAGCCCTCGGCCTGGTGGGTAGCAGAATCAAGCTCTTGGTAGTTTTTTGGTTTGCGATTATGCTCCAAAATTACCTGTTGATACAAATCAAGTTGGCTAATCATGGTGCCTTACCCCCTTCTTTACCAAGAAATCGCCCGAGTAAATCACCCCACAAGCGGGCAATAGCGGGGTGTTCTATGCGCTGCAAAAACTCAGCAATATAAGCCTGGCTCAGCAGGGCTTGGGCTGCGGCGGCAGTGATACCTCGGCTTTGCAGGTAAAAAAGCTCCTCGGCTTGCAGTTGGCTGACGGTTGCGCCATGGGAACATTTAACATCGTCGGTATCAATCTCCAGCTGGGGTCGAGTATCCATCTCACAGCCTGCAGAAAGCAATAGATTCTTATTGAGCAGATTGGCGTTGGTTTTCGTGGCTGAGCTTGAAATCTTGATACAGCCATGGAAAACCCCTCGAGCTTGATCGGCAAGCAGCGCTTTATGGTATTGATCGCTGCTGCCATGAGCAGCGTTATGACCCATGGTGGTTTTAACCTCGCTCTGCTGGCTGGCGCGTGCAAACATAAGACTGTCAACTTGGCTATGAGCGGCCTTACCGTTTTGGTTCAGCCATAGATGCACTCGGGAGAGAGCGGCGCCAAGAGAGAGCTGCGCCGCTTTAAAAGCGCTATTTTGTTCCTCGAGGGCTCGCACGGCAGCAAAGTGAAAGGTGGTGCTGTTTTCTACCTGTTGGTGAAAAATCCGCCCCTGAGCACCAGCTTCACAGATAAAATCCCATACCACATTGGTGCAGGCAGGTGGGCTTATTGCTTTGCCAATAATTGCTTCGCCAACAAAGGTGGAACTCAGGGTCAACTCAGCTCCTGGCGCCAGATGAACCATAAAGCGTAACTGCTGGCTTATGCCGCGAGCTGTCTCCCGTGCTGCTCGGGAATAATGGAGAACATGAACCAGCTCGTTTACTTTTTTGCCGGCAGGAACCGCAATAAAAAAACCTCCGCTGAGCAGGACTTCATTAAGGGAGGTGAAGAAATCTCCCGGGACAGCAGAATCTATGCGGTTTAGTAAGGGTTCGAGCTCAGCGGCGTTCTCGTTGCAGGCCTGCTGCCAGGGCTTAATCACACACTGGGCTGCTAAGAGGGCCAGTGTACTCAGCTCGGGAATAAACACCCCGTCAACAAAAACCAAACGTGCTCCTTCCCGGGGGAGCAGCGCCAGAATCTCGGCTGGTAGCACTGTTGCATGGGGGGCGGGGACAGCTGCCTCAGGCAAACGAAAGCCCTGCTGGGCTACGGCCGATACATTTAAATACTTCCACGCTTCATCGCTACCGCGAGGCCAGCCAAGCTTTTGTACCTGCTCCCAGGCTCGCTCTTGGCGAGCTCGATACCAGGGGGCAAGGCTGCGGGATTCAGGCGCGGCAAAGTTTGACGCCACCAGCGAGGCAAAAAAATGCAGATGCTCTGGTTGATTATGGGGCTCGTGTTTCATTGGCTGCGCCCTCTAGTTGGCTTTGACGGAGGTAATAAAGGGATCAAAGCCATGCTTTTCGATTTCACGAGCCAAGGTCTTGTCGCCGGAACAAACAATCCGTCCTGCAGAAAAAACATGCACCACATCAGGAACAATGTACGTCAGGAGACGCTCGTAGTGGGTAATCAGCACCAGGGAATTTTCGCTGGTTTTTAGCTGCTGTACTCCGAAGGCTACCTGTTTCAAAGCGTCCACATCTAGGCCGGAGTCCGTTTCATCCAGCAGGGCCAAACGGGGGTTTAGTACCGCCATTTGCAAAATTTCGTTACGCTTTTTTTCGCCGCCTGAGAAATTTACATTTACCTGCCGCTCAAGAAAACGCTCATCCATTTGCAAGAGACGTAGCTTATCCTGGAGTAAATCCGCAAAGTCGAGAGGATCAAGTTCTTCTCCTCCCTGGGCTGAAACCACCGCATTAAACGAAGCTCGCAAAAACTCGGCGTTCACGACCCCTGGTAATTCGATGGGATATTGAAACGCCAGAAATATTCCCTGGCGCGCCCGTTCTTCCGGTGGAAGTGGCAGCAGATCAACCATCCGACCGTTGATTTCGTACTCGATGCTACCGGCGGTAACTTCGTAGTCGGGGTGGCCACAGACTACTTGACTGAGGGTGCTTTTACCCGAGCCGTTAGGGCCCATAATCGCATGTATTTCACCCGGCTTAATCGTCAGGTCGAGACCGCGCAAGATTTCTTGGCCATTAAAGCCACCATACAGGTTTTTGCTTCGTAAAAGATCCATGAACTGTCTATCCTCCAGGTCTAACCGACGCTGCCTTCTAATTTCATTTCTAATAAACGCACTGCTTCTACTGAAAATTCAAGTGGTAGCTGATTGAAAACCTCTTTGCAAAAGCCGTTGAGCAACAAACTAATTGCTGCTTCTTCGCCGATTCCCCGAGTCTTGAGGTAATAGAGCTCATCAGCGCTGATTTTTGAGGTGCTCGCTTCATGCTCAACTTTGGCCGTGGGGTTACGCACCTCGATATAGGGAAAGGTATTGGCTTGGCACTCGCCGCCTACCAAGAGAGAATCACACACGGTGTGGTTGCGCGCGCCGCTTGCTTGGGGAGAGATCTTGACCAAGCCGCGATAGCTGTTCTTGCCCTGATCAGCAGAAATTCCCTTGGAGACAATCCGGCTGCGAGTGTTTTTGCCAAGGTGAATCATCTTGGTGCCGGTGTCGGCTTGCATGTGCTTGTTGGTAAGGGCCACCGAATAGAATTCTCCGGTTGAACCATCGCCTTGCAAAATAACACTGGGGTACTTCCAGGTAATGGCTGAGCCAGTTTCTACCTGGGTCCACGAAATTTTGGAACGTGCCCCCTGACAGAGGCCACGCTTGGTAACAAAATTATAGATCCCTCCTCGTCCCTCATCATCACCGGCGTACCAGTTCTGCACGGTGGAATATTTGATTTCGGCATCGGCGTGCGCATAGAGTTCGACCACCGCAGCATGGAGTTGGTTTTCATCACGCATAGGTGCGGTGCAGCCCTCGAGATAGCTAACTTTGCTGCCCGCTTCGGCTACGATCAAGGTGCGTTCAAACTGCCCGGTTGCGGCTGAGTTGATGCGAAAGTAGGTAGAAAGATCGAGGGGGCAGACGACTCCCGGGGGAATAAACACAAAGGAGCCATCGGTAAACACCGCAGCATTGAGGGCTGCATAGTAATTATCCTTGTAGGGGACCACCTTGCCTAGGTATTTTTTGATCAATTGGGGATGGGTTTTGACGGCTTCACTAAAGGAGCAGAAGATCACCCCATGTTTGGCGAGCTCGGCCTGATGGGTAGTACCGAGGGAGACGCTGTCAAAAACTGCATCGACGGCCACCCCGCTCAGGCGTTTCTGTTCTGCCAGAGGTATGCCCAAGCGCTCAAAAGTTTTTAAGATCTCCGCATCCACCTCTTCCAGGCTTTTTGGGCCTTTACCCTTATTTGCCTCAGGGGCTGAATAGTAGCTAATTGCTTGAAAATCGATGGATGGATAGGAAACTTCTGCCCAGTTTGGCTCCACCATGGTGGTCCAATAGCGGTAAGCTTTGAGGCGAAATTCCAGCATAAATTCAGGTTCGCCCTTATGGGTGGAAATAGCGCGAATGGTGTCTTCCGACAGGCCGACGGGAAAAGTAAAGGCTGCTACATCCGTAACAAAGCCGTATTTATATTCGCGGGAAGAAAACTCTTCCGGTTTTTTTTTCTTTTTTTTCACGGAAAACCCTGAGAAATAGTAGTAATTACAAACGTTTATTCTTGGGTAGCATTCCTTGCTGGCGGATCGCTCGAGCTTTCCCTTGCAAAGAGAAGCGAAGGAATCAATATAGGACTCACTAGACTAGCTACCAGCGTAGTTTTGTCAACAAGTTTATCTTTACCAAATCAGTCGACATTTAATCTCTTTGAAGGCATAAAATGGGCGAAAAACCCGGTGATTCTATTAGCATTGAAGAAGGCGCCCTGGCAGCAGCAGCAGAGTTGCAGCGGGCTAATAGCCAATGGCTAGGTCTCTCGTTACGACTCTATATCGAAGGTAAGGGCTGCGATGGGTTTTACTATGGGGTTAGTTTCGACTCCCCAGGCCCTGGCGACCAGGTGGTTTTTAGCGATCCCAGCCGCAGTCTTTCTCTGATTGTGGATAGGGATTCTCTACCCTATCTCCAGGGCGCTCATATTACCTGGGTGGAGGACGAAGCGGGTCAACGGGGTTTCTTAGTCAATAACCCTCAGCATCGCGCCTTCCGCGGTAAATTTTACCGACGTAATGTTTGGATGGAAAAGTTCAAACAACGGGCTGAAAGTCAACAAGCACCGCTCCCGCCTGCCGATTCTTCCTCCCGCGAATAATCGGCATATCCTGCCTTCCTGCGCGCTTTTCCCGCCATGTTACTTTCAAAGATAGCCTCCTGTGTATTCTCTCACGGTAAGAACTGAGAGTGTTGATGATGTCTATGATAAGTCCCCCTAGCCTGCACTCTGCTTCTTCGTCTTCGTCTTGCTCTGCTGCAGCTCGCCCCTATGGGCTGCTGAGTTTTTTTCACGCCATTCGTCTGCATCAGTGGATCAAAAATATCTTAGTTTTTCTCCCTCTGCTAGCGGCTCATCAGTGGACAGATGCGCGCATCTTTGCTCAGGCTTTTCTTGCTTTTTTTGCCTTTTGCCTCGTTGCTTCGAGTGTTTATCTTCTTAACGATGTTATCGATTTGCCAACCGACCGTTTACAAGAAAATAAACGCCACCGCCCCTTTGCTTCAGGAGCGCTCTCCGTATCGGTGGCTTATTGGGCCATTCCTCTCTTTGCGATCTCTGGCTTTGTGTTAAGCTCCTTGCTTTCTTGGCCGGTTGTAGTCAGCTTAGGAGTGTACTATGGGTTAACCCTGGCCTATTCGTGCTATCTTAAACGGGTTATTTTGCTAGACGTGGTTTTGCTCTCCCTTCTCTATGGCTGCCGGGTATTTACCGGCGCTTTAGCAACCCAGGTGCCTATTTCTACCTGGCTTATGGCTTTCCTGATCTTTTTCTTTTTAAGCTTGGCGCTCGCTAAACGCGCTGGGGAATTGCTTAATTCTCGACGTCAGGTACAACGCCAGGTCCCTGGGCGGGGCTATCTACTAGGGGATTTACGTTTTATTTTTAGCATTGGCATTGTCAGCGGTTATCAAGCAGTCTTAATCTTTGCTCTTTACATCAACAGTAACGCTGTACAAAACCTCTACCGCCTCCCCCAGTTGCTCTGGCCGATTTGCGTAGTACTGCTCTATTGGATCAGCCATATTTGGCTTAAGGTTTCTCGAGGAGAAATGCGCTCCGACCCCTTGGTTCTCGCTTTAAAAGACCCTATCAGCTATCTCTGTGCTGGGCTGGGCCTGGTGGCGTTTATTAGCGCCTGGGGGGTCTTAATATAGATGACCCCTTAGAGACTTTTTTTCGGCAGCAAGGAAAAGCTCTCGCCCAGGTCCAATGCTAGGCGGATCCGCTCTTGAATTTCGCTAATGCTCAGTTCAGGGTAGGTAGTAATAGATTCAAGCCAATTAGCACGCATAAAGGTCTCGAAGAGCCGTGGCATGGTTGAATTAACTTTGGTTTGTAGATGGTGAATAGCGCTTACCATTGGCGCCGTCAATGGCCTCGAGACCCGCACCATTGGCGCAAAGCCTCGGCTCAGTTCTTTGTCCCATAGAAACGAGCTTTCGATTTCGTAGGAAACGGGGAATACCCGCACGTTGTAGCCAGCATCAAGTAATGGTCCGACGAGTTTTGGCATAACTGAAGGACTTATGCCTAGCACTTCATGGAGGTTGGCGACAAAGCCCTGGGGATAGTTGATGACGTTAGGAATTTTCCCCTTTCTCAAGGTTTCGAGCATTTTCTCGGTGGGACTTAAACCGCCAATACCCTTGCTGTGGCCAACCGAGACCAGCTCGGGAATACTGGCAAGAACATAGCCGAGGGGATTAGAAACCCAATGATCGACAACCCCCGCTACTATCTGAGCATTAAGAAACATCATCGCCGGAGATATTTTCAAGCTGGCGAGCATATACATATCGCCTACATCGTTACGATGATTTGGGAAGATCAAATTGATCGTGTTTTTAGGGGTGGTTTTAAGTTGTCGTAGATGCTCTCTGCCAACAAGCCCTAATTCTTTAAATTGCTCAGAGCCTTTGCCCATTTTGCGAGTAAGATACATAGAGAGTGTATACAAGGGGCTCTCGTTAAACAGCCGTCCTGTCCAATAACCCAAAAGGATGAGGGGAGAGGCAAGGGCAAGGCCAGCTATTTTACCTATCCTAACCGGCGCAAGGACAGCTTTTTTTATCGCTTTACCCCCGGCTTCGTGTTGGAAATCACGCGCTAAATAAAAATATTTATCGTAGGCATATTTGCGTTTTTGCTGGAGTTGCTGAAAGGAGCACTCTTTGCCTTCCCCCTTCAAACGAGTGGCTTCTGCCAGGGCAAAATCACCGACCATTTGTTTATGGTCTTGCCAGAGATGGAACTCCTCTTGCATTTTGCCAAAAATATTACGGTGCTCACGTTGTTTGTCCTTGGGCATAGCATAGTAGCGCTCTTCCATAAGCGCATTGACTGTTTCAATAATATAGGCGTGTTTATGGATAATATATTCATCGTAAATATGCTGGTACTGATTATTGAGAGAGTACCAATCCTGCAGAAACTGATCATCTGCTTGTAGGGTCTGAGGGGCTGTTGCGGTTAGAAGAGGTGTATCTTGAGTTGCTTCGTGGCTTGTTTCTGCTGAAACCTCGGGAGTAATTGGCTCGTCGCCATAGAGATGCTGATAGAAATCGATAATAGTCAGATGGTGTTCGCTTTTTTCTGTGGCTATTTTAGCCATTTTTGCCGCAAGTGTTTCGATCTGCTCATAGGTCGAGGTGAGCGAGCTTGCTGCTAGCGGTAATGACCACTGTAGCAAACAAAACAATGCGCCATTATAGCATATTTGTATCTGTCTATTAACCATTGTACACCTCCGCTGATTTCTAAGAGGGTACAAAGTAGATAATGGGAATATTCTAAGAAATCAATATCGTAATACCTACATTTAAATTTGTGGTTATGGAGTGGCGTTGTTGCATAGGTAGTACCCCAAGAGCTGAAACCGTTTGAAATACAAGCGGAAGTTTCTTTGCTTCCCGATTGTTATGTTCTTTGCTATAGCTTGTTTTGGTGCTCAGCTTGAGCAAGGGGAACTCCGGTGAAAATCCGGGACTGTGCCGCAACGGTAAGAAACGTGACCGCGTTTTAAGTCCGATCGCCTCTCAAGCTTTACTCTCGCGCAAGGGGTTTAGTTTATGTCTCTATGGATTCCGATTGCTATTTTTCTTCTGGCCCAGTTTGCGGCGGCTACTCCCGCTGAGCATCAGCCGCTTATCCACGACATCAAGGTCACGGCAGAGCGCTACCCTCATGCTAATGAGCATTCCCCGGGAAGTATCAGGGTGATCAGTCAAGAGGAGCTTGCTGCCAAGTGCGGGAATAATCTTGGTCAGGCCCTTAACGAAGTCTCAGGGCTTACGGTTAATACTGCCGGGGGCTCTGGGCAGCAAACCGATATTTTTATTCGCGGTAGCAGCTCAGCACAAGTTTTGGTGCTGGTGGACGGCATCCCCCTCAACGATCCCAGCAGCCCGGGGAGATCGGTGGATTTTTCTAATTTCAATCTTGATAATGTCGAGCATATTGAGATTTTGAAGGGACCGCAGAGTGCTCTTTACGGCTCCCAAGCTATGGCTGGGGTGGTCAAGATTATTACTAAGCGGGGTAGAGGACCTTTACAGATCTCTCTGAACCCTGAATTGATCAGCCCAGGTGGGGCAAAGGGCCTCGTCAGTATTGTGGGAGGGGACAGCAAGCGCTGGTACTCTTGCAGCCTTGCTCACCAAGAAGTGCAAAGTTTCTCGGCGGAGGGCAGAGCTTATCCCAATACCCCACAAGACCGCAGCAAAGCTACTACGGTGGCAAGCAAAATAGGCGCTGCTTTAGGTGATGCTTCAGAGCTGGAGCTCTCCTTACGGGGCTCCCACCAGCAGACCCATGTAGATAAGTTCGCCGGCCCAGGGGGATTTGACCCAAATTATTTCGTTACCAATGAGGTGCTGGCAGTTAAAATCGCCAATCGCAATTTTTTTCTGTCTGAGCAAGTTGAAGTGGACGCTGATTTTGAATATTCATCCTTTGAGCGTTTGCTGCGCAACGAAGCAGACTTTACTGGAGATAGCGACTTAAGTGATACCACCTATTACGGGGCAACTCACACCCTGAATCTGAGCAGTCATTTCACCAGGAAAAAAAATATTTCCTCCCTGGGCGTTTCAGCAGCTCAAGAAAGTTTTAAAACCCTAGACCGTTTATTGGCAGGAGGAAATTCCTCGCTACAAGACGCGCAGGATGTTTCGCTGTATGTGCAGCAATATCTTGAATGGGGTTCTTTCTTTGCTACCACCACGGGGCGGCTCGAACAACATAGCCGAGCAGGCTTCTCGCCCACCTACCGCCTAGCCCCGGGGATTGATTTTGGTGAGGGGTTGATTGGCAAGGCATCCTTTGGCACGGGGGTGAAGGCCCCCTCTCTATTTCAGCTCTATTCGCTTTATGGTGATGATACCCTTGGGGCGGAAAAATCTCTAGGCGGTGATCTCTCTCTGAGCAAAACATTTTCGCGCGGAGATCGCTTGGCCGTCACTTTTTTTGCAACGAAGGTTAGTGACAAGGTAGACTATGCAAGCCAAATCAACAAATACCAAAACATCGGCAAAACAGCAACTAAAGGCCTAGAATTCGAATCCTTGCTGGTGTTGCCTCGTCAAATGAAGGCGAGCGCGGTAGTGACAATACAAGAAGGAGTCAATCTTTCTACCGGTGAAAGGTTACTTCGCTCTCCCAAAATCTTTGGCACTATGGCCTGGTCGTGGCAGCCGCAACGATGGACTTTACGCCCAAGCTACCGCTTTGTTGGTGCACGAAAAGACGTAAATGTTGATCTTCCTGCTTATGCAGTCTGTGATTTTTCGGTAAATCATCAACTGTCTTCACAGCTAGGACTTTACGCCAATCTCTATAATCTGACGAGGGAAAACTACGAAGAAATTGCCGGCTATCGTGCTCCGGGACTTTGGGGGCTGGTGGGCGCTCTGTGGACTTTTTAAGCAAATGGCGAGTAGTTCCTTTTTTTTTCTTGCTCCTCTCCTTAGGACTCCATGGGCTCGCCGCTTGCTTTCTCGCTCTGTTTCTCCCTCAAGAGGTTTATGTTAAACCTCTTGAGGGAACTGTCTTGCAACTGAGTATTCGCTCAGCGAGCTATCAGCAACAAGAAAGCATTTCAGCTGTTGCCTCCCCGCTTCGCGCCAAAGCAAAAAAACATCTTTCCCCTAGTCTTAGCGGCAAAAAAAAGTCTACGGATCAGCAAAGCTCTGCGGTTGAGGAAAAATTGGCAATGGGCGAGGTAAATACCCTGCAGCCTGAGACCAGTAACAACGAGTTGCTCCGCGGAGACGGCTTCTTAGAAGCAAGCAAGCTCCAAGACCTGGTGCTCAGCTATCCGCAGCGTTCTATTGAAAATCAGGAAGAAGGAGTGGTGGTGATCAAAGTAGCTCGAGATGCTGCAGTCTCTCGCCAAGCTCGCTTTACCATTGAGACTAGCAGTAGCTATTCACGACTGGATAACGTAGCCTTAGCGGCTCTGCAAAACTACCCTCGGGAGAAGCTCCTTGTCTACGCACCTGTCCTGGTGCGGTTTAGCTTTTTTCTGCGTTACTAGGGTCTGGTTAGATAATCACGAAATTTTTCATAGCGATCGGCTCCGACACTTGCATCGATATTCTCGAGCTTGGTGGCAGCGTTGTCCCCTAAGGTGCCTGCTTGGGGATTTTTTGAGCGCATTTTCCCCCCCAAGGCAGCCATCGTTTGCAGATCATAGTAAAAATCATCGATTTCAGCGTTATCCATGGCAGCAGCCTTTGCCTGATCAACCTTAAGAGTATTGCTACCTCCGGTTAATTCGCGGGTGTGATTGCCAAAATGCGCCAAAGTATAGGCAAAAGCTGCAGTTACTACCGGATCGGAGGTATTAGATCCTGACAGCACTAAGGCGGTGGAAATATCGCGGGCCTTGCGAAGATCCTCCTTAGCTGCGGCAGAATCCGTGGGTAGAGCCCTAGCCATAGTATCTCCAGCGGAGGCATTATCAGTATTGGCAGCTACCGTCTCAAGAAGATTGATCACCTCGACCTTTTGTTTGGCAGCAAAGGTGGTGGCCATAAGCGGTAGGGTGCTTTGTTTGGCTTCATCGCTGGCATTATTGATTGCGCTGAGGATGGCCCCATGATCGCTGCTGGCCAGGGTGCTAACCATTTCGCTGCCTAGTTTTTTCTCCAGAATCACCTGGGCTTTTTCTGGGGCCCCGTTTTGTAACTCCTCGGCTGCTTGTTGCTCTTCAGGGGATTTTTGTGGGGCTGATTCGCCCATGCCTCGAAACATATTCTTGGTCATACAACCGGCACAAGTAAGAGAACCAACAATAACGAGGAGAAGAAGCTTCATGGGAGCGATCCTTAGGTCAGTGGTATTTATACCCATTTCATGTCTCGTAGCTGGTATTCTACGGTAATCCTAGTTTACCGTAGAATACCAGCTACGAGAAGTCTGTATCCTCCCTTTGCCTCATTCCTTTGCATTCTCGACACTGACCGAAATCCCATTAACTCTTGGGCAGAGCGCTAAAATATTCTGCTTCTGCAGGAGATATTTTCATATCATCCCTTACTCTAAGGCTAGAGGAATAAAATTGTACTACGTTTGAATTATCAAGGATGGCGAAATTTCCCTTCAAAGCATCATAAGAGTCTTTATTTATTGGGAATTTTTCTTTTATTTTTTCAAAAAAATGCTTTCTTTCTATCTGTGTCCAATTGAAATAGAGCGCATCTATATTTTCCTTGCGATTAAAAACGAGCTCAAAAGTATCATTATAGATTCTTTCAGTAGTTGCTTCAGGTGGCGTTTTCACAAGATATTCGATAGTCTCGTATTCTTCGAGAGTTGTTTGCAAATCATGAAGTTTCCGAAAAAATATTTGTCTCTGCTGAAGATCTCTTAGAGTAGGGAAACGAGAAATAATCTGCGATCTCTCACTAAGAAATGCTAACGTAACTTTATAAGGAGGATCCAATCCATCTCTGAGTATACCTAAAAAATGTTTTTCATTATTATTCTGCTGACCATATCGATCCGGAGATCTCCATTGCGCATCCTTCTCATAGACTCGCCAGATATCTTCAAAATATACTAAATTATCAAAATCAAATGAAGACGGAAATTGCTGTTGACGCTCAGCATACAGCTCGGAGAGATCCGAGAGAAGATATTTAATAGATTCTTGTTTTTCTCGTGGAAAAGACAAATACGCAAACACCTGGCACCTCAGCTCCTTAACATCAGAAAGAGGAAGTAGTGGCGTACTAATCCTGGCGGTCTCCAGGGATAGCGGTTGAGGAGTGGCGAAGAGGTCTTGAACTGTTCTTATTAAAATTTTTCGTGTTTTTGCTGATGCCCCGGAAAAATAAAGTGCGCTGTAGAGAGCCGTTTTACTCTCTAAAACAACGGCATTCGGCCATTCCCCGGTTTTTTTGACATAGTCATTAAGACCATTTTTAATGGCTTGCTCAACGCGTATCTCCCATTCGCGTGGTACCTCGCTCAGTATTCCTGATTCCTTGAGATAACGATCGATATGCACTTCCGTGCTCGTGCGAAGGAGCGGTTCCTTGGTTTCTACATCCTTGATGGGGCTTGCGTGGCTCGGTTCGATTGCTGTCTCCTTTCGTTCAGCTGCTGGAGCGGTCGATGCTTCAGTGGTAGGTGGCACTACCTCATTGGCGAGCTCTCTACTGCGAAGGGCCCTATCAATTGATCCCTCTGCTATCTCGTGGGCCATGCGCAACCGAGCAATAGCTTCCCGCAGGGGAGCAAGCCCTGCTCCATCCCTGCCAAGACCAAGGATTTTGCCAGCCTTTCCAAGCCCGGTCAGGCCAAAGTCAGGGTTAGGAGCTCCGGTTTTTGCAAGAAAATAGATACCCAATTTATTAGCACTATCTTGGTTAGCAGCAGTTATGGTTCCCGCCTGGCAGTACCTCAGACTCGGGAGGTTCTCTATGGCCCCCTCGTGAAAAGTGGTGACCAGAATTCCGCTGCTGATATGAGCGAGGGGAGCTATGCCGATGGTGAAGCACGGAGGTGGATTGGGGGTGGCTCCATAGACCGTATAGAGACGGCCATGAGAGTCAAAATCAAGAAGCGTCCAGTCCTTTGCTTGCAGTTGCAAAAAATCTTCAGAATCAAGCTCTGCTCGAATGGTCGGCTGAGACGGATCGGCGAGTCCATTGAAACTTAGCTCTAGGCTCTCGCTACCGAGCTGCAGGGTAAGGGGTTGCTCTTCATTGGATTTCTTTGCTGGCAAAGGGCTTGATTGCTTGTTTTTTTCTAAGGTTTTACAACTTATTAACAGGATGAAACTAATGACCAAACAGATAAATCTGAGCATAATTTTATTTTTCCTAAAATTTTGCTGTTCAATGGTGAGAATAATTTTTTTTATAGTATAGCATATGGTCCATTTTCTGTGAAAAAGCCCCCTCCCATTTGGGATACTTACCAAAATTCCTAATAGTCTACCCGTTGACGACGGCTTTTGGTTTCAGAGCGAATTTTTTTTTCGTTTAGGCGTCGTTCCTTTGCACCGCGAGAAGGCTTGGTTTTTTTGCGCAGCTTAGGCGGTGTCAGCACCTCAAGGAGCATTTCCGCTAGTTTTTCCAGCACATCCTCCTTATTGCGCAGCTGATCGCGAAAACGACTGCTGGTAAGCACGATATCGCCCGTAACCGTGATACGCTTAGGCCAACGGGCGATAAAACGCTGACGAACTGCTTCGGGCAAGCTTGACGAGTTTATAAGGGACCAATGCAGCACTGCTTTGCTGTTGACCTTGTTGACATTTTGACCGCCAGCACCAGGGCTACGGACAAATTCAAAGGAAAACTCTGTATCAGGGATAATCAGCGACTTGACCTGCATTATTTTACCTATAAGCTAAAGGAATACCGAGCATGCAATCGGGGCTAAGTAAAAAAATCGAGCTATTTTCAGGCTATATCACTCGACGGACCGGGAGTGCCTCCGCGTTTTTCTTAGCCTCAGGGGTGATTCTAATCTGGGCCTTTACCGGACCGGTTTTTCAGTACTCCGATACCTGGCAATTGGTAATCAACACCTCTACCACCATTGTAACCTTTTTGATGGTTTTTTTAATCCAGCGCGCTCAAAATAAAGACGCTCTCGCTATTCAGCTAAAACTGAACGAAATCGTCGCAGCACTTAAGGGAGCCAGCAATCGCTTAATCGATGTTGAGGAGGTGAGCGAGGAAGAGCTCGAAATTCTGCGTGATCATTTTAAGGCGCTCGCCCGCTTGGCGCGATCAGAGCGTGATATTCACCGCTCCCACTCGATCGACGAAGCCGAAAGGCGACATGTTGCCAAGCATGGACAATAATGCCCCGGTTCATTCGGTGAGTGTCTCCGAAATTCCTAACCATGCGATTTTAAATGTGAATATTATTTGTCTCAACAAAAAATTTTTTTAAACCGATCATCATCTTGTTTTTGATCCCAAAAATCAAAAACGAAAATCATATATTATTATGGAGATTATTTCGATGAAAAAAACTACTTATATAATCTTATTTTTATTGGGAAGTTTTATCAGTACTTTTTCCCTTGCCGCGACTTGTCATTTTTACAAGAAAGAAAGCAAGGAATTAAAGCACTATCACGCCCTTAAAGGGGCTAATTCAAAGAAACTTGGCATTGCCGATCCGTGGGAAAAATTTCATGGAAATGTGCTGTTTTTGGCAGAAAATGATCCTTTTTGTTCCTCCATGGGGTGTTGGTCCCATGCAAGGAGCATGGAAAAGTTAAATCATAGTGGCATTAATCGGGTGACTATTTCGGGCCTCGATGTTAAAGAGGCGGTAATTGTCAATGATAAGATCTTTGCAATTCCACTTGATAATAGTCGATTGCCATTTGCGCAATTAAACACAGATAGTAATGATATAATAATTATGAAACAAGGACTTTGTCGCTGTGGAAAAATCAATTCCACCTGCGGGGGAATTGATGTAAGTCCTGGAACAAGCCATTTAAGTGCTTTTCTTAAAGAAGTTGCCAGAATTTTAAATAAAAAAAGTAGCGCCTCATATGCATTGTTGGATGGACTTCATGTGGCTTCTTACGGAGAAAGTTTGGAATATAAAAAACCTTTTTATCGTCAATTAGAGTTGTCAACAATAGCTGCAGAAGAAGCTTTTCCTACGGTGCAATTTAATCTCCTCTACCTTAGAACAACAGCATTTGAGTCTTTACTATATGATTTAAATTTTTTGAAAGGTTATTATAAATACGATGTTGATTTGCAAAAAATTACGCTGGATCATTTGGCGGGATCAACCAATGATGAGTTAGTCAAGTTCTTAAATAGCCCTGAAATAAAAGATAACAAATGGAAATGGGGAAAGAATTTATTTGATGCGCAGGGGAATTTTATTCCCTATGACGATGATTTTTTAGCAATTGAATTGATGATGAAAAATCTTCACGAAGAAGGAGTCTCATCAGAGTCGATGGGCATCAATTTAGACTCTTGTCATCATTAGAGTTGTCACAAGTGCAGAAAGAGGGGCTACATTTCAATTATGAGAAATTAGTGGGATGAATGGCGCTGCTTTAAGCTGCTTTCTTAGTCTCCATCAGTTTTTTCTTTAGAACAGCGCGCGGCTGCATCATTAATTTATACTGTTTTTTTGACCTCATTTTTAACTCCCGCGGCTCGACTCTTCCTGGCCTTTTACCAATTCGACAGGCATTCACTTGTTTGAAAATAGTATTGATCAGTGCGATAGCCGAGGTTGTGCTGTTTTTGTCTTCTTGCCATTGAGGATGTATAAAAATACACTGAAAGTTCTTTATAGTTTGCATAGCGAGTTTAAAGCTTATTTCATTTGCGGGAATACCTGCTTGGAGGGAAGCCTCAAAAATACTTGCAACAACTAGATTATAAGGTGTCCCGTCCACAGCTATATGTGATTAATTTTTTCCCCTCGTTCATTATGCCTCCTATGTAAAACATAAGGAGGATTTTTTAATGGCGCAAAATTCTGAACTAACCAAGCTCAAAGC
>JAHFAI010000020.1:31060-35786 GCA_023250635.1 Deltaproteobacteria bacterium | reverse complement strand
AGTTAAAACAGACCGTGCTAATCCGTGCGAGATCCTTCGCCGCTGCGGCTCAGGACACGCCGCTGGCATGCTAAACCGCTGCGCCGAGGCGGCTTGCAGTTTCGCGCCAGCGACTAATTACCTGCTATGCACTCGCTTATTTATTTCTTACTTTTTCTATGCAACCCTTGCAAAAAACAACAAGAAAACAAGGTGGGGTGAGGCATTGAAAAAAGCACCGAACATCAGTCCTAAAATTCGCGAATGGTTGCAGCGTTACCTGCCAGCAGAATTATTGGGGATGTTTACTGCCTTTCTTGGTTTTCATATCGCCGCTGAATTTTCCAGCAATATTTCTGTAGCGGCATGCGCTGCCGCCTTAACCGAAAATGTCGGCTTCTACGGGCTCATGGTTTATCGGGAATACCGGACCCATCACCAGCAACGTTTAGCCCATAATCAGGTTTTTAAGTGGGGGGATTTCCCCCGGGTAATTTCTGATATTTTTATTGAGTTTGGCTTCTCGGGGATTGTGGATAGCTTTTTTATTCGCCCGCTCACTATGGCTTTCGCTATCAGCGCCATCGGCACTAACTGTGGGGTAATTGCCGGTAAACTACTCGCTGATTGTTTCTTTTATATTCCCGCTATCTGTTTGTATGAACTTAAGAAACGCCGCACCCAAACCTTATAGCAGTCTATCGCCATTGACGCTTAGGCGTTTTCCTTCGTGGCTTTTCCCACAGGGCCAAAAGCCGAGCTATTTGCCGCTGTTCGAATTCAAGGCGATGAAAATCAGCCGCAAAAGACTCGTCAATCTCTTGTCGTAAACGCCGCAAACGCCGGGGAGAGCGTTTAATTTCGCTAAAACCCCACCAGGGAGTTCCGCGAGCTTCGCCTTGGTCTCGACGTACTAAGCGCAGCTCTTTCTCGACTTCGCGGCGCAGAGTCATAATAGCACTAATGGGAATGCGTTCGAAGTCGATCAGCAGCGGACTATTACTTTCCAATCCCTGTAAAATTTGCTGTAAGCGCAAAAGATTTTTGTCTGCATAGCTTTCCTGTACCGCATGCCATAACTCTGCAGCCGCTGGCGTCTTCTCCGGATTTACATCGGGATGGAGCCGACGAGCTAATTGCCGATAGAGCCCCTTGAGCAGTTCAGCAGAGCTTGAAGCAGCGCTGTTTCTCCGCGCTACTCGCGGAACGGCTTCCTCTTCATCGTCTTCACCTGGCTCCCACCCCTCGTAGGCATCATCGTCGCTCTCATGCTGGTAATCATCCTCGTCTTGATCAAGAAAATTTTGCGAAGGCTTGTACCAACCCTCGAGCCCAAGACCCGCATTTTTTGCCTCTTGCACCTGCTCATAAGCCTTCGCCAAAGGCAGACTAGACAAGCGAGCGCAGCGTTCCACTTCAACCCGCAGCTCCATCAAGTCCCGTAATTTTTGCCGGCTTGTTTCCCGTCTTTGCAACTGCTCCGCGAATTCTTCTTGATACCAGTGTGTGTAGGCAGGCGTATCGAGCTCCACAAAAATTTTAAGGTTCGCCTGAATAAGTTCTAGCTGGCGACTGCGTTGGCGATAAAGAGTAAGCTCCAGATATCGCCTTTCGCTGCTGTCGACAACAACCACGGCAACGCTACGCCCAGCACCAAGGGGACGGGGATAAACTCTTGGGGAAGCTTTTTTACGAGTTCTCACTTTTTCCTCACTGCCTTTCCCTTGTAATGGGAACCTCTTTACCTGCTGACTGGAGGTTCCATGTCTTGCCTATTTTTTCGCGCGCTACTTCTTATGGTAGCCAGTTGTGTAGCTTTTTCCCCGAGTTCTGCGGCCAGTCAGGCAAGCAGCCCTGCCCTTAAAGAATCTGAGCTAATCGAACAGTTGCGTACACAGCGCTTTTTGTTAGCCGCCCAGAAATCTCGCCTCAGCCAACAGATGAGCGAGCAAGAGAGCATCTGCGTTTATATGGAAGAAAGCTTAAGCGCTGCCTGCCGCCAAGTCGGCGAGTTAGTATGCAAACGCCAGCACTTAGAAGAGGAAATAGCCAAACTCAATGCCGGCTTAAAAGAACATTATCAACTCATCGAACAACTCCACCACAGCGAAACGCAAAATAACACTCTTTTGCAAGCTTTTCACCTGCAAAACCGCCAAACCACCGAGGCTTACAACGCCCTCCCCGAGGAGGAGGAGATACATGCGCTGCTGGCTGAAGGAAGCACCAGCAGCGCAGAACTCAGTGAGACAAGCCAACGCCTCAATCGCGCAAAACTTGCTGCTTTACGTCAACGTATTTGCCCCAGCAGGGGGGGGATTTTTAAGGGCTTGCGCCACCTCTCCTCCACCCTCGTCCAGAGCAGCGTCGGCCTTGCCCTTTCGGGCCTTGCCTGGCTCGGCGCTCTCAATCCCCCTACTTAGAAGTCAAAATCATTGGAATACAGCGAAGCGATATTCGGAGCAACTGCCGTTTCGAGCTGACCAAAGAGGGCCCGGTCAGAATACAGCTTATTGATCTGAAACGATGGTGGCACCAGACGATTGCGACGCAGAAACTTCTGCAGTGGTGGCAAGCTTCTAAACTCTCCCCAGCTTCTTCCCATAAAACGACGGCGTTGCAGTTGGGGGAAGTCACTCAAGGAAGTAAAGCTCTTCAAAAGTCCGGAAACTTCGCCCATCACAAACATTCCCTTGTGGTCAAGAAGCTTGCGGAAGAAGTAGAGACCATAAATATCGGTTTCTACCGCCTGCACCAGCTTGGTTGCCCGTTCTGCCAACTCGTGGGTTTTCTTTGAAGAATCGACCTGCTCGAGCACCTGCCAAATTTCCTTGATGCGATGCATTACCTTAGCAACTTTAGCTTTGATAACGTGATCCTTAACCCAGCTTTCACTGGCCAGGCGATCGCCCTTTTCCAAATACCAATTGCTGGTAAAATGCTCCCTAGCAAGGGCCTCGAGCTCGTCAGCCGTTGCGGTTTTCAAACGTTCAAGTAAGGCCTGCCCATAGATCAACGAGTAACTTAAGCCGTAAACCATAGGATATTTATCGACTTCTTCCTGACTCGGCAGGACAAAATCACGGTAAAAAGGCAAGCCCTTGTTTTGGGAATAACGATAGTTAAGATCCGTAATCAAGCGTCCAACCTGTTCGAGATTGCGATCATGAAAGAAGTCTTCGGTTTTGATATTAACCGTAAACTTATGGGCTTCTTCCTCCTCAAGTTCCACATCAACGCGGGTGCGGCGGCGATTTTTGACGCAAATATCAAAGGTGCTGGTTAGATTACCCAGGAATTCATCGGGGCCGGTAAAGCGATTATTAACGGTGGTCAAATGAAAGAAATTTTTGACCTGACCATCAGGAAAGCGCACTTTTGATGAGGCTTTTTCCTGAGACTTGAAGCGATTGAAAAGGTAAAATAAGCCCAAATTACGGATCTTACTCGAGCCTTTGGCCTCCACTTCGTAGCCCACATCAACAAACTCAGGAAGACCTTCGGGATCGGCCTCAGCCGTAAGACGATTGAGCGCCACAAATTCATCGTAGCGACGAATATCATTATCCCAGCCCTGACGCTTATTACGATCAGTCTCCGGCAATTTAAAGACCCAGTCCTTTTGATGATTCCTAAAGACCGCTCCACCCACGGTAAAGTTTAGTAAGGCTAAGCCCCCCATGGAATTAGGACCGAAACCCATCAGCGTAGTTTCAAAGCCACCATAAAGGTTCTTGCCTTTGTCGATAAAGTAGTGGATCTGCCCAAAGGCGTCGCGAGTGAAATAGCGATTCATCACCGTATTCACCCCAGAAGACATGCCAATAATATTCGTAACTGCCGGTTGGCTGTAGAGGGTACCTGCACTAAAATTCAAATCAAATCCATACTTGTGATACACCCGTACCACTTCCAAGGGCTCGAGCTTAAAAGCCACATAGTTATTGATATCTTTCATAATTTTTAACAGCTCAAATTTAGAAAGATAGGCTCCACGAATCGTGTCGGAATAATGAATAAATTCAAATTGTTTTTCAAAAAACTTCAGCTGCAAATTACCACTGATCATCGGTACGGTCCGTACCAATTCTCGCCAGCGTGGACTGTCGATACCCACCAGTAAGCTCACCCGGTCTGCGACCCGATACATATGCTGTTTGCCGTCGGTATTCATCATGGCTTCGTTGACTGTTACATTACGAGAAAAGGACGCTTCGATGCCAGCTCCGATGGGGAAGGTCGCAATCGGATCACGATCTTGATAGTCATTAAAGTTTAGATTTTCAATGACGGTGGTTCCCTGCATACTGGTAAGGGAATGATTGGTGGCATTAAAGTCGATATCCTGAGTAGGCACTTGAAAATTCATCAGTGCGGGAATGACCGTCCACCAGTTGGCGGGCACCTGATTGACCATATTAGAACCCGCAAAGCTTTTGGCCTTTAGCTTGCCTTTTTTGATGATATGCTTGCCATCTTTGAGCACATTGAGGGATTCCAGGGCAGGAACATCGGCAAAGGCAAATTCTTCACCCAAATTAAAGAATTTTATAATTTCATTCCGGCGGGCGATGAGTTTATACGAGAACAAAGCGGCGACCGGTTCGGGCATGCCCGCATCCAGAAAAATAGGCTTGAAAAGCTTGGGATCGATGCGGGCAATATTGCGAGCCATCCAGCGTAAATCAGCATAGGTGGTAGAGTTAAAATTTCGGCTACGGTTGGAAAAATCGTTCCAAAAAATCTC
>JAHFAI010000020.1:0-31050 GCA_023250635.1 Deltaproteobacteria bacterium | reverse complement strand
AAATCTCAAGCTCGTTGGTTTTTTCATCAAAACTCAAAAACGACTGGGGAAAGGCATTGACCCGAGTATACAGCCCGAAACCAAAGGCGGCATCGAGTTTCTTGAAACGCAACGGCGCTCCCAAAACCGCTCCAGGATCGTTGATTACCAGGTAAGGCTGCATCCCCCCTGCGGGGGTAAGACGAAACATCTGCTTAAAATTGTTAGGCTGCATATCATTGAGACCAAGCCAGCCAAAAGCTAACAACAGCGCCCGATATTCACGACGATTGGGCAGATCCCAGCTCCAAATATCTATGGGCGCTACCCGCAAATCTTCCTTGGGACGGCCTTCGAGCATAACGTCTTGCACCTCAATCCATTCCTCCTCGCCCTCGCCACCATGAGCTGAAATAATCTTATTGAGATTAAAACGGTGATACTTATTGGCAATGGCCGCAGTAAATTCTGCGTAGGTGGTATCTTGCAAGTAGACGCGTAGGCTCGGCTTATGCACCGCCCAATCCTGACTCAGGCCGAGGAGACGCAGTATTTTAGTAACGGAAATATCAGCGGTGACCTCCTGCCCCATCTTGAGTTTAAGTGCGTGTTTTTTGCCATCGCGCATAAAATAAACTTTGATTTTTGGCGACGTTCTCCCACGAAAATTCACTCGTTTATAGAATATTTTTTCATCATCAGCAGGAAAAATATCTCCACGAAGCTTAAATAAGCCCTGTGCCTCTTCACTACTTGGACGCTGCCAGAGCCCACTCAGCCCCGGATCAAAGGTGGAAATATCCAGAGAGCATTTGGCCAGACCCTGTAGATCAGCCTGATTTAGATAATCGCTGCTCTTCACGGGGCGATGCAAGCAACTCGTCGCCGCCGCCAAGCTTCCCTCGGGGACCTGCAGGTTGAAAGCCTCGGGGGAGGAATAGGCACTTTTCTTGATTAGATAGGGGCTAGCAAGCTTGCGCGCCACCTGTGAAAGATTGATTTCATTGGGCCAGTGGGTGCGCTGGGCGTTAGGCATATAGTAGGTAACATAACCGCGAACAAAAGATTGCACTAGACCATCCCATAACTCTGGACTCTGCTTTGCACTCACCAGGGCCAGCAAGCGCTCTATTTTGGGAATGAGATATTGATCATAACCGCGAATGATCTTGCCGGCAGCGGCAGGATCAGCTTCTTCCTCAGCTTTTTTTACGGCTTTTTCGTATTTTTTAACATCAAGACGCAAACTTTCAAAAAGGGTTGTTTCATAAATATCTTTTTTGACAATTTGGCGTTCTTGGCGCAAAAACACCAGAAATTCGCTAATTTTTGCCGCTGAATAGCGGCCCTTATCTTTAAGACGGCTACTGATAAAATTTTCGGTGCTTTGCTCGTGCGCTGGATCCAGTTCTCCGTGATCGACCACCTCTGCTGCGGTATTGTTGCTTGCACTCCACCCTAGCTCAGCCCCGCCTGCGGAGCATACCGCGAGACCCAAGCTTGCTAGGAACTGCCACCATGGTTTTGTCAGGGATAATCGCCGAGCAATCAAAGTCAATACCTCGCTTTGTCCTCCGAACTAATTTTCGGTAGGAGAAGATAATAAATTATTCAGCCACGATTTTTTTTTAATATAAGAAGTAATGAGGTTTAAAACAATCTCTTAAAAAGATTTAATCTTTTCTCCGGGAAACAAATTTAATGCCGTAAATTATTGGGTTAAAGAGAAAGGGAAAGAGAAGAGAGGGGGGCAAAGAAAACCTTGTCAAAGTAGGCGCAAAATGCCACAAACCAAGGTGGTGAACTGGGAGCAAAAATCTGCGACGACGGTGTGACAAGGGGCAGTCGTCTGTCCCAATTTAAGAGGAAAATTCCACCATGAAGAAACCACCAGTACTCCTGCTTGTCCTGGCACTAGTTTCGGCGACGCTAAGCGCCAGTACCAACCCCTTAGAGAGCGCCCTTCCTAACACCCTTCTCGAGGAAAACGACCACTCCGATAGCCATTCCAATCCTGAGACCGAGATCCATGTCTTTCAGCCCAGCTACGGAACGGGACAGGCCTTTCCCGGCGAAGCGGGGGAAGATCCTTCCGCAAATTTAAAGCTATTCCTTGAAAAAATCCAACTCGGCTTACCCCTGACAGGGGGAATCAGCAGTTTGGTTCTCTTTAATAGCCTAAAAAGTCTCAACCAATGCTTTTCAGCAGGCGGCGAGCCCCAAACCCTCAACCTAAACTCAAGCTTTTCTCTGCCAACCTTGATGTTTATCGGTCTCACCCTGCGTTTGCTCGGTAGCGGGGCTTTTATACTCAGTGGCTCTGAAAGAACTGCCCTGCTTTTTTACCTCTACACCATCACTGCGGGGATCAGCATTGCCAGCGATGGTTTGCTGCTCTCGCGTTTTAGCGAACTCAGTTCCCTCTACCCCTCTGACTTTCCTTTTATCGCTACTTTAAGCTGCCTCGATCTGATGATCCATGGTGTTTTTTGCGTCTGCCTTGCCAACAAGCTCGTGCATTGTCTCGGCCGAGCCAGATTTGCAAGCAATTAGATGCCGTAACTACTCAGCACTTTTTCAACTACTCAAGGCTTGCTGCAGTTTTGCTGCTTTCGAGGAGCGAGCAGCGGAGCAGCCGTCTGGCTGTGAGCACGCGCAGCAACGAAGAAAGCGGCGAAGATGCACCAAGACCTGAGTAGTTACTAAATGCTTAGAAAAAAAGCTGCATCCCAAGCCAGGGCCCCTGCTCCTGGTAACCCAGGCTCAGGTATGCAGGCAGATATTCATAGTGGGCAAGCAGTCCCGAAGCAATGCCGACACATCCTCCTGCCAGCACATCACTTACATAATGCTTATCTGCCATCACCCGCCCCAGACTTACCAGGGTTGCCGTAGCATAGACCGCATAAACCTGCCAAGCAGCAGGGTCTATCCCCACACTAAAAACCGTGGCGAGCATAAATGCCGTTGAAGCATGCCCCGAGGGGAAGGAAGCCACCGAGTCCACGGTATGCTGAGCGCTCTTCTCAAAAAAACGATGGGGGCGGGGACGACGGATACTGTGTTTTAGGGTACTGGTAAGGGCATTATTCAAGGTAAAAGCGCGCACCAGGGTGTGACGTCGTTCTCCGCTGGTTTCATAACGACTTAGTTCAAGCAGGGGGGGGAGGAGCAAGGCCCCAATACCGAAATGCGAGAGTTCGGCCCAGAATTCCTCCCCTGGGGTCAGCTCACTTGTCGCCTGGGCCCCATGCAGCTTCGTCCGCAGGTAAACATCCATTGCTTGACTCGGAAAGCTGCGTCGATATATCTCGGGATTTTCCTCGTATCCATAGACAAAGTAGGCACTTTCAGCAGCCAGCAGCAGATCAAAGGCATAAGAATCAAAGGCGCTTTTTGCTTCAGCGACTGAAAAGAGGCAAAGCCCAGCTCCCAGGAAAAATGCATGCCCCCTGTTCATCATCTACCCGAGAGCCCCACGTTTAGGCTTTTTTCTGCTCTTTCTTTTGCTCATCAACCAAGGAGGCAAAGCGCTTGCCGAGGTTAGAAACAGCGAAGATCCAGATCAAGCAAATCGTAATAACAATCGGGCCGAGGATGTAAGTTAAACTCGCCAGAGAAACACTGCCACCAATAACTGCCAGCAGGGTTGACTGAACAAAAGCGCCACCAGACTTGCCCGCACGTCCGCCGATAACTTCTACCGCTGCTTGCCCCTTAACTTTAGCTTCAGGATCAAGAGGGATATAGGCCATTTGCTTGGTGGAATCGAAGAGTGAGTATTTGGTCCCCTTCGACAAGACGTTTTGAATTTGCCCAACAATTACCGCAACCATCACCACGGTGGTGCCCATAAAGGGGGTGAGGGGATCGTGGGTGGAACCCTGCCAAACCACAAAGTAGAAAATAACCGAGGTGAACAAGATCATGATCGGTGTAAGTACAGCTGCTTTAACCCAGCTCAAGCGGCGGAGAATGTTGTTACCTACCACCATCAAGAGAATGGTGATAATACCGGTCCAGGTAGTGAACTGGCCCATAAAGGCATTGTAATCATTCTTATCGGGGAAGGCGATTTTGATCTGGCCTTTCCAAACACCTTCAACCAAGTTGATGGCTATCCCGTAAGAGAGTACTAAAACAGCAATCAAACCAAGATAAGGATTGCTGACGATGTACTTAAAGCTTTCGCCGAGAGAGAGTTTAGCTTTTTTCTTCTTAGCAGAACCTTCTCCTGGTTGGTAGAACCTCGCGTCGGTAAGGACGTTAGCGTTAATCCAACGGTAGGTGAAAAGAATAACTCCACCAGCAACAATTACCGCAGCCATCAGCCATTTAAGGTTGACCCCAAAAGTGTCCACATCCGCCGGAAGGGTTTTCGCGTATTGAGCACAAGCAATGATGGTAGGACCAGCGATGACCAAGCCGATGTTACCGACCATACCAAATAAGCCATAGAAGCGCTTCGCTTCGGTCAGCTTGGTAATTTCGTTAGCAAACTGCCAGAAAAGCATGGAGAGGACGACGCTGCCCCACAATTCGGAGAGAATATAAAACAGGCTAAAGCTCCAGTTACCAATCACCGGAATCAACCAATGTAAGTTGGGAAAGCTGGCTTGATAGGCTTGAATTGTTTCCAAGCTCATATGAAGAGCATCTTTGTTTGGATAAATAGCAAAGGCAAATAAACCGAAGAAAATCAAGAAGGGAGTGACGATCGTGTAAAAAAGTTTTTCGCGTTCAAAGAGGTTAGCGAGTTTTACGAAGACGATCATAAAGAGAATCGCTGAAGGGGTTACTCCGTAGAGTTTCAAGAAACTCAAACTCTCCGCTCCCCCGGCAGGAGCGTTAACCACCAAGGTATCCTTGGTATCACGCAAAATGTTGTAAACGAAGAGAATACAGAGCATCATGATGCCCATCGGCAGGAACTTTTTTAGCTCGTAGTTATGGACGGGCCAAAATACTCCTCGTAAGCCGGTAAAATTATCTTTTGTGCTAGCGGTGTTGTTACTGCTCATACCTGTTCCTCAATAGTTCCATGCCGTAAAATAGGTGGGGATCTTAGTTGCCACCTTAGGGTAAGTCAAGCTCTATGCTCGCACACTAAGCATGGGCGTGGAAAGGTAAGAAAAAAATGAAAGAAGGTTGCAAATTCTCGTGCGTAAATTAAAAAATCCATTATTGCGGGTAGTTCACCTGGTTTTTCTCTGTCTGCTGCTGGGGAGCAGCGCCCGCCTGGCTCTCTATCTCCTCAATCTCGAGAGCTTTGCTGAACTCAGTGGCAGAGAACTCTGCTGGGCTTTTTGGGGAGGTATCCGTTTTGATGCTGCAGGATGCTTGCCCGTTCTTGCTGGCCCCTTGCTCTGTTTACTCCTCCCCCTTCCCCGTTCTCTACACGAGCGCTGGCAGCTGATCTGGTCGTGGATTTCCTTTGTTTGCCTGGTCTTTCTTTCTCTCGCCTTCTTAGCAAGCGTGCTGTATTTTGCTCAGGCGGGTAGGCATCTAGCTGATGAAGTAGCGCAGCTGCAGAACGACAGTGCTTTCTTGCTTTCTTATGCCCTCAACGCCCACGGTTTATTGTGCTTCATTGTCCTGCTCAGCATCTGTCTTGCTGGACTAGCCTGGCAGCGATGGATTGTACTGGCGCCAACGAGTCGCCCCTCCCTGCTCAAACATTGCCTGCCCTTGGTCCTCGCTCTGATTCTGGGCATTCGGGGCAGTGTTTTTCTCAAGCCCCTAGCCACCATCGATGCCTATGGTAGCGGTAAACGCGCCATGGGTACCCTGATGCTCAACGGGGTATTTGTCGCCGGACGAGCTCTGCTTACCTATAACGAGATTGAACGCCAGCAACTTGACCCCCAGGCCCTAAGGCAAGCACTTCTCCCCCTGGGGATTGATGAGCAGCAGGCCCAACCCTTTGCCAAAAACATTCGTGCTTACCCCCAACGACGAAATATCGTGGTAATTCTGCTAGAAAGTTGGAGTCATCTCTATGTCGATAGTTTTGCCCACCGGGGTTTTAACGCAACGCCGTTCTTTGATGCCTTAGCCAGTAAAAGCCGGCGTTATACTAATTACTTTGCCAATGGCACCCGCAGTATTGAAGCGATTCAGTTGGCCTTGACGGGGGTGCCTCCCCTTAAGGGCTTACCCACCATCGACCAAGGTCTCGTGCTGGGAGAGCGCTCACGAATCGGTGTCTTGGGCAAGGAACGCGGGTATAGCAGCATCTTTGTGCAAAGCTCCAAGCGCCGCTCGTTCCACTTGGACGCGGTGGCCCATTCCCTGGGTTTTGGCGCTTATTATGGCTGGGAAGACGCCCCCCTGCTTCAGGACTACACTGATCCTACGGCACCGCAATTTGGCTGGGACTACGAAAGTTTTATGATGCTAGGCAGTAAAATCAAGCAGCTGCCCCAACCCTTTTTTGCCTTTATGTTTACCGGCACGACCCACACACCCTTTGCCTTGCCCCCGCAAAGCTGTCGACAACATCCCCATGATCTGGATAGCGAGGGAGGCTTTCTTAATACCCTCTGCTATGCCGATGAGAGCTTGCGGGCATTTTTTGAGCAGAGTCGCGAAGAGCCCTGGTTTAAGGATACGCTCTTTATTATTACCGCCGATCATACCTTAGGAGCTTACCGTCACCATACTTTTGAGGAGCGCCACCGGGTACCTTTGCTGATCTATGATCCGCGCGAGGAGCGGGGAGACGACGAAGACAAATTCGCCTCCCATATGGATCTGTTCCCCAGTGTGCTGGCTTTAATGGGCGGCGCTGAGGCGGTTTCTACCCTCGGTGAGCCCTTATGGGAGAAGGGAGAAGGACGAGTGCTGGTGAGCGGCCGCTACGATCATAGTGGCTTGCTTTCCCCACGCGGGTATTTGCTCCATAGCTTTTCGCGGGTAATTGAAACTACGTTTCCCAGTTCGGAAGAGGCCTCCCAAGCGTTCTTATTGCTCGCCCTTGAGCACAGTGCCTTTGGGGCGATCCGCTCACAACGGTGGTGAGGTGCCGCCCCGCCCGTCATCCTGAGCGTCCGTCATCCTGAGCGAAGCGAAGGACCTCCCATATTGGCCCTTGCATTCTCAGCTAGTTTTATTAAGGTAAGCAAGCTCGGTCCCATAGTTTAATGGATAGAACGAGGCATTCCTAATGCCTAAATAGTGGTTCGATTCCACTTGGGACCGCCAGCATTGGGAGGTCCTTCGCTCCGCTCAGGATGACGGATGGGATGCGCGAATCCTTCCTAAGACAGCGAAGGACTATTGCCCGGCTTCCACTTAATATTGCAGCCTACCGCGGGTTTTTGCTCCGCAGCAACTTTCTTGCCGCGGAGAATCGCCTGCAGCGCCAACTCTAAATACGAGGCATCGTTCGGCTCCGTATTACCCGGACGACTATCATCCATCTGTCCGCGATACGTGAGCTTACGCGAGGCATTGAAGAAGTAAAATTCCGGGGTGCACACCGCCTGGAGTTTTCTCACCAATTCCTGGTTCTCATCATACAGGTAGGGAAAAGCAAACTGCTCATTACGAGCGAATTCGCGCATTTTGTCGGGGGCATCCTCGGGATAGCTCTCCGCATCATTGGCACTCAGCGCTAAAACATGCACCCCCTGCTCCACCGCCCGATTGGCAAAAGCCACCAGCACCTTACGTACTCTAATAACGTAGGGGCAATGATTGCAAATCACCATCAGCAAATAACCCGGCGCTGGAGCTAAACTCTCAGCGCTTACGGTCTTGCCACTGCATACATCCGGCAGAGTGAAGTCAGGCAGCAGCGTCCCCAGGGGAAGCATTGTCGAAAAAGCTAAGGCCATAAGAATTAAAGCCTCCGGATTAGGTGGTTGGTAAACCGAGGTAGAGATAGCACGCCAGAATCACCACAGCATACAATGCGGCGATGAGGTCATCAAGTAAGGTGCCAAAGGCACTGGCTAGGTTTCTATCCACCCAGCCAGCTGGTCCTGGTTTCCAAATATCGAAGAGCCGAAACAGCAGGAACGCTGCGAGATACAATGGCCAACTAAGAGGCAGGGCGATGGTAACCAGCATCTGCCCCACCACCTCGTCAATAACGATGCGTTTATCATCGTGTCGACGCCAGGCCCGTTCCGTATGCCCTATACTCCAAATCGCCACGGCTGAGGCCAGCAGCACCAGAATAGCCGCTCCGACTAAGGCTCGTCCTCCCAAAGCTCCTGTGGGATCTAAGCCCCACCAGTAAGCACAAAAATAATGTCCGCCTGCGCCCACCAGCAGTCCCGGTAAGGAACCAAAGGTTCCGGGAGCCAGGGGAATATAACCTATACCCCCTGCGGTGGAGAGCAGATCAGCGAACGAGGTTATGGGACTCGCACCACCTAGTGAACGGGTAGGGGGAAGCGCCACAGAAATACTCCTCCTTACGTAAGGGAACGGGTGAGCCTGAGCTCACTATTGAATGATTGCTAGTTCAGCGCCCACCTGCACCATGGCATTGGTGCTGACGGCTACGCTGCGAATAATCCCGGCTCGGGGAGCACAAATTCTGTTTTCCATCTTCATAGCTTCAATGATGGCTATAGTTTCGTGAGCCTGAACATTGTGCCCCACCACTGCAAAAAGTTGCAACACTTTACCGGTCAGCGGTGAACGCACCACACAGGGAGCAAGCTCGGCGCCAGACTCCAGCCTCTTGGCTAACTTAATCCCCGAGCTAATCGTAGCCGTCAATTGCTGCTGGGTTTTGCCAGCGAGCTCAATCACCAGGGTAACTCGGGCCATCTCGGGCTGTTCAACCAGCGAGAGCGAGCGCAGCGGATAAACACGCTCGAGCCGCTCCCCCACGGGACGAATATACAAAGCAGCAAGCCCCTGATGCCATCGGGCAAGAACCGTCGTGCCGTTCAGCTCCGCCGAAAATTCCCGATCATCGAGCAGGGCTTCCGGTAAGCTCAGCGTCTCTTCACCTGTACCTACTGCCCCGAGGGATACTCGCCACTTCATCTGTTACTATATCCTTTCTTGAGCCTCGCGGCGAGCCTGTTGTGACCAGAGATCACTACCGACTTCTCGAGGGGGGAGCTGTCGTTGCTGCCGCTGCCACTGCCGTAAAAAACCGCTTAAGACCAGCTGCTCACGATTTTCCGCAGCGGCTGCAGGTGAACTCTCAGGAGTAAACCAGCGCTGAAAATACCCTGCTTCTTCTTCAATAAAATTGGTGGAAAGCTCCCCTGCTTGCCAACGAGGGTGAGTTAGCAGCCCCTCATGAAAACTCGCCGTCGTTGCCAGACCATCTAATTCTAATTCTCCGAGACAGCGCAGCATTCTCCTCCGCGCTTCCTCACGGGTTTGCCCCCACACACAGATTTTTGCCAGCAGCGAGTCAAACTGGGTCGGTACCTCATAGCCCTGATAGAGGTGGCTATCGACGCGGGTAAAGGGCCCGGCGGGGAGTTTTAAGCGGCGAATGCGCCCACTGGTGGGCATAAAACCGAGGCGCGGATCTTCGGCATTAATCCGTGCCTCGAGGGCATACCCCCGCAAGCAAATATCCTCCTGCTTCCAGCTCAGGGGAAAGCCTGCGCAAATCTTGATTTGCTCGGCAATTATATCGATGCCGGCAATCATCTCGCTAATAGGATGCTCCACCTGGATACGAGGATTCATCTCCATAAAATAAAACTGCTCCGGCGATTCGCAAATAAACTCCACCGTGCCCGCTCCCACAAAACCTGCGGCGAGAGCCAGAGAAACAGCTAAGGAACCCATTCGTTCCCGGGCTGCAGGGCTAAGATACACACTCGGCGCTTCCTCACAGAGTTTTTGGTGGCGCCGCTGAATAGAGCAATCTCTCTCGCCCAGGTGTACGCCCGCACCGTAGCGATCACAGAGAATTTGTACTTCGATATGACGAGGATTGTGCAGATAGCGTTCGCAAAAAACCGTGGAATCACCAAAATACGCTGCCGCTTCCCGACTACAGCTGGCATAAGCGTCGGCAAATGCTTCGAGGCTGCGGACCACCCGCATGCCCCGCCCCCCTCCCCCCGCTGCAGCTTTGATGATCAGGGGAAAGCCGAGGGTTTGGGCAACCCTGATCCCGTGATCGGCAGAAGTAATCTTGCCCTGATGCCCCGGAACAGTGGGTATGCCCAAGCTTTGGGCCAGAGCACGCGCATCTATCTTATGGCCTAGCTTCTGAATAGCATCGCCACTAGGACCGATAAAGGTGACCCCACACTCCTCGCTCAAAGCAATCAAGGCAGAGCTCTCCGACAAAAATCCATAACCCGGGTGGAGGGCATCTGCCCCACTTGCCAGCAGTGCTTTTTTAATCTCCTCGAGATTGAGATAGGTTTCGGCAGCGCTCGTCCCAGCGAGGGCAAGCGCATAATCCGCAAGGCGCACCGGCAAGCTCTGGCGATCGCTCGGAGCATAGAGAACGACGCTTTCCATGCCCAGCTCGCGGAGACTGCGAATGATGCGCAGCGCGATTTCACCACGATTAGCGATCAAGACTCGTTTAAAGTTCTGGGCTCGAAGCGACATTACTCTTCCTACAAGGGAATATTACCGTGTTTACGCGAGGGGACCGTCACCCGCTTGCTGAGACTGGCGCGCAAGCCGGCAAGCAAATACTTGCGACTTTCTTCGGGGAAAATCACCGCATCAAGATAGCCTCGCGAGGCGGCAGCGTAGGGAGAAGCAAATTTTTCGCGATAATCGTCCCTAAGCTTGCGCTCCTCAGCTTGAGGATCAGCTGCTTCGCTGATTTGCTTCTTAAAGATAATCCCACAGGCTCCTTGGGGGCCCATTACGGCGATTTCGGCACTGGGCCAGGCAAGATTTAAATCGCCACCAATATGCTTGGAACTCATCACATCGTAAGCGCCCCCGTAAGCCTTGCGGGTGATCAGGGTCAATTTAGGCACGGTGGCTTCGCAATAGGCGTAGAGGAGCTTGGCACCATGACGAATAATCCCCCCGTGCTCCTGGGCGCTGCCCGGAAGAAAACCCGGTACATCGACGAGGGTGAGCAGGGGAATATTATAGGCATCGCAAAAACGTACAAAACGAGCAGCTTTAACCGAGGCATTGGTATCTAAAACCCCAGCAAGGTGCTGAGGATTATTGCCGACCACCCCGATGACATAACCTCCCAGACGGGCAAAACCCACGATAATATTCGGCGCCCAGGCAGCTTTGATGGCAAAAAAACTAGCGGGATCCACCAAGGCATCGATAACTTCGAGCATATTGTATGAGTGGTTGGGGTTTTCAGGAACCAGCGTCGCCAGTCGCTTTTGATTCGCGGCGAGTTCTTCTAAAAGCAGGGGATCATTGCTCGCTTCGGGACTGATGGTTTCTGCCGCTCTAGCGAGATTATTAGCCGGCAAATAACTGAATAGCTTTTTAAGCCCAGCGATGGCAGAAGCTTCATCGGCAAAGGCGGCATCGGCCACCCCGCTAATCCGCGTGTGGGTGGAGGCGCCGCCCAACTCATCAAAGCTGACGCTTTCACCGGTCACGGTTTTAATCACGTCGGGACCAGTAATAAACATATGGCTGGTGCCTTCGACCATAAAAACAAAGTCGGTAATAGCCGGAGAATAAACCGCCCCTCCCGCACAGGGACCGAGTATAAGCGATAACTGGGGAACCACGCCGCTGGCGCGAACATTGCGGTAAAAAATATCGGCGTAGCCACCAAGACTTGCTACCCCCTCGTGAATACGCGCTCCCCCTGAATCATTGAGACCGATAATCGGACAGCCATTTTGTAGGGCTAAATCCATTATTTTGGTGATCTTGCCCGCCATGCGAGTGGAAAGGCTCCCCCCAAAGACGGTAAAATCCTGCGAGTACACATAGACAATCCTGCCGTCTATGCTTCCCCAACCACAGACCACGCCATCGCCCAATATTTTTTTGTCTGCCATGCCAAAATCGCTGCACTCATGCACTACAAAAGCATCGATTTCCACAAAGGACTCAGGATCAAGAAGGAGCTCAAGGCGTTCGCGAGCGCTTAGTTTACCCCGTCGGTGCTGCTCGGCAATTCTCTGCGTGCCACCACCGAGCAGCGCTTGCTCCCGCATCGCTGCTAGCTGTTGATTGGAACGGTTTAAGGACAAAAGCAGCTCCTCTGGTAAAAAATTCGTCATCCCCCGCTGAGCCCCTCGTCATCCTGAGCACAGCGAAGGAGCTCCCCACTAGGGCGTGATATTGTAGCAATTAGCCTTGCTAAAAGCATTAAGAACCTGGCGATTTTTTGTTTGGCCTTTTACCAGCAACACCACCTTGCCCGTCTCGTGACTAATTTGCGTAGTAATAGCCTCGAGATCGCGCTCGCTATAGGCGGGTTGGGCGGTGAGCACCGACTTCGCCAGCTGCATGGATTGATTAGCCGAAGACAGCTCCATGGAAGTGGATTGAAAAAGCGGCATAATCCGTCCAAAACCATGACGACGTTTGTCGACGCTCGACCAGAGTTCATCGGTGGCCATTAAAAAGTCATAGGCATATTCCACTGCGGAGTCAGCAAGATCAAAATATTTTTCCACCACAAAACTATCACGACAGAGCATTTTGGTCGGTACGTTGGTTTCCCGCTCATAGGTCCAGCGGCCAAAATGCTTGATAAAATCGTTGATATTATCCTGAGCCTGGGTCAGCAAATAGGAGACAAAAGACCAGCCTTTTTTGCCGAGGAGCTTATCAGTGATAGTTTGGTACTCGGTCAAAATATCGAATTGATTCATCGCCCCATCATCAAACTGACTCAGACTGCGCTTGAGCGAGAGGCGCTTGATGGACTGGGCGCTCCACGAGAGATCATGGCGCAGTGTTCCAATTTTACCGAGCAGCTGGTGGACAGTCATGACTTTTTGTTCATTAAACGTACTATTTTTAAGCTGGGGATCAAAGTCATGGCGTTCGTTAAAATCGTTCACTACCCGTTCGATATTACCGCACTGCTGCTTATTGATCGCGTCAAGGTGAAAGAGCAGCGACTGCATATGGGCAAGCTGCCAATTTTTGCGCCCCAGGGTCAGAATATCTTCATGAGAGAGCTTATCCATGGAGTTCATGATCGCAATCGCCTTAGTTGCTTCCGGATATGGCTGCGGCAGTTCACCTAAGACCGTAGTCATTGGCCCGAGCTGGCGACTGAGGTAACTTTGCACGGTCAAGCGTTCTTCGACGCTCAGACCTTGGGCAATGGGACTGTTGAGCAGACTCGTGGCTTCTTTAATCAGCTGACAGAGACGAATATTATCCTGCTGATTGTGCGAGGTGATCAGCGATTTGAGTTTTTTGTTCCAGGACTCACCCCACTCATTGAGATAGGTCGAGGTAGAAGAAGAGAGCTTCTTCAAGTTGGTGTCCAGAGTCTCCGCATGGGATAAGCGCTGGGGATCCTCAGGGGTAGCCACATCAAAAAATCCCGCATAATACAGGTTAGAACGCAGATGATAGAAGGCGCAAGTCATGGCCATAAAATCGCGACGGTCTTTTTGATAATTCCAGGTAAATTTAGGCTGGAGTATCTTATCGAGAGCCAGCAGTGAGCCCCCGAGCAAAAAACTCGCTGTACTCCCCCCTAGACCTAACTGGCTGGGGAGAAAGAGGCTCAGGGTGCCGATTTTTGCCAGAGTCCCTGCTACTGCAGAGAGTCGACTGCGGCGTTTAAAGCTCTCGATACAAGATTTTTCTTTGGTAAGATTAAAAAAACCGGTGATCAAGGAGTTTTGGTTTTTGACGTTTTGCATCTGATTATTGGTAATATTTATGACCTGTCCCGGCAGTACATCCACCAAAGCACCGTTTTCGGGAGGCGGCAGATCTTTGACCACCTCAGGATTGATCGTGCCGTTGAGACGGGCTAATTCAGCGATGGTTCTCGAGTGTTTTTCGTAGCACAGACCATCGGTGAGACTTAAGGCCAAATCAGACATTTGTTCAGAAATATCGGCAAAGGCCACCGAAATAGCCGGGCAATTTGCCGGACGAGTAATCGGCATGGGAATAAGATGTTCGGCCATGGCTTGTTGATGGAGCTCAGCATATTTTTGATAAAAATCTCCCGAGGAGCTTAGGCCACTGGTAGCTGTTGCTACCAGCACCAACAAGAATAATTTCGGTACTCTTAAGGTAGGCGCCACAAATCCTCCGCAATCTTTGGTAATTTTTATTGGTTGCATGACGAAATAGTAAATTAAACCGTTCCTTGATTCGATAATAAAATTTATTCTTTGCTCATAAATAATTTTATTTAGAAAAAAGTTGGAAAAAACTATGCGCACAGTAACCTTATGGCTGATTCTTTTGCTGTCCCCTTCTGCTTATGGTTATCTCCCCGCTGATTGGATGTCCCAAATTTATTCTGGGCACCCCAATACCAAACTTTTGGACATAGCAATTCCCGGAACCCACAATTCAGCTACCTATAAAATGAATATCTTTTCGCCTCTGGGCCCTAAAGATACTTTTTTCTATGTGTTTGCTCGCCCTTTTGTCGCCGGTTGGGCCAAGACGCAATTTCGCTCGATCTTCGAGCAATTAATTTACGGGATTCGTTATTTCGATTTTCGGGTTGCCGACAGTGAGGGCAAAATCGTCATTGTTCATGGTTTGATCGCCATGACTCTGGAGAAGGTCATCAGGCAGATTTCACGCTTTACTCTTGAGCATCCTCGCGAGGTAGTGCTGATCAATATTGCCATCGATTCCCCGGTGGAAGATTCCTTAAATGCCCAGCAGGGTGAAGATCTGTTGAGTAGAGCGAACCAACAATTTCGCGCTCAATTGGGCAAGTCTTTCCGTGAATTTGCTCAACATGTAACCTTTAATGATTTTTGGTCTACGGGCAGTTCGGTGATGAGTCTCCGGGGTCTGAAGAAGTATTGGGCGAATGCCAACACCGTGCAAAAGTTAAAAGACTACTGGGAGCGTACCGTACCTAATCGCGATATAGAGCATTTTAATGATATGCAACTCTTGATGACCGAATCGAGCGATCCCATCGAAATTATTAAGCCGGCTTTCCGTATAAACTTTGCCCCGGGCGATCACAACAATCTTTCCAACTTCAGCTCTCCATTACGGGATGTGGGCTTACAATGGTTGCGTGATTGGCAACACAAGGGGACACGTTTTAATATTGTCACCACCGATTTCGAATCGCTGTATCCGTTTACTGATACCTTAATTGATTTCAATTCCCGCAATGTTCATTAGAGATTTTTTGGACATACACCGTAATCGAAATTGACAATTCTTCTAACAGGAAAATTACTCATAAAGGTTTCGCTTTGGGATGGTCTCAGTGAACATTTTAAGGGCACCTTCATGACCGCTGCTTTGAAGCTCCATTTGGCGATTAATCTTGTCTCTGGCGCGGTCAAATGGTTTCAGTTCACTGAGGGCAGCACTCACGACAGCCGCTGTTTTCCAGGACTTATGGCTGGTGCGCTATACATCTTTGATCTTGGCTACTGGTCAGCTCAGCGCTTTATCGACATCGGCAACGAGAAAGCCTTCTTCCTTTCACGCATAAAAACGATCCTTAAGCTCACGGTCACCAAGGCAGTTATGTCTTTGATCCGAACTTTAAAACAAGAAAAACGTCGGTGAAATCTTTGAAAATTGCGAGAGCTACATTATAATATTGCCACAATCCCGGTCACGTATGAATACCACATCACCGGCAAAGGGGTCAAAATCCATTGCATAGCATTCGGCAAGGAGCCCATCATGAGATTTACGAAAATCGACTTTATGCAGCGCAACATGTACACATCGCAGCTTAGCGGGAGGCAGCATAAGGCACCTCCAATCGTGCAAGTGCCGCTAAAAAATCACCGCAGAGTACTGAGTGGTCCCTCAACTCAATGCAAACTCCCGACGGTAAACGAATCACGGCTGGCTTAGGTTCGATTGCTAGCTTAGGCCTACTACCTCAAGGCGACGAGCTTTTATTGGTTGATTTTTTCGCAAGGCCATCGGTGCTTCCGCCCGGGCTGGTACCAGGCGCTTCACCACTGAATGCGAAACTCTTGTATGACGCCGAAGCACGGCTGGAGAAATACCTTTTTCCAAGGCACGACGAAGCAAATTTAATAATTTTTTTGGGTACCGCCGTCCTTTACTGCGAGGCGCAGTTTTATCGAATTCCTGAAATTTAGTTTTGACTTTTGCGAGCTGCTTATCAACTGCTTGAATTGTGCTAATTGCCATCATTTACCTCATGTTTGTTGCATGGGTCTACGATGCCAGAGCTAATTCAGTATTTCCACAAGTGCAGAAAGAGGGGCTACTTTTAAAGGTTAAATCCGGCGACGATTCCAACTTACTCAGTTCACCTTCATGGGGGACCAATTCTTCGGGGACTGCATCCCTCGTAAGACGGGAACGAGCTTCTATGCCTGTCAAACCAAGCGCTACCTGAGCCCACCGCGATTGCCAATAAAGCAAAAAATTATCAGCAGCATCTTGATTTTCGGCAGTTAGGGTCCCCGATGTGCAATAGGTAAGAGAAGGTAGAGCGCTCACCGCGCCAACTGTATAGGAGGTAATGAGAGAGCATTGGTTGCTACCGGTAATGCGAGGCTCAATCACCGGTGCAATGGCAAAACATTCGGGCAAACTTGGGAGAGCATTCCCCCCTACGCTGAATAGATGGCCCTGAGGATCGAAATCAATCACCTCAAAACCTTCTGACTTCCAGGAATCGATGATGCCGATATTTAGGCTACTGGAAGTCGTGCTTACCGTGGCAGTACTAAGCTCGGTAGTAACACCATTAAGGTGCAAGGAGAGGGCAGTACTGACGGCGGTACTTGCTGAATTTAGTGACTTTTCTTCGTGCTGATTTATGCAGCCGTGGAAATTTGCTAAAACAATCATAGGGAGAAAAAACAGAGGTGGGAGCTTAGGCATCGCTGATCTTCTCCAGGGTGTGCGAGAGACTCTTCTAATAGCTTTGCATGCTTATTCCCTCTATTTTAGCATATGATCTGCTATCATTACATTCATTCTTCCATTAGGGACACACACCAGAATCGAAACTTGAGTAGTAAAGGTTTTGCTGTGTGTCCCCTAAATACTCACAGGGGGGGCTATGCTCAATTCGTGGACCATTGGAGTTTTTGCCGCAGTGCTCGCACTGACTAAGAGTTCCCTTGCCCTTTCCTCAGCAGCCGGGCTGCTGATCGGCACGGGAAAAGCGGATATTACCGGACCAGCAGCCGAACGGGGAATGATGGGCTACGGCCTACCCGAGCAAAAAACCAAAGGCATTCTTACCCGGCTTTTTGCCCGAGCCATCGTCCTGCAAGAAAACGCTTCGGACGCCCCCCCCCTAGTCATAGTGGTTGCCGATCTCGCTATGATCTCAGAGGCTGTCTCCTTAGCCGTTATCGATCGACTACGCAAAGATGGCCTAGGAATATTCGACCATGGCAATACCCTGCTTATGGCAACCCACACCCACTCAGGACCGGGAGGCTTCTTCAGCCACCCACTGTACAATCTCACCATCAATGGTTTTGATCGCAATAATTTTCGCCTTATCGTCGATGGTATCGTGGCCAGCATAGCCTTAGCCTGGAGTACTCGCCTTCCCGGCAAAATTCTCTACCATCATGGCAAACTGCACGGTGCCAGTGTCAATCGTTCACCAAGCGCCTTTGCCAGCAATCGCGAATTTGCAGCAGGGCAAAGCCCCCTCGATCCCGAGGAACAAGAACTCAAGGACGAGCAAAGCGACCGGCAGATGCACGTCCTACGCTTAGTTTCTGCCCAGGGGACAGAACTCGGTATGCTTAATTGGTTTGCCGTTCATTTGACCTCCATGTCCAACCACAATCATTTGATTAGTGGTGATAACAAAGGCGTCGCTGCCCAGCTCTTTGAAAAATGGCAGGCCCCAAGCTCCCCGAGTTTTGTTGCCGCTTTTGCCAACGGAGCGGAAGGAGATGTCTCGCCTAATATTTTTGCTAGCCAACCAGAACTCAGCGATAGGGAAAAAACCACGATCATCGGCACGAAACAATTTGCGGAAGCCCAGCAGCTCTACAACGAGGCACAGGTAGAGATCAGCCCACCAATCAAAAGTCAAAAAGTTTGGATCACCATGCCGGGATTCATGGTCCGCAAAGCCTTTACAGGCGATGCCGATCACCTACTGTGCCCGGGCGCCCTGGGCTACTCCTTCGCCGCAGGAGCTGACGATGGTCCCAGCGGAGTCCCCGGTTTCTACCAAGGCATGAAAGCCGGTGATCCAATCCCCTCGCTCCCCATGCGCTTTGCCCTCGGTCTGGTTGCTCCCTTGGTTTCCAATGGTCCCGCCGATGATCGCTGCCATGCACCAAAGGCGATTTTGCTTTCGACTAATCGCCCCCATATTGATTTAACCGCCTCGGTGCTCCCCTTCCAATTAGTGACCATCGGACAGCTCGCCTTGGTGGCAGTGCCTGCTGAATTGACCACTATGGCTGGGTACCGCCTGCGCAAGCTGGTGGCCCAGGAACTCGCCCCCCTGGCCATCGAACGGGTTATCATCGCGGGATTGAGCAATTCCTATTCCGGCTATGTAACCACCTGGGAGGAGTACCAGCAACAACGCTACGAGGGCGGACATACCCAATTCGGTCCCCATACGCACAGCGCCTATCTCCAAATTTTTTCTGCTCTCGCTAAGCAACGGCGGGGAGAAGCGGAGCCCGCTTTGGCAACGGTGCCACCTCCCCAGTCAAATCCCCTGTATATGAAGGATCTGCATATCGGGGTTATTTACGATGCCAGCGGCAGTTCCTCGTCCTTCGGTCAGGTGCTTCAACAAGCAGAAAGCAGCTATCACCCGGAGCAAACCGCACAGGTAGTCTTTCAAGGCGCTCACCCCAACAATAGCTTGCTGCCTGGCAATAAACTGCTAGAAATTCAACGCCAAAATGGTTTGAGCTGGGAGAGCATTGCCACGGATAATGATTTTGCCAGTACCTGGAGCTGGGAGCGTCAAGATTCACTGGCCTGTTTCGGTGGCTGTTCGCTGGTTACCAGCACGTGGACGATTCCCCCAGCGACACTCCCTGGTACCTATCGATTCGTGTATTACGGACACAGCAAAACCCCGTTCACTGGTAAAATCGTGCCCTTTATTGGCCGCAGTCGCGAGTTTCAGGTCGAACCTTAAGGAAATTTGCAGCCAAGCACAGTAAATCCAACCGCGGCGGCTGTCTTGCCAAGCTGTTCATCGTGGGTCAGAAAAATCATCTCCTTTTCTTTCTTACCTTTCCAGAGCAGGGCGGTGCTCAGATGGATTGCATCCAATGTTTTGATGGTAATCGGAAAAGCTTGGCAGGCGCGTTCTCCTATGGACTGATCAAATTTAATTAAATTAATGGAGCGCAACGCCTGATTGAGATTGACCGAATATTCGACCATTTCTTTCTCACTAAAATTTAGGCTAAGGCGCATCCGCTCTAAGGTCCGAAAGCACTCTATTTTAAGAATCTCATTAGCAAACAGCCCCTGCACTTTGCTAGGAACGGGCAAACGATGTGGCTCGCCAAAAATAATCCGCAACACCACCGAGGTATCTATATAAGCGATCATCGCTCTCCTCGTTCTTCCAGAAGAAAAAGCAGACTATCGCCTGCAGGCCTTTTTAAAATTTTTGTTTTCAGAGAAAAAAGTTTGTGCCAATCCTCGCTCGCTTGCGCCACAAGTGCCAACTGGGGCGAAACAACCTCCTGATAAGGTACAACCCGCGCAATGGATTCATTGCGATTCATTATCACTACTTCTTCGCCCCTCCGGACATAGCCAAGGTATTTGCTCAATTCAGCTTTAAATTTGGCGATATTAATCATTTTCACCAGCGACTCCTTTCATAACTAGGCGCTGGCGCGAAAGCGCCAGCGCCGTGTCCTGACGAACGCAGTGAGGAAGGATCTTTCACATAACATCCGGATATCACGTGACAGATCCTTCGTCGCTTTGCTCCTCAGGACACGTCGCGGCACGAAATATGCTATTTCGCGCCAGCGACTAACTATATATGATCTATATAGTCAAATATAGTCATGTCGGGTACTAGAGCATGCTGAGCTCGACCACAAAGGCAGCGGCCAGAGTTACAAAGGGAACAGCATGACGAGCGTTGTTATTGCTGCGATCGAGGGTATCGCGAGCCGTGTGAATGGCGCTGTTATAGTCCTCCATCGCCGCCTCAAAGGGAAACGAAGCGGGATATCCCTGACGCGTCCACGAGGCATGATCCGAGCAGGCATAGCCACAGGGATTTTCACCAAGGCGAATGCGAGGCAAATAGGCGGCAACGAGATTTTTAACAAAGGTATTTTGTTCATTATCGGTATTGTCGGTGATCAGAACCATATCGTTACGACCATCGAAGAAGTTGACCATATCCAACTGCATCACCCCTTGCACGTTTACCCCCTGGTTTTTGTAGTGGCGAGCTATTTCGGCAGAGCCCCGCAAGCCGACCTCCTCAGCCGCATAGGAGATAAAATGGATGCTGCGTTCCGGGCGAAAATTCTGCGCCACCAACAGACGCAGCACCTCAGTAATCGTGGCGATCCCCGAAGCATTGTCGTCAGCACCAGGGGCCGGTGCACTTTCCCGCGAGAACATTCCGGCAATGGAATCACCGTGTCCACCGAGCACCACTATTTCTTCGGGGCGAAGGGACCCCTTCCAGCTGACTATTACCGAGGGTTGAGGAAAGTCCCCGTGAGCAAAGAAATCAACGCTGACTCCCCACTGGGTCTTGGTCAACGCCTGCCACTGCTCCTTGAGCCATTGCTGAGAAGCCTTGCCATGACTTGAGCGATAATAGCGGTTCGGGTTGGAGGAAAGGGCTTTAATGGTAGTGAGAAGGTTGCCCTCGCTGACTTCCCTCGAAATTTTCTCCACCAAGACCTGTTGGTTGATCTGATAGAGGCCTTTATCCCGCTCCAAATCGGCGTGTACCGCTGACTCAAGAGTTAATTCCGCCAGACTAGCGCCATCAGCTTCGATCATAAAACCGCCACAGCGGTGGAACTCCCGATGAATTAACTGAGAAATCGCCTCCAGTTGCTGAGCCTGAATCTTAAGCAGCACCAGTGGAGACGTGCGAAGTGCTGCGGATTTCTCCAGCTGCAGCGATGATTCTTCAATACCGAGAACCTGTTTAAGGCGCTTGGCTACATCGGGAGCGGTAGAAATAATCATTTCTCGCTGACTTGCGGCCGAGGGCAGAACAAGACCTGCAGCTAACGATACAACATTCCAGCAGAGCAGGTTGCCCAACAGAAGCTTGAGAATAATGCTATTTATGCGCTTCATTATGCTCTCCATGGTGCTCTCGGGTTTTAAATTTTTTTTAGATGATCCCTTCAATCTAACACATTTCAATGTAAATTACATTTGCTCAGCAGATTCTTTGTGCTATCCCTATGCCCTAGGTGTGACTTTGAGAATGGTTCCTCGCTATAATCTTTAGGTAAAAGGAAAGCTCCCCATGCTGGTACAGAAAAAACGGTCAATCTTTGCGGGTTTGGTAATTGCAGGAAGCTGCTGGGCCCTGGCTGGTAACTCCCTCGCTGACCCTGCCGCTGCCGTTCCGGCTGCAGCGGAAAAAGCCGCGCCGGTTTTGAATAATGAGACCGCCAGCTACGGCATAGGTAGCCGCATCGGCGCAAGCTTAAAATCGCAGAATATCCCCGTAGTCCTCAAAAGCCTGATTGCAGGTATTGAAGATTCCTTGGCTGGGAAACCCTCTAAGTTCAATGATAAAGAAATCGAAGATGCCATGACCGCACTCCAAGCCTCCCTTGAGAAAAACATGGCTGACCTTGCCAAGAAAAACAAAGAAGATGGCGAGAAGTTCCTTGCCAGTAACAAAACAGCTAAAGACATTAAAGTCACCGAAAAAGGTGTGCAGTACAAGATACTCAGCGAAGGAAAGGGGGACTCTCCTAAGGACGATTCCACCGTTAAAGTTCACTATCGCGGTACGCTGCTTGACGGCAAAGAATTCGACAGCTCCTATAAGCGCAACGCCCCAGCTGAGTTTACCGTTAATGGGGTAATTCCTGGTTGGACCGAAGCCCTAAAATTGATGAAGCCAGGCGCAAAATGGGAACTGACTATTCCGAGCGATCTCGCCTACGGCAGTCGCGGTACCCCTGGTATTCCTCCTAACTCGGTATTGAAATTTACCGTTGAACTATTAGAAGTCCTCAAGAAAGAAGAGCCTAAAAAAGTCGAACCCAAAGTCGAGTCTAAAAAAGAACCCGTGAAGAAATAACTTCCCCAGGGGCTCGCGCCCCTCTTGACACTTTTTTATCCCTTCTGCTACAGTTAGGCGAATGATTTCTCATCAAAGGCCTACTGTGTCACCCTTCCTGACAAAACTCAGGCGTCTGCTCGCTGTGGTCTTTCTTGGAGGGCTGTGGCTGGGAAATTCCGCTGCCGCGGGGCATCATCTACAGGCCGAGCATCATAGGGGCAACGCGCCGAGCTCCGAACATAGGGAACATCACCAGGGTAGCCATTGCAGTAGCGACTGCCAGCGTTGTGCTGGCGAGTATGCCCTGCCCAGTGGCCTTCTGGGGATTGCCACTTTACGAGCAAGCCTCTTGCTCTTTCAAGAGCGCTTACGTTTTTTTGCTTCACTAATACCAGGCTGTTTGTTCAAACCTCCGCGAGCTATACCCATAGTGTTTTGGTCTCAATCTTATTTTAAAAATTTTACCACTCGATGGAGTTTTCGATGAAATCATTAGTACTTTGTGCCAGTATGTTTATCGCCGCAGTGGGTTTTGCCGACGCCGATCATAGCAACCACACCGTCCATGCCAAGCACTACCACAAGCACAGCAGCAAATGTGCTCATCCTACCTGCAACCACGAAGGTCATGTGGACTACAACCACAAAGGCCACGATCACCACGTGGTAAAGGGTGTCAAGACCTCGGAAGTGCACGATTGCCATATCCCTCTCCACGATGGTCATGACCACCAGCACGGTAAGGACTGCGGACACGAAAGCCGTACCACCAACGGCATCGCGGAATACAACCACGATGGCCATTGGCACCATCACCACGGCGATCATACCCACGAAGCTCACAGCTAAACAGCACTTCGCCAACTACTCAGGGCTTGGTGCAGTTTTGCTGCTTTCAAGGAGCGAGCAGCAGAGCAGCCGTCTGGCTGTGAGCACGCGCCGCAACGAAGAAAGCAGCGAAGATGCAGCAAGCCTTGAGTAGTTCCTTTTCTCTAAAGAAATTCCCTGCTTGCCTACCTCAAAGAAAATCCGTATAATTCCCTCCCCATTCACTTTGGACTGTTTCAACCATGATTAGTACCTCAGAAATCGCCTTAAGCTACGGCGATAAAAAGCTTTTTGAAGATGTTTCGGTCAGCTTTTCCCCCGGTAATTGCTATGGGATTATCGGCGCCAATGGTGCCGGCAAGTCGACTTTTCTGAAGATTCTCTCCGGAGAAATCCTCCCCCAAAAAGGCCAGGTCCATATCGCCAACGGCGTCCGTCTCTCGGTTCTTAAGCAAAATCACTTCCATTATAACGACTGCCAGGTGCTCGAGACCGTGCTCCTCGGTAATGAGCGCTTAGTCGCGATTAGTCGCGAACGCGATGCCCTCTATGCTAAAGCCGATTTTTCGGAGGCAGATGGTATTCGTTCGGCTCATCTCGAAAGCGAATTTGCTCACCTCGGTGGTTGGCAAGCAGAAACCGAAGCGGCAACCTTACTTAACGGCCTGGGCATCAAAGAAGCAGCGCTGAGTCTGCATATCCGCGAACTGAGCGATGCGGATAAGGTCAAGGTCTTGCTTGCCCAAGCGCTCTTTGGTAATCCCGATGTGCTTCTCCTTGATGAGCCCACCAACCACTTGGATGCCACCGCCATCCGTTGGCTCGAAACCTATTTGGGAGACTTCGAAAAAACTGTTTTGATTATTTCCCACGACAGACATTTTCTCAACCAAGTCTGCACCCATATGGCCGATATAGACTACGGAAAAATCTCATTTTTTGCCGGTAATTACGATTGTTGGCGCCAAGCCATCGCCCTAGCCCGCAGCTTGCAAAGCAACGAAAATAAGAAAAAAGAACAACGGGCTGGCGAACTAGAAGCCTTTATTCAACGTTTTAGTGCCAATGCCTCCAAATCGAAGCAAGCCACCTCGCGCAAAAAACTCCTCGAAAAACTCACCATCGATGAGCTACCCGTCTCTTCGCGCCGCAATCCTCACATCGTGTTTAGCCAAAAGCGTGAAGCCGGGGATATTCTCCTTGAAGTAGAGGGCCTCAGTAAGGAGCTAAACGGAACACTGCTCTTTAAAAATCTGAGTTTTTACCTAAAAAAAGGCGAAAAAGTTATTTTTGTCGGTCCTAATGAACATGCCAGCACGGCTTTGTTTGATATTCTTAGCGGTAAACTACCCGCTGATAGCGGTAGCTTCCGCTGGGGAGTCACCACCACTCAGGCTTATCTGCCCAAAGATCATGATGACTTCTTTGCCGATCGCCAGGTAAGCCTGATCGATTGGTTGCGCGAATACTCGGAGGATAAATCCGAGCTGTTTATTCGCGGTTATTTGGGACGAATGTTATTTTCCGGCGATGAGCCCAAAAAATTTGCCTTAAAACTCTCGGGAGGAGAAAAAGTTCGCTGTATGCTGGCACGGATGATGCTCAGCGGCGCCAATGTCTTACTGCTCGACGGCCCCACCAACCACCTTGATCTTGAAGCAATTTCAGCGCTGAATGATAGCTTAATCGGCTTTCCGGGCACCGTATTGTTTAGTTCCCACGACCATGAATTTGCCGAGACCCTCGCTACCCGTCTTATAGAGCTCACCCCCCAGGGTGGCATAGACCATCAAAAGAGTTTCAGCGAATACTTGGCAGAGGTTACGGGTTGAAGGGGGAAACACAGGCTATCTTCAGTATACGCAACCAGCTTATTGACGGCTAAATCGAAAATAAGCCCATATTCGTAAACATCAAAAGGATTGCTGAGATAGCTATAAAATTTCTTCGCGCCGCGATCTTCAAGTATATAGGAAGATATGGCTTTTTCTTTGCCGGCAAAACGTAGGAAATTTTCCTCATAACTCTCCTTCGGATCAAAGAGAAAGAGATCGCTGTCAATTTTTTCGAGAAGCATTTTCACCCGTTGACGTTCCACATCATTTATTTCACTGGTAAGCGCTATATCCGTCGACCAGCCTTCAGCCCCCATCATAATATAATACAAAATTTCCTCACGACGATCCTCGTCAGCAACAATCAGCGAATAATGCTTGAGCTTAATCCCTGGCATAAATAGTTCTTCACCGCTGCTGGTAAAAAGCCGCTCACAGACAGAATCAGCGAAAACACTGGTGCTCACCACGAATACCCCGAGCCAACTAAGAAGTAAAAAAAATCGCATACTTTTCCTCGGAACAAGAGTAAGAATTTGTAGGTGGACCTGTGCTATAGTAGTGGAGATTTATTTCTTGTGCAAACGAGATGTCTTATACCCATCGGACTGTCACGATGGGTATAGCAAGGAAAAACGCTGTGAACAGGGAAGCAAGACCCCCTCATACACCTAAACCCTTATTGGCCCTTGTCCTTGCGCTTTTTGTGCCTGGGCTTGGCCAAGTTTATTATGGTGATTTCGCCTTGGGCGGCTTCATCTATTTGCTTTATTTGACCGCTTCATGCTTTTTTCTAGTGCTTGCTTCCCACCTAAGCCCTAGCTGGGTTTTGCCCTGGGCTGCAGTAGGATGGCTTACGACTACACTCCTCTACCTTTATGGGGTGATCGAAAGTCTGCTCACTACCCGCAAACTCGCCAAGGTGGGGGGTGCAAAAACCTCGACGCGAGGAATTGTTTGCCTAGGCATACTCCTTGCTGCCAGTCTGCTCAATGAATTGGTGGAGAGGCAGATCAACAGCAAATATATAGCCATCATGCCGATCTCAACTGCCAGCATGATGCCCACCATCCTCCCCGAGGAATTCCTGCTCACCCGCGGAAATTACAATTGCCCGCAGTGCAGCGGTAAAGTCAAACGGGGGGATATTGTAATTTTTGTCAATCCCGATGAGCGAACGGAACAGTTTGCCAAACGAGTAATCGCTCTAAGTGGAGATACCCTACGCTTGGAGGGCACGAAGCTGTTTCTCAATGAGATTTTGGTATCATCTCCCCCCGAAGACTACCAGGGATATCCCCAACTGCTCAGTGAAGAGCAAGTACTGGTCAGAGAGACCTCGGGTAAAAAAAACCTCAACTACGCAGTCATTTGGGCTAAAAAAGATATCCATCGCGCCCCCCTCAGCTTCGTGGTCCCCCATGGTCATGCCTTTGTCCTTGGGGATAATCGCAGCAATTCTTACGACTCCCGTAATTTCGGTTCTATTCCCCTTGCTGATATTAGTCAGGTAGTCAATAGCGTTTTCTTTCCCTTTGCGGCCGAGACTACTTGGAAAATTCGTTGGTCGCGCTTAGCTCATACTCTTGAAATGCCCTGAATATCCATTGTAGCTATTAAGGGCCGGGCTTGCATACCTTAGATCCCGAGACTCGCGCCAACCAGTAAGGTAAGCATTTTTTGCTCCTCGGCAGGTACGCTGGCAGCAAGTGCTTTTCCTGCAATGACAACGCTATCGACGTTAAGGACTTCCTTCTTGATCCGCGCTTCTGCGAGGAGGTTGATGGTGGGCAGGAGCTTATACTTGAGGCCGAGGCTAAGGGAATAGCCCTCAGGGCTGAGGCTATAGGCGGCTTCGCTGCCGGCCTCAGCCCGAGTCCCGGCAATGGTGGTGGCATTCTTTATTTCGTGAGTCATTGCATAGCGTCCGGCAAGCAGGCGCCCCGCTTTAAGGTAAGGCAGCAAGCCGCTAAAACTAACCGGAGAAGAAAGCATAAGCTCAGCACTGTAGGAGTGCCCGGTGGAGGAAATTTTGTTGTTTTCCCCATCACGTAGTTCATCGTTGACTAAGTTGCCCACAAGGCCTAGGGCAAGGGGAATAAGAGGGATAGGATCTACGAAAATACTCGCACTCAGTCCTCTGCCTTGCACAGCGCTGGTATCAGCATGGATAAGGCTGCCTGAGAAAGAACCCTGGTCCCAACCCATAAAAACTTGGCCTTCAATTAAAGCAAAGCCGGGGCTGGCGAGACATAAACCACCGAGTAACAGGATTTTCATATACATAGTAACACCACCTTGCTCCCTTGAGTTGAGCACTACTACTCCAGTTTATACCCATCGCGTTTAGGTTTGCAATTTTTTCAAACGGATCCAACATCAATTTTTATAGCTCATCTTGAAGATTGAATGAGACTGCCCAATATCAAGTAGTCAATAGAGTTGTCTCATAATTCAAAAGCATTGCAGCATTAAGCAGCGATACAAAATCGAGAAACCCATCACCAGCCTTGTGGATTTCGCTCCTCGCCACCCCCAGCATGGCAGGAGGCTGAGGTGGGGTCAAATTTTATCCCCTTCGAGGGGATGGAATTTGATGCCACCGTAAGCCTCCTGCCATGCTGGGGGTGGCGAGGAGCGAAATCTAATGGCTTCTTGCTCCGTCATCCTGAATGGGGCTGCGGGCAGAGATAATAGATGTATTCAAGCGCACGGAAATTAAGCTCTCGCAACGCTATTGCAAACAGGGACGAGTGCGGAGCCGCGCTGCTAAAAAATAGCTCATTATAACCGTTAAAAACCGCAAACTGCCCAAAATGCTTGTGCTTGCTGGTGAAAAAAGCCACAAGTTTCGTAAAAAATTCGCTGTTCTTGCTGCCGAGGCTTAGCTGAGGAGCGATTTCGGCACTCAGCTGGTGGATGAAGTGATTGCGAACCATCCCACTGCCAAGAAAACCACAGAGATGCTTACCTTGTTTGCTACTTAGAGGTGTATGAGCAAAGCTCGTCAGGGTCTTGGCTCGGCTCAGTTGTTCCTGGTTAAACGGTGAGGAACCAAAACTTTGCCTAAGGGAGCTGAGCAGCTGCTCAGCAGGCCGCTCATCCCCAGCTTGGCTCTCCGCAGGGTAAAGGTGCACGAGATTTTCAGCCATGCTGGTGAGAATCTCCTCAAGCAGCGGACTGCTAAAAGCTAGCTCTCCCGATGGTACCAAGCCTCGGCGCGGGACCAGCAAGGAAATGCTGAGATGCCTTAAGCGTTCCAGCAAAAAAATTGCTGCTTGCCACTGTTGTTTGTCCAAAAAGTATCTGAGCAACTCGGGGCTATGTCGTTCCCACCAACAACGGGCAAATTCCCTCGTCGAGGCTTGGCTGAGCGTATCGGCAAATAAGGGAAGCAGGCTGTGCTCAGGAGCAGTGCCTAAAGCAAGAAGGGGGAGCAAGACCTCGTTTGTCAGATGGGAGGAATGGAGGAGGAAATTATGGAAGAGGGTATAGTTGATATTTTCGCGTTCGTTTGCCGGAAAAGTCAGGGGACTCACCACCATAAAGCCTCCAGCAGCGATAAAAGCCGCAAACAAGGGGAGGAGTTGGGCGGGAGCTGCCTTAGTAAAGAGCTGCTTTAAAACTAAGGTCGAGGGATCTATGGGGCTGTAACCACGATCACTGCCGAGAATCTGTAGTACTTCCTGCGCTTCCTTAACAGTGCTCAGGCTATCCACAAAAAACGACTGCGCTTCTCCGGCTACTGGGGTGGAGCCCCTGGTGCACTCCTCCATATAGCTGAGCAGTTTTTGCCGGGTAGCAAGTATCTGCTCGAAACTTGCCCCCCGTAGGAGGCTGCTGCAGCTAAGACCTGCCAGAAGAAGCAGGGCGAGGCCAGCAAATCCTCGGAATTTATTTTTTAATCGCGCCGATAACCTCATCAAAAATTTCTTCCGGTTCTACGTAGGTGTAGGTACTTTTAAGAGCCTCGAGTTTTTGAGCTATATTGGTCAGAATTCCTTCAAGCAGTGCCTTTGACTTATTAAAGAAAATTATTTCCTTGGGCAAAGAAATACCATTTCTTTCTAGTTCTTGGAAGACGACGATGAGTTTTTCGGATACCGAATTTTTCTCTGCTAAGGTAGTCAGCAGTTTGCTGGTTGCTCCGTTGAGGCAGTTAAAGAGCAGGGCATTGATGAAATCCACCGAATCGCTCGTTTCAGCGAGCTTATCTTGAATTTCTTTAACATTGCTCGGAGCGGTTTCGAGGCTTTGAGCTAAGCGTTTTTTGAGGGCAAGGAGATCATCCTTGCGATCGCTCAGTTGCTGGTTGGCAATCATCTTTTGCTCGACCGTGCCATTGGGGTTAAAGCAGCTGGCAAAATACTCGTTCACCAGGGTGCGGTTAGCAGCGATATCTCGTTTACCAGCCATGAATTCACTAGCAACAAACTGCTGCAACACCCGCCCGAGATTCTCGATGTTTTTGACGATATAACGACTGATCGTGGTGTTGGTATCACGGGTGCTTTGCATAATTTGAATAATCGAAGAGCGGAATCCCGGTTTAATTATGCCAGCATTACCAAAATCGATCAGGGTGAGGAAGGGTTTGCCTAAGGAGGGCTGTAGATCGATGAAAATATTCTCACGATGAAGGTCACCGTGGTAGAAGTTCAGGCCATTAACCCCATTAAGGGCTTTATGGAGATACTGACGATAAAGGCTTTGCACCAACTCATAAGCGGTACGCAATTCGTTTTCACCGCCAGTGCGCAAGATATTGCCTAAGGGCTGGCCCGGAGCAAGGCTCATGACTAAGGCAGCGTTGTCTTTATCGCGAATCGGGCGTGTGGCTTCCTTGCTGGTGCGGAGGTCAGGTATGCTGACGGTTTTCACCCCCGCCTCGGGATTGGTGTAGACCTTATTACCGGTATTGATATTAGCCATCTCATGGGCGAGATCCATTTCCTCGGCAATTCCCGCTATCATATTAAAGATGGATTGCTTAAGGCCCTTATCGAAATCATCGATATTTTTCTCATCGCTTAGCAAGCGAGCCAGCATGGCTTTTTCTCGCTCAAAAACCTCTTTAACCCGCGTTTTCAAGATTTTGATCACGTAAGTTTTATCAGCAAAGGTAAATTTATGGGTTTGAGCGATACTGGCAATTCCCAGAGGCTGACTGTTAAAGGTAAAGTTTTTTACTTTTTGCATACCATAGATGCTGGCAAATTCGCTTCTACTGATCTCTTCTGCTGTGCTTGCAAACATTGGTTTGCTGCGTTTGAGACCATCGAGAACCTTACTGATAGGGGTCTCTCCGCTTACTTCTTCCTGCAATTGCTGGAGAAATTTTATCAAAACGGGACCAGTATTTTGGAAAATTTTAATAGCGACCTGCTCCAGATCGTGCTGATGCTCTCCCGTTAGTTCAATGCTTTCCGAATCTTCAATTAACTCCTTAAACAAACGCAGGCGAGAAATCGGATCCATATAGTCGAAGTAATGCTTTAAGAGGGGCAAGAGAATCCGTCCCAGGTGATTTGCCACTCGAGAATCGAGAGTAAGGGTGTCCTTAAATTGATTGATAAAATTCTTGATCGGTTGCCAGTCACTAAGGTTGAACTCGCTCACCTTGTCGATTAGTCCACCGCTGCCTGGTCGACCACCCAGGGCCTTGCCGCCGAAATTACAGCCAACCATCTTTTGCAGCATCACATTGACGTCGATGGGATCAGAGATGGTTTTAAGGGCAAAATTAGCCTTGATAAAGAGATAGACATCTTGAGGAATCAGCTCTTGGCCTTTGACTTGACAAAGATCATTTTGGCGATTTATTTCTACCAGCAGAGCCCGATTGCGCTCAAAAAAATCATGGAGATTCTCAAATTCTTCCTTGGTGAATTTGAAAAAAATCTCCTCTTTACGTTCGCCATTATCGACTTTGCTATAGGCCTTGGCAGTCCAACGGAAGAGGTCGACAATAAACTGCCTAAAGGCTGTTTTCGCTTCATCTTTAGCCTTGCGTAAGCTCGCCTGCTTATCTTGTTTCTCGTGTTTCTCTTGCTTAGCGGAATCCTTACCATGCCCGGCAAATACCGCTGGAGAAAGAAATAGGGA
>JAHFAI010000093.1 GCA_023250635.1 Deltaproteobacteria bacterium | reverse complement strand
TGTAAAACGTGAGGTTTTTGCCAGTACCCTAAAACTCGTTTGGGCGGGTAAGCCATCGCTCACCACCGCTTGCTTGGTGCGAAAACGGGTATTGGGACAAGGGCCAATGGGGGCGTCTACCTCCCAGCTGTCTCTCGTCCCTACACCGATAGCGATAGCCAGATAGGTTTTGGTAATTTCTCGTTGGCGAAAATAAATGCTTAGTTCATTGCGGAGGTTTTTATCCTCGGCGCAGATCACTATACCGCTAGTCTCGCGGTCAAGGCGATGCACCGCAGCCCAGTTCCCACCAAAGTGCTTACTAAGTTCTTGGGCAAAGGTATTGAGGCGATAAGCCCCTCCTTCGTGCATGGGAAGGTTGGAGGGTTTATACACGGCAATAATCCCCTGCTCTTCCCAGAGCTTTTTTATGCCGCGGTCGACGGCAGGTTCTTGCTCGCCTGGACTATAGTAGGAAATAACATCGCCGAGCTTGAGGCGATATGCAGCTTTTACCGGCAAGGCATTTACTTGAAGCAGGCGCTCGGCACAGTATCCCTGCCACTGATTGCGGGAATGGAAAAGAAAATGCTCTGCCAAATAGCGATCGATGCGCTTGCCCAGGTGGGTTTCGCTAATGGCTTTGCCAAGTTTTCGGTAAGAGTCGGTGTCGAGCATAAAGGCTACTGTTGGCTGAGCTTTCTTAATAAATCGTAGGTGTATATGCCGGTGCGATGACCATCACTAAATTCAATGGCCATGGCGTAGCGACCTACCGAGCGAATAACAAGGGGGCGAACACTCTCGGCGATTTGTTCTGGCACGAGTTTTCGTGCTCCAGAAGTTTCATCAACACATTCCGCGCAGGGGCATTGGCGGCGAAGAGCAACCACGTCCCACTGGGCTTGCCGGTTGTCGAGCCAGGTGGCGGCAAGGGTGCGAGGATCTTTTTGCCAAATTTCTTTGATGGCGCTTGCTGCGGGATAGTTCATGGTTACTGTTTCCAGTGAAGAGTAAAGGAGCCAAGGGCTGCAGTGTTCTGTTGACTGAGGCGTCCGAGCTCGCTGAGGCATTGCTCAGCAGCAGCCCGATACGCCTGGGCAGCAGGAGAACTCGTTCGATGCAGACTCAGGGGCTTGCCCTCATCGCTGCTTGCCGTAATCTCGGCTGCAAGGGGGATCTGTCCGAGCAGGGGGAGGGCGAATTCTGCGGCTAGTTTAGCCCCGCCCCCTTGGGTAAAGATAAAGTGCTTTTTATCGCAGCTGTCACAAATAAAATAGCTCATGGTCTCAATAATGCCCAGTACCGGCACCTTTAAGGTTCCGAACATGGCAATGGCTTTGCGAACATCGGCAAGGGCAATTTCCTGGGGGCTGGTAATCATAATCGCCCCAGCAAGAGAGGCGGTCTGGGAGATAGTCAACTGAATATCTCCCGTTCCTGGTGGGTAATCAATGAGCAGGTAATCAAGCTCTCCCCAGGCGACGTTCGTCAAAAACTGCTTAATCATATTACCTGCCATGGGCCCACGCAAAATTTGGGCGCTGCTAGCCGAAGCAAACATGGCAACGGAAATCATTTTGATACCCTGATGGATGGGGGGTACCACTAAGGCGCCCTGCATCTCTTCGGGATTTCCTACTCCCGTCATTATTGCTAAGGACGGGCCGTAAATATCGGCGTCGAGCAGCCCTACTTTGTAGCCCAGAGCTATTAGGCAATAGGCAAGATTCACCGCACTGGTGGACTTGCCAACCCCCCCCTTACCCGAGGCCACCGCAATAATCTGCCGCACCCCGCTCAGGGCCTGTCCACCCAGCTGCTCGGGTTTGTGCTGCCCCGCTGTTTTGGCTGTGGGACGAGCCTTGGGCGCTTCTTCCCGAGGAGGGGGGGGAGGGGGAAGAGGGTTCGGAGATTTTTTGAAGATCCTGGTCAAAAGCGACATTAGTGCCCTTGCTCCTCAATATATTTGGTAGCCTGAATTGCCGCCTGGCAACCCATGCCGGCAGCGGTAACTGCCTGCTTAAAGACAGGATCAGCTATGTCTCCTGCGGCAAAGACTCCGGGGACGTTGGTTTTGGTATAGTCGTGAACCCGAATATAGCCATGATCATCGGTGGCAATATAAGGCTTAAATACCTCAGAATTTGGAGTATGGCCGATACCATAAAACAAACCATCCAGGGGTAGATCTTCGCTGCTTTCGTCCACCGTATTGAGGCAGCGGATACCGCTAAGCCCAGCTGCATCTGCAAGGAGTTTGCTCACCGTGTAGGGAGTCTTAAAGGTTATCTTAGGGTGTTTTTCTGCTCGTTCAAGCATAATTTTTGAAGCGCGAAACTCTCCTCGTCGATGAATCAGGAGCACTTCGCTACAGAGGTTCGCGAGATAAAGAGCCTCTTCCATGGCAGAATCTCCACCACCGATTACGGCCACCCGTTTTCCCTTAAAAAAGAAGCCATCACAGGTAGCGCAGGTCGATACGCCTCGTCCCATAAGCTTGGCTTCATCGGGCAAGGCCAGAGTTTTTGCAGTGGCGCCGGTGCTAATAATAACGACAGAGCTCTCGATACGGGTATTTTCAGCCCACATAACCAGGGTTTTTTGGGAAAAATCCACTTTGGTGATGGTATCGTAGATAATAGTAGCGCCGACGTGCTCAGCTTGTTTAGTCATCGCTGCCATCAACTCGGGGCCAGGTATAGCACTGCTAAAACCCGGAAAATTCTCAATATCGGTGGTGGTGGTTAGCTGTCCGCCATGCTGGAGTCCCGCATATACCGTAGGCTTAAAACCCGCTCTGGCTGCGTAGATAGCAGCAGTAAGTCCTGCTGGGCCGGTACCAACTATGGTGATTTTCTTCATGGTAGATTCCTAAAAAAGAGCTAGGGCTTTGGCGAAACCCTTCAATAGGATGGGTATACTCAAAAAATGCTCGAACTCCTACTTCCCTTTAAACACCGGCTTTCTTTTTTCCACAAAACTCATGATCCCCTCCCTGAAATCCGGACTAAAGCCACTATCACAGATGGCGTCGGTTTCGAGGTCAAGTTGCTTATCAAGAGAGTTACCATAGGACTGATTCACCAAAGCTTTAGCCTTGGCATAAGCAGCAGTTGGCCCATTGGCGAGGCGAGCCAGCAGTTCGTGGCTGCGATTTGCAAACTCGGCATCAGCACAGATCTCGCTTACTAAACCTGCTTGCAGGGCTTCCTCAGCGGAGAGCGCTTTGCCCCCCAGAAACAAGCTCATGGCCTGCTTGAAGCCAAGAATGCGAGGGAGAAAGTAGGTGGAACCTCCGTCGGGAGCAAGGCCGATACCGGAATAGGCGAGGCTGAATTTAGCACTGGCGGTTGCTAAAGAATAGTCGCAGGCTAGGGACAAGCTAAAGCCAGCACCTGCGCAGGCGCCATTGATTAGAGCAATAACTGGCTTGGGAAGTGCGCGGATTTTTCTAATTGCCAGATGGAGATTTTCCGGCATGTCCCGGGGAACTTTTTGAGAAGCAATAAAGCCAGCAAATTGCGCTATATCGCCGCCAGAGCAAAAAGCATGACCAGCACCCATAATTGTTACTGCCCGAATACGAGGGTTGCTTGCTTGCTCAAGAATTGTGGGTAAGCCCTGCAACAGGGCCGCATTCATGGCATTGTATTGCTCCGGCCTGTTCAAGGTGATATGTAGTACGGTACTTTCTTCTCGCACTTGAATGACTTCATCGTGACTCATACGTGTACTCCCCGTGCATTGATAATCTATCCACCAAATGATCTTATGGCGAAATGCTTTGCTTCGAAATGCTTTTGTTGGCCTTTGCATAGTTTGAGTAGTGAGTTATACTGGGGGCCGTTTCAAACTTTTTCCAGGAGATCGACCGTGCGTTCTCAGTTCAGAAATTCTATTTTTTTAGGTCTTTTAACCCTTCTCGGCGTTTCCTGCTCTACTACTTCAGTTCCGACCTTTCCCTCCGCCGAAAAACGCGAACGTAGTGATTTTGTCGCTCACGGTAAGCAGGGGATGATTGCCACCGCCCACCCCCTCGCTTCCCAAGCCGGACTCGACATGCTTCAGCATGGAGGCAACGCTGTGGATGCGGCCGTGGCGGCTTCCTTTGCCATTTCGGTGTTACGCCCTCAGTCCACTGGTATTGGCGGGGGCGGTTTTCTGCTCTATTACCAAGAAGATAAACGGAGCGCGAGTGCCTACGATTTCCGTGAACGCGCTCCTCAGCGGGCCCATCGCGATATGTATCTCGATAGTTCCGGCAAGCCTAAGGGTTTTAGCTATGCGGGCAAAACGATTCCAGATGCTTCGGTTAACGGTCATCTTTCGGTCGGCGTTCCGGGATTGGTTGCGGGCCTGCTGCGGGCCCACCGAGATTTCGGTTCTTTGCCGCTCTCTATCGTGATGGCACCAGCAATTAAAATCGCCATCGAAGGTTTTCCCGTCAACTTAGAATTAGCAAATGCAATCGTTCGCCGGCTTGAAGTGCTGAAAAATTTTCCGGGTAGTGCCGAAATTTTTGTTCCTAAAGGTAAACCGTTGCAACTGGGGCAGCTATTAAAACAGAGCGATTTAGCAAAAACCCTGCGCTTGGTTTCTCTGCATGGCGCGGATGTTTTTTACAAGGGAGAAATAGCTGAAAAAATTCTTGCTGAGATGCAAGCCGGCAAGGGGATTATTTCTGCAGGAGATTTGCGTAATTATGCGGTGAAGATCCGTCAGCCCCTGGTAGGAGAGTATCATGGCTATCAGGTGCTGGCGATGCCTCCTCCTTCCTCAGGAGGGGTGCATATTATTGAGATGCTTAATATGCTCGCTGGTGACGACCTTCAGAAAGTTGGCTTTCATCAGCTTGAGAGTATCCATCTGCTTACCGAGGTGATGAAGCGGGCCTATGCCGACCGGGCGAAGTTCTTAGGCGATATGGATTACGTGGATGTGCCTTTAGATCGCCTGCTTTCTAAGGAGTATGCTTTTCGCCTCCGTTCTCAGATAAAGCCCCAGCGGATTACCCCTTCTCTTGAGCTCGCCAAGGCCCCCCAGGTGCCTCATGAGTCTCCATCGACCACGCATATTTCGGTGGTTGATCGTTTTGGCAATGGGGTGAGTACCACTCAGACGATTAATTTTACCTTTGGCTCGGGGGTGGTGGCCCGGGGAACGGGGATAGTTCTCAATGACGAGATGGATGATTTCTCTATAAAGGAGGGTGTTCCCAATGCTTACCAGTTGGTGGGGGGTGAGGCTAATGCGATTGAACCGGGCAAGACCATGCTTTCATCCATGTCTCCAACCCTTATTGTTGGCGCAGAGGGGAAGCTCGAGATGGTTGTGGGTTCTCCGGGGGGGAGTCATATTATTTCGGCGACCTTACAGACGATTATTAATTTTTTGGACTACAAGTTGCCCCTTGATCAGGCGGTACATGCCTATCGCTTTCATCACCAATGGTTGCCCGACGAGATCGAGGTTGAGTATGGAGTCATGCCACTTAAATCCGTTCTTACCTTGCAGCAGCGAGGTTATAAAGTACGGGTAGCCACTAGGGGAATGGGGGATGTCCAGGCGATAGCTCGCTCAGAAAATGGGTGGATTGGGGTTTCGGACACCCGCTCCATAGGAAAATCTCTGGGCTATTGATGTTTACCAGAAAATGGGTTAGTATTACGGTCTTGCCTGTTTACGGGAAAAATGGAGAGTTGGCCGAGTGGCTGAAGGCGCTCGCTTGGAAAGCGGGTAACTGGGAAACTGGTTCGGGGGTTCGAATCCCCCATTCTCCGCCAATCCTATCAATTGATTTATCGTTAGCAATCAAAGTAAAAATCATAAACATTTCAGGCAACTAGCAAAGTAAGCTTCTGGGCTCACATAAAAAATATCACCAAAAATCACGTGAAATAATCCCAAATGTAGTTCTGTTGTAGTTCCGAGCTGTAGTTCCATTGGTCGGAACTACAGGCTGCCTTCTCTTGATAAGTAAAAGGCCGGAAGAGCGTAAGCCAGGCACAAGCTGTCAAGTTTGATAAGATCCATGGCTATCCTGCTGAAGTCTTTATTATGCTGCGCGGCGCAGGACGAGTTGGACCGTGAAGGTGTCGATCGACGAAGCCTAAGAATTTATTTCTACAAATACCTCATTCTTCGCAGAACCTGTTCTGCGCGCTAATTTGAGCTCTGTAAGTAATTTTTATAAGTCTGTAAAAGAACCTTGCCTCTATTCAATCGTTGTTCAACTCGTGTGAAGGCGTTTGGAGCCTCAGATAAAGAATATACTTGATCAACGGCTACCTTAAATCCTTTACCGCTGAGTAAAGGAAGAGCATGTTCTCGAATAGAGGCAGCAATTTCTTGCTTTTCTACCGAGGGACGCGATCGCAGTACCGAGCCTATAAGATGCAAGCGCTTGCCAATAAGAAGCCCGAGATCAAGCGTTGCAATGCTGCCTACCGCGCTGTTGATCAACACCATCCGTCCCTTTTTCTTTAGGAGAGCACAGTGAGGCGTTAAAAATGCTCCCCCCAGGTGGTCCATAATAACATCAACGTTATTCTCACCTATGATAGAGAGCAGCTGATTTGCAATCTCCTCGTTGTTGAGCCCCTCCGTATCGATTACCAGATCGGCGCCGAGGCTCTTAACAAACGCTGCGCGCTCCTTGCCACGTGCCGTAGAATACACTCGGCAACCGATATTTTTTGCCATTGTGATTGAAAATGAACCGAGACCACTTGCACCACCGTGCACAAGGAAAACCATCCCTGCACGAAGCCCACCGGCAATATAGGTGTTTTCCCAGAAGGTAAACAAGGATTCGGGGATAACTGCCGCTTCTTGCAAAGATAAATGAGGAGGCACTTTAAAGGTGGTTGCCGCTTCAGCAATTACGTGTGTAGCAAATGCACCACCGGAGACCAAGGCCATCACTTTGTCGCCAATTTTTAGCTCAGTAACTGAGCTGCCTACGACAACTATTTCGCCCGAACATTCCAAACCGAGGATTTCAGTAACCCCCGGAGGAGGAGGATAACTCCCCTTGGCCTGCCCAAGGTCGGCACGATTAACTCCAGCAAAGGCTGTTTTTATTACCACCTCATGCTCCGAAAGCGCAGGAAGTTGCTCCTGATGAAGATGAAGCGTACCGTTTTTATCCGCAATTAATCCGCTGGTAGTAATCATTTTTGAATCCTTTTTTGCTAAGCGATAGAGTTTAAGAGGGCGGGAGTTGCCTTCGATGAAAACTTCTGCATTGCCACTCGATACAAAACCAAGCTTTTTCGCCACCTGCACCGAGCCGATATTTTCATCTTCGATAGTTGCCACAATTTCGTCAGCAATATTTAAACCAAAGAATTCGTCGATTACAAAGCGAGAAGCAATGGTTGCAATGCCCCTACCCCAATATTCCTCCCGGAGAGTATAACCAAGCTCAACCTGTGCAGGTGATGAGTTATTCCAAAATAAACCTACTCGACCTACGAACTCACTATTTTCAAAAATCGAATACCAGCCAAAGCCATAGCGCTCTCGGTGGCTAAGGTAATAAGGCATCTTTGCTACCCCGGTGGCATAGGAATAAACAAAGGCCATAACGCGATGATTCTTCAGGAGATACTCCTCCCAGAGGGAAAAATGCGCTAGGCTAAATTTCTCGTATCGAAGATCCATGGTTTTCTGCTCTTGAAGAAGATTGCTTTAAAAACTTATCCCCATAACGCTTTTACCGCATCTATGGGGCTTGCGCTCCTTGCCGCCTTGCGCTCCTATTTATGCAACAACGCCAATACGGATCAATTATTTTAAAAAATTTTACGAGTTCTATTAAAAAATACTCTTCGTGAATCTCGCATGGTTAAAGTTATTGACCCCGTATTTTTAGCGCAGGTCAGAGCAGTAAAAAGAGATTCTCTGCTGCTCACCAAACGGCCATTTACCCCTGTTATAAGGTCTCCTCTATGCAAATGAAACTTACTAAAGAGAGAATCTTCTGTTGGATCGGCTTCGAGCTCCCAAGCGATCCAGTAATATTCCGTAGAGAACTCTGTAGGCATCCCTGAATATATGCACTTTACTGGTGCACCAAATTTTTCTGCAACCTCGTTATGCAAAGGGCTGGCGGCAGCAAAGGTTGACGGAATGACTATGGTTCCTAGTACAACAGAATAAAAAAAGGCAGATATTTTCATGTACAACTTCTCGATGTCCATCTTTTTACAATGCAAAAAGAGAGACTACGGTAACATCGAGTTGGTTAAAACATCTAAATCTGCCATGATGGCTTTTTTCGTTTGTAATAGGACAGCCATATTTTCTCGCAAAGGTAAATTCAGTTATTATTTGATTCGGAAACTTCTTTTCGGCAAACTGGACACGTATCATGATCCCGAGAAATTCCGTTAATTGAATTAGAACGACATCCTCCAGCGATAATTGCAATGATAGTTGCAATATGATCTTGGGGGAAAACTACGTTGTATCTTCTGTATGAAATAAAGTTTAGAGGAAGAGAAAATAGGGATTTCAGAGGAACTTCGTCGGGTTGAGGTTCTAATGAGCCGGCATATGTCCTAAGATTTCCATGCACTGGCGAGCGAATTTTTGTAATCTTAACTACCTTGCTAGTCTCTACTATGCAGTGATTAATTTCTGCAAGGGCAACGCAAAAAGCGCGAACACTGTCGAGGGATCTGCGCGGAACCATACCTCTAACATTTCTATCGAGTATAACCATTTTGTTGGTAAGCCTAGATAAGGGCTCGCCTATGTCTTTTAAGTCGATCATCTCCACAGTTGGAGCAACCTCTTCAGCTTCTTGTTGTTCCTCACGAACGGACAAAGCAGCGCCAACGTTGGGTTGTGAAGAAGCGGCTTCCAGATGGGTGACTAGCGCCAAGCCAAGAGCAAGAAGTATTGTGCTTGATCTCATTATTAATTTCCTTTTTATTAACCGAGCCTTCTGATTAAACAATTGAAATTTACTAAATTTGGCAGCAATTATTATTTACGGCTAAGCCTCTAAGCCTCTAAGCCTCTAAGCCTCGCCCAAATGCGCAAGCAAAAAGCTTAGCCAGCCCATGAACCACAACCATACATAGCAGAATCAAACCGATCCGATATAGCACTTTAACCCATGCTTGTCCATGGCTCTCAGAGACTCTGAGCAGAGCGCCTTTCCTTGCATCAACCTCTGCCTGTGCTTGGGAGTAGATCTCCCAGTGACCGCCCGGGTGAAACTGATCCGAGAACGAGCACGGGTTGAGATTAGTGTCAGAACAGGCTCTGCAAAGAATGAGGTATTGGTAGAAATAAATGCCTCGTCAGCAGAATTTGTGGGTCCAATCCGGTGTAGGCAGTGCGCCTAACGTATGATAGAGCGCTATTTTATGCACTTTAGGACTCCGATAACCGTAAGCTTTTCTCGAGGTCA
>JAHFAI010000019.1:4285-36279 GCA_023250635.1 Deltaproteobacteria bacterium | reverse complement strand
TAAACAGCCGGGCTATGAGCAGTGGCCGACCAACCCCTCCCTCTCTATGACTCTCTCAGATCTCTGCACGCGCAGCGAGGCTGAGCGCCACGACGGTGTTGATCATCAGCTGCTGCTGAATGGGCGAGCCTATACCCGCAGCGAGGCAAGTGCTCATAAGATATTTGCTCATCTCGATCGCCTTATGGCTCTTACGAACTGCACCGAAAAACTTACCATAACCACTTCAAATTCTTTTCCCACTGCTTGCGGCATTGCCAGTAGTGCGAGCGGTTTTGCGGCGCTTACCCTTGCAGGGCTCGGGGCCTGCCTGGATGCGGCTAGTCTTAGGGAGCTTGCCGCCAAGGGCTGGTCTCGAGAACGCCTGGCTGATCTTGCGCGTCGTGGTTCAGGGAGCGCTTGCCGCAGTATGTGGGGGGGCTTTGTGGAGTGGTTGCCGGGTGCCCGTGTGGAGCAGCAAGAATGTAGGCAGATTTTTGGCGCAGAGCACTGGGACCTTGCCGATACGGTGCTGTTGGTTTCTAGCGCAGAAAAATCCTGCTCGTCTTCTGCAGGCCATGAACATGCCTGGAGCAGCCCCTTGTTTAAACCGCGTCTCGCCGGCATGGCAGAGAAGCTGGAACGCTGTCGCGCCGCTTTGCGCGGTCGTTCTATGGCAGCTTTGGGGCCCTTCCTCGAACAAGAGGCCCTCGAGATGCATGGGGTTATGATGACAGCAACTCCACGCACCATCTACCTAGGAGCAGAGACGGTTGAAGTCTTAACCTGGTTACGTCAGCAGCGGCAGCAGGAGCCAGGCCTGGAGCTATATTTTACCCTTGATGCCGGGCCCAATGTCCATATTATCGGAGAGTACTCCCACCAGCAACGGCTTCACCAGCTGCTTAACCAGCGTTTTCCTCATCTGACCTTTCGTGGGGATCGGGTCGGTGCTGGTCCACTTTTGGAGCGTCTATGATTGCTGCGTTTAGCGAATGCACCGCCTATTTTGAAGCCGAGTACCAGGCCTTTATTGCTAAGACCTATTATCATAATGAGCCTTTGGCTTCAGGCTGCGCCTATGCGCTGACTGGTCAGGGAAAGCGCATTCGTCCTCTCTTGGTCTTGCTTAGTTGCGAGGCCTTGGGGGCTCGCTGGAGTTCTGCGCTCTTGCCCGCCTGCGCTATTGAGATGGTGCATACCTATAGCTTGGTTCACGACGATTTGCCTTGTATGGACAACGACGATTTGCGTCGCGGACGGGCGACCGTTCATAAGAAATATGATGAAGCCACCGCTTTATTGGTTGGCGATACCTTGTTTTGTGACGCCTGCGGTTTGTTAGCGGGAAGCTTGGTCAAGCGCTGGCACAGTGGGGAAAGGGTCGAGCTATCAGCGGAGCAGCGTTTAGGAATGCTGCAGTTGTTAACCCGCAGCTCGGGGAGTAGCGGTATTGTGCTCGGTCAGGTGCAGGACCTGCTCCATACGGGAAATCAGGCGCGGGCGGTTACCCAGGCTGAGGTTGTGGAGACCTACCATAAAAAAACCGGTTCTTTATTTGCTGCGGCAGCCGCGATGGGAGCCCTTGCCGCCCATGCTACTCCTGAAGTGGTAGAGGGCTTTCGCCTCTTTGGGGGCTTGCTTGGTACGGCGTTTCAAATTGTCGATGATTTGCTCGATGATAGTACACTCAGTGGCAAAACTCCGGGTAAGGATCGCCGTCAGAACAAGAAAAATCTTATTAGCGTACTTCCGGCTGGGGAAGCGCGTCACCTTGCTGAGACCTATACCCACGATGCCTTAGCGCAGCTAGCTCGCTGTGCTGATTCCTATGCTCTTTCGCGTTTGCGCCAATTTGCTGAGACGCTCTTGCTACGAACTCGTTAACTTTTCTCCTCGCTAGTTCCTGCATTACTACCTTACACTGACGAGAAATTTCTCGGAGGAGCTAGTATGCTTGAGGGCAGGAAAATTACCAATTGGCTTGCATCGACCCGCCCACTCCATTTCAATTTGTATTGCATGGTGGTCGCTTTTGCGACTTATTTTTGCATGTATGCTTTTCGTAAACCGTTTACCGTAGGTCCGTATGCAGGGCAAATGCAGCTGCCGTTTTTACCAGCCCTTGACTACAAAATAATCCTGATCATCGCGCAAATATTTGGTTATACCTTGTCAAAATTTATTGGCATTAAGGTGGTCTCAGAATCTCCCTGGCAGAGGCGAGGCTGGTATTTAGTAGCTTCCATTGTTATTGCAGAATTTTCCCTCGTCGGTTTTGCGGTGGCCAGTGATCTGGGCAAGGTTTTTTGTTTGTTTATTAACGGCATTCCCCTGGGAATGGTGTGGGGGTTTGTCTTCTCTTTTTTAGAGGGGCGACGCGCCACTGAGTTATTGGGGGCGACGCTGAGTGTTAGTTATATTGTCTCGAGTGGGGCGGTTAAATCCGTGGGCATGGAGGTGATGCAGGCGGGGGTGAATCCTTACTGGATGCCGGCGGTGACCGGGCTTATTTTTTTACCCTTGTTTCTCGCTGCGGTCAAACTTCTGAGCCTGATACCTCCGCCCAGTGGGGAGGAGGAGCGCTTAAAAACCAAGCGCCAACCGATGAACAGGCAGGAGCGCGTGGCCTTCTTTCGCACCTATGCAGGAGGTTTGCTGCCCCTGGTTTTTTTCTATATGTTTCTGACGGCCTATCGAGATTTTCGCGATAATTTTGCTCGCGAAATATGGCAGGATCTTGGCTATGGGCACAGTGCGGCGATTTTTACCACAGCCGAAATACCCATTGCTTTGCTGGTGTTAGTGATCTTGGCAGGATTAATGTTTGTTCGCGATAATACCCGGGCGTTGTTGATGACTCATTGTCTGTTGATTGCTGGGTCCCTGACCATTGGTTTGAGTACCTGGTGGTTTCAGCACGATGAAATTTCGGCGAGGAACTGGATGATGCTCGTCGGTCTGGGCTGCTACCTTGGTTATGTGCCCTTTGGTAGCGTATTGTACGATCGCATCATTGCGGTGACCGGTTCGGTGGGCACCGCCGGTTTTATGATTTATCTTACCGATGCCTTTGGTTACGTAGGCAGTGTTTCATTGTTGCTTTTTAAGAATTTTGCTACGATCGAAATTTCGTGGTTGGATTTTTTTATTCGCCTGAGTTATCTGACTGCGGCTGTTTGTGGTTTAGGGTTTTTGTTGCCGCTTTGTTATTTTGCTTTGCTGGAGAATAGGATTCAGGGAGCTAAGACTCTTCATGAAAAAGATTTTGCCAACTTGCAAGTGAGCTGTGGGCCTCCTCAGGATCAGTCGGAGACTCGCTTTGCCAAAGATTTTTAGCGGAAATTTCACCTAAATCTTGTGCTATCTCCGTTAGCTGTTGCCATAGAGCTCTTTCCAGCTCAAGAAGTGCAAGCCGTGGTCTTTCTTCCTGAGCAGGGATGGAATTGAGCTCTCGGTTTATAGTCCGCAGCTGAACAACGCCTGCTTGCTGTTTTTTCCGTTCAGGTAAGTGGCTATAATAAATTAGCAATGCTTCCTTAGTCTGCACTAAGTTTAAGCAGGAAAGCTCAGCCTCCTTAAGCCACGGGGAGAAAATAATTGCAGCAAAAATCTGCTGACGAAATTCTAAATGAGCGGCTCGCAACAGCGCTTTTTGCAAACAGAAGTGGCAGAGCTGAATAGTTCCACCTCGGCTTCTGCGCACATAGGCTTTGCTTTCGCATTCCTCACAAAAATCCTTAAAATCAAGAAGATACTTTTTAAAGCAGCCCTTGCTAGAGCAAAAAGCAAAAGCTAAATTTTCTTGCTGACAAGGTAGGCCCTCAGGGTTACGAAAAACATTTGCTATGGGATCAGCACAGGCCGTGCATTGCACCCAGCGGGCAGAGGGCTCTGTAACAGCAGATTGCGCCGCAACTTCCTCTCTACTTGCTTCGTCTTGCTCGGCAGCAAAAGTGGAGTAATTAAAAAATCCTAGCAGCGCAACGATCCATAGTATCCGCACGAGCATAGCTACCCCCATCAGGAAAGCAAATAGACACAGGGAGGTATAGGCTCAAGCTTTTTTGGTGTCAATAATGAACTCGTGAGTCCGGAGTTTTTGCGAGGGAAATTTTTTTGAAAAATATCGTATGCAGAGCAATATCTGCTAGAATATGAGCAGATATTCTCAATTTTTGGTTTGTCATCAAGCCCGAAGAAAAAAATCGCCGCGAATTTACGAGGAAGCCATGGCCAATCGTCTAGGGACAATGATTGTTTGCTCATTTTTTATATTTTTATCAAGTATTCAGGCCTCGGGAACGGAGGATAGCAAAGCCTGTGCTGAGCAGTATGGTCAGTATCTAAGCGCGGTTGAAGGCCTGCAAGGGCTTCGCTGCTGGACTAGAGCAGAGCAAAGCACCCTTCTTGCTCAGGCACTTAACGAAGCAGAAAAGCACCTGGCACAGATGAGAAGCAGTAAGGATGAAGCGGTGCTCAGTAGCTCCCTCGGAGCACTGCACTCAGCGGGACGCGAGCTTGCCAATCTTCTCAGTTATTGCCGGATTAAAGCGAGTATTCGTGAAAATCCTCTCACCGCACCCTTATCTGCGGCAAGCAGAACAGCGGCAAGCCATCCCGACGATACTCTTCTTGCCCATGTTGTGGGAGATCTGTTCGCCAAGGATAGTGGACTCGAGGGGAGCCCAAGCGATGTGATGGTACGAACTCGTAACCTTCTTGAAAAACGTGTGTACGAATCAGTAGGACGAGACCCAGCTGCTGGAGGGGACCTGCCCATAATAAGCTTTGTTCCTGAGTCTCCTCGGTGCAGCGAGGCCGCAAGTAGGTCCCTTCCTCTCCGGGGAGCCTTTCCGCTTGGGGATTTTTCCGCTGGGGAAAAACAGCAGATAATAGGGATTTCCAATCAAGGGGTTGAGCTCACCACCTCACTGGTTAGGGATGAAGTGCCTACTTTCTACAAAAAAATTCTTGCGGCACTCAGTCGCCTCGATGGAGGGAGTGCGATTCTGCAGTTGCAGGCTGGCTGGATAGATCATGCGGTGGTGATTCAAGTGCTTGCTGAGGAGGGTGGCACCTACCGCTTTCAGCTGGTTAATTCCGGTGCTGGGGCAGAGCTTGCCGGTATGATGATGCTAGGGTGGATGGGCAAGGTCAAACCCTATGTAGCTATCAGTGGCATTTCTAAAGACAAAATCAGTTCTTTTGCCTTGTGGGAACGTATTTTTGCACTCAAATCCGAAAAAGATGATGAAGTAGCAAAAAGTAGCTTCTATGGTGGAGTGATCCAAGGCTTAGGAGGGAAGCCAGTTCTGCAGGAATGCAATAGCGAGGACATGCATAGCCCTCAGGTAAGCGGAACCTGTGCCTATGCCTCTCTTAATTTCGCCGCTCACAGCTGGATGCGGAACCCTGCCAAAATACAGCTGTACGAACTGATTATGAAAACTGCTTTCATGGATAGCTATTTGCGCCGGCATCGCCAACGCCTTGAGAATCTACCAACCATTCGAGCTCTGGCCAAAAAAGCTCTCACCTTTTTAATGGAAGAAGTTGATCGCGGGAGTCTTGGTCCTCTGCCCTTTGTGGATGAGGGCATGCGCTTATTTTATCGGCAATGGCTGGAAGATCACCAGCAGCGTTTGCGGTCTGCCAAAAATCGTGGCAAGGAGATCCCTCTAGAAGAACTGTGGAAAGGTTATAACAGTTCAGCTTTACCTCATTCGCAGGTAATTACCGAAAAAGCTAATGCCTATACCAGAGAAAGGTACGAAGGAATTTCTGACTCGGATGCGGCTCTATTGACAGGGAAATTTCAGGCAGATAGCAATGATGCATTTGAGTCAATGTTTTTTGGAAGTGAGAAACCAACAATATCAGAACATGGTGATATAATCAGGTCTTTATTACAAGAAAATGCGGGAGAATATGCGGCAAAAATCGCTAAAGATCCGAGCTATTTGCAGGCAATTAATGATCTTGAAAGTTTTACTAAGGCCATGAACGAATGCTACTACAAGCAGGAGTCAAGCGCGAATGTTCGCTCTTTGGATGGCGAAAATCGGCAGCCAAAATTTGTTATAAAGGCAATCGTGCAATATATTCGAAGAATTTCCCTCGAAGATCTTTCTCGATGGAGCAAAAATTGGCATTTAGATAACTTTCGGCAGCTGTTTTTTGCGCTGAGTGCCTTGGATGCAATTTTTGCAGATGCACTCATTGCTGAAAGCAGTTTGATTCGCGGTAAAGATATTGGTTTGAACCCAGAATATTATCTTATTTGCCTGAAAATCTATACTTTTTTTGTGCAGGCGCTCGAACGCTTTGTTACTATTCCTGAAGCTGACTGGGGAGGTTTTTTCGACACCTATACCTTAAGTCAAAGCTTTTTTCCTGCTTTATTTGATAGAAAAATCCCTTTTTTCTACAGTTCCTCTAAGGAATTTGCCCGCGAGTTAGCAAGTCTAAAATTATTTTGGCAGAGCCGCTATCCAAGCGCGGATAAAAAACCATTTTTAGATGATCGCTTCATGCTAACTAGAGATGGAAATAACCGTAGACTTTTTGAAAACGAGCTTGCTTTTCGCCGGGCAAATCCTGATGAAAAAAGTGAGTTTCACTATAAATTTGGCAGTCCCCCCTATAAGCAATGGGGGGATCTGGATTGGCTCGCTACCTTGCTGGAGCGGGTTAATCCCTCTTTCTTTGCTAAAAATTTTAAAGAGAGCCGCAAGTATTTATCTGCTCTGGTTAAATTTGGGGTTATAGATAGTTCTAAACTTGTTGCTGCAGTGGATACGTATCCAACGAGGGAGAGTAACTCAAAATGGAGTGCTCGCTATAAAGATAAGATACAAGAAAAATATCTCCGCTATTTTATTGCGAACAAGAATTTTACAGAAAAATTTTATGATCAAGACAAGGCAGCAGAAATACTTCAGTTTTACCCTCAGGTGCTTGTTCATAAGGCTTTATTGGGGGTAAGTGCTGTCACTCAAGTGTTGGTGCATAATAATCTGTATGTTAAGGGTTTTAATAGCTATCCCGCCTTTGGTTCGGGCAATTATGTCTATAGTGAGGCTTTAAAGTCTCTTCGCCTCTTTCTTCGCGTTGATTCACGTTCAGTAAATGATGATGATACAGTTAACACCTATGATATAAGTAAAAATTTCCAAACAAACACTTCCTATGCTAGCCCTACTGCATCTCTTGCACAGAGCTATCTTGCCACTGAACAAGCTAGTTTTGCTGATGTTCCGCCAAATCCTCTTTCCATATGGTATCAACGGAGCAGCGAAACAGAGGTGACTAAATTTAATGAAAAGAACTTAAAAATAAGTCTGCAAGAATTTCGCAGTATCCTTAATATTACGGGAAATCATGAGAGACAGCTGCGGGAAGGACTCGGCTATTTTCTCCAAAACACTTTTTACCTTGCTGATCCTAGCTATCAAGATTTGATCAGGCAAATTATTTTTGGCCATGAAGGTCTCGTTAGCTCTTTGGAGAAAGAAGCTAATTTGGATGGTCTTCTCGTCAATTTTTTACAGGCGAGTTTGGCAGAAGCTCAGAAGAATGGCGATATTTTGATGCTGCAATTTGTTGTCATGCTCAACTCGCAGATTCAGAGGTGGCGTCCGGAAAAAGTACCAGCTTTTGATAACCTGGTAGAAATTGATAAAGCTCTAAATAAGTTAAGTGCTGGGGATAAAAAAGGGCGTTATTTTTTGTACGGAGCCTTGCTTACTCACTATCGCTTTAATCCCCCTCAGACCCATAAGTCTTGGTTTGATATTTTTGTTTCTTGGTATGAAATGGATCAAGTAATCTTTAGCAAGGATGATAGTTCTGTGGGACGAGAAGGTGAATATGAGGAGGTGCTTAGCGAATTACAAGATTCAGCCAGGAGCTTCCTGGATAAGCTTAAGGAAGATGATCGCAATGCCTTTTTAAATCGGATTTTGTCTCGTGTTTTGTCCACCACAGTCCAGTGTCGCTGGAATTTAAGGTCAAAGAGTGGAATGTCATTAGAATATATCTCCCATAGTAGAGAGGCGAGCTGTTTACAGTTTTATCGATATAATCCCCTTATACCGCGGCTGCGAATCAATGGCGAAATAGTTCAGGTGATTCCTTCAGACTATATCAATTTTGCTCAGCAATTTTTTACCCCTGATCTTAAGATTGCTCCGCAAAACATCAGGGATTCTACCTTTGAACTTACCTCGAATGAAGGGCAACTCTACCGCCTTGTTAAAGACAGTTCAAAGCCGGGGTTTAAGGGATTTGCCCTGTTCAAGAGATTTGGTCAGCAATGGTTTGTTTTTATTGATAAAGAATCAATGGCAGGTCGTCTCGATGATGGCCTCTGGCTTCCTGGTAGTGGCAATCTGTGGCTTAGTACAGGAGAACAAGATTCTCGGCCGCAAGGGCGCCTTCCTTTTGAAGGATTTAGCGAAATACAATTGAGCTCGCGTTTATTTATGATTGTGGTCGAAGAAGAAAAAAGCTCAGAAATTATGGCTGTTGTGCGCGGAAAATATCAAAAAAAAGAGGGGAATTTCTCGCCGGATATTTCGGAAATTCGTCGAGTTAAGCAGAGAAAATTAAGTCCTCTTCTTTTGATTCGCGAAGCGAGTGATTTTTTAACATTATTTTCTCGAATTGAACATCCTGATTATATTAATATATGGGTAAATGAGCAGACTAAAGAGGCAGTAGAAGTGGAACTGCCACGTTTTTCTCTAAGCTTTGTTCGTTCCCCAGCAGGGAAATGGCTGTGTCCTCAACTAGAAGATGCAGCTATTGCCTCGCTCCAAAAAGATCTCCCTGAATTTCCCCAGGTTAAGGGTTTTCTTCGTCTTGTTCATCAGGGTGAAGGGCAGATTCTCTGGCCTATTCATCCTTTCTCGGTGAGTATAAATAGGGGTGAAGTGAGGACTAATTCTTTTGCCTACGATTTAAAAAAAGCTGAATCGCATCGAGATTATCTGCTCTATACTCTTGATAAAAAAACGCTTCAGTTGCGGGGTGATTCTCTCGCTAAGCACTTTCATCTTGCTTTGCTGTCGATGGCAAACGCCGACTACCAACGAGCTCGTCGGTTTCTAGAAAATAAGCGAACCAGCCTCGGAGCTCTCTCTCTACTTGAAGTTTATTTGTTAAAATTAATCATACTAAATAACGACTTAGATCCACGAGCAGCAGCTCTAAGGGTATTGGCTTTTAGTAAACTTATGTTTGCTATGAGTAGCTACAAAAAGGAGCCAAAGGAGCCAATGTGGGAACCATCTTTCATAGAAAAAATACAGCTGAGTAGCTTGTTTTCCCATTATTTTCGTACGGTTCATAGTATTCATGAGGATTTTATCTCCTCCGCAGACGAAGAATTGGCATTAAATTTTGCAAGAGAACTCAGGATTGTTGCCGGCGATTCTCCTCAAATTACATCTCGTCTTGATTGGTTACGCTCCGCTGCCGTCGAGACGCTTGTAGGTAATGAGATTTTAACTTATCCTTCGGTTGAAAAATGTAGGGGAGTACTCGCCGATAGAGATAGAGAACCTAAAATTAATAACGAGATAAGCAAGTCTCCCTTAGTAGACAACTTCGCAGGAATTCTAGACAAAATCCCCCTGCTGGCAACTAACGAGGATTATATAGATAGCATTAGTGCTAGAATTTTTGGCCCAGGGTATTTGCAAGCCGTTGACGGCAAGCGAGCGCTTACCAAGGAGCAAAAAATCGCTGATTTTTCTCAATATCTCGCCGTGGTCAGCGCTGGTAAACGCGGTGATAGCGAAGTTTGTGTAGCACAAATTTTATGGGCCTTACTTGAAAAACAATGTACCATTGATGCTAAATCAATCAGCTACTTTCTCAGTTCAAAAAAATTGAGGAGTCCACAGGAGCATTCGGGTGAAAATAAAATTATTTTGCAAATAAATCAATTTCTCTTGAATAAATTCTCCCCTCTTTTGTCCTATCAGAGCTCCTCCGCAACAAGAAAACAGTCTCATATCCTTACCAAGCGTCTGAGGCTTGGTGAGCCTGCTCGTGATAAGGCTGGGGAGCTGCCCTCGGTGACTCAAACGCTTCATCCTCAAATAGCTGAAGATGCTGCTGGGCAAAGCGTAGATCAAGCGGATGATCAGTTTGATGACATAAACAAGCTGTTGGCGGCGGCTTTAAAACGGAAGCACGATGAAGATGCTGATGCGGCTTTAAAGCGGAAGCAGTTACTAGCTGCGGGGATTGATGTCTTGCAAGACGGAGGTGCTTGCACCTTTGCGGGGGCAAAAATGGGAACTCATCCCCTCGAAATTCTGCCTGTAGATGAAACTGCAGATAGGCAACTCGCCCAGGTATTTTCCCTGCGAAGTAGTGATGAGCTGATCAATAGGGGGATGGAGGCGGCGCAGGAGAAGCTTGCGGTTTATAGCGCTAAGCAGGTTCATTTTTCCTATCGGCGGAACATTCTGCTTCAGTCAGAGAGCTTAGCTATAAATATCCGTCAACAAAAAGCAGCCTTCGCCAAGAGGCTTGGTACCTTAATTGCTGATCTTCGTGAACGCAGAGTCGAATTTGCCAAGCTGCGTGATGCATACGAGCGTAACACCCTTTCTTTGGCAAACAAAATTCCCGCCGATGCCTTGAGTCGGGCACAGCGAAGTATCGGTCTGCAAGCGGGAATCGATGAGCAACTTACCATTGATGATATTATTCATCTTTATGCACGTCAAGATGGACGTGGTATTGTGGAAGCCAATCATTTACTGAGCACGGGGGAAGTAAACAAACTCTGGCAACAAACCACGGGCTTACTTATCGCCGGGACTTGTGAGCAACAGCTCAAACGCATGACCACTACTTTGATTGAGTTGGTCAGAGCAGATGTAGGCAAAGATGCTACGCCCAGAGGACAGATCAGACTTAAGGAAGTTGCTGAGGTTCTGGCACGTCAACGCAGCTATAACGTAGTTGAACATCCCGATTACCTCGTTTTTGAATATAAACATAATCTTCTTATTCGCCATGAGCAGATTGCCGCATTGAAGCTGTTGATCTCAGAGGCTGAAAAGGCAGGCAGTAGCGCCAAGGGTGGAGCCCTCTACGAGGGAATAATGGGTTCGGGTAAAAGCTTTTTGTTAGCGCCTCTGCTCGCATGGGCTCACACCAAGCAATTCTCCCTGGTGGCGATTCCTCACGGACTGCTACCTACCACCGGTGAAACAATTGCTCAAAGCATTGCTGCTACCTATGGAACCGGGGTGGAAGTGCTCCAGGTTTGGCGGCAAGCAACTGCTAAGGATGAAATAAAGAAGATAGAGAAGTTTTATCGTGATTTTGAAAAACGACTTGCAACCATTAAAAAACGCAAAATGATTGCTCTGATTGATGATGCCAGTATTAAAAGCTTATATTTAACCTATATAGAACTACATCAACAGTTTTCTCAGGGCCACAGCGATCGTGGCAGGGTACTGAGCATTCTTGACAATATTCTTAGATTTTTCCGTCAAAATTCCTTGCTCCTCATCGATGAAGTGGATACGATGCTCAACGTGATGCAAGCGCACCGCTTTTCCCTTGGTAAGCGAAGCCGCTTGCATAAAGATACCATTGCGGCTTCGGTGGCACTCTTCAGCTTGCTCGTAACAGACCATGATCTCCGCAACGCTCTGCATCTCAGTTTCTTTGCGGAGAGCAGCGGACGAGAATTTTCCCCCGAATATTATCATAAAACCTATAAACCTTTGCTCATTGACAAAATAGCCCATGCTAGTTTTGCGAGCTTGCTTACCTATCTTAACAGCAGTGAGCTAGATGCGTATCGCCAGCTTGATCTGGAGGGCTTGAAGAACTACCTTAGTGAGGATGATCCGGTGAAGATGCAGGATTATCTAAGGGCGATTTCATCACCTATCTTACGCAATATTGCTGCGGTTCTGTACACGCAGGTTCAGCAGATATTACCCCTAGTCTTAGGGAAGGTTTTTTTAGTTCATTATGGACCATGTCCGGCTGATCGCGAAAAATGTTTTGCTCAGCGAGCAGAAATTTGTGAGAGCAAAAATGGTTTACCCTGCGGAGTTCTCTTCGCCATCCCCTACCAAAATAGTCGCCCCCAGGAGAACTCTCGTTTTGCCAATGAGTTAGAAGCTGTTGATTACGCGCTTGCTTCATTAATTGCTCAGATGGAGGAAACCAAGGAGACACTGATTACTCGTGAGATAGTAGATTTTCAGCGACGGGCTCTCCAGGCTCGTTCTACAGCCTACCCGAAGTTAAGTCGGGAGCTTGATCTTTTGCTTCCTCAGGCGAGGATCGAGGAGGTAAAACAGATGAAACTCGAGAGAATTAAGGAATTAGCTAGGCATGCTTCCATCTCTCCGCTAGTTTACGTGCGGCTTATTGGTAGTCAGGTTTTATCTCATCTAGAAACCTATAGCGAGCAGATAGCTGCCAACAGCATGGTCTTTGAAGATTTATTTACCGCGCCTGCAGCCATGAGCGGAACCCTGTGGAACCGCAGCTCGTTCCCTGATCTCTTTGCTCACGCGAAAACACAGTTATCCGACACCTTTGCCGAGACCCTCAGTCTAATCTGGCGTAAGGCCGCTGCTGAGACGATGGTGACTACCATTGACCCCCAGGGGCAGAGCACGGAAAGTTTGGTGGCAGCGTCTCTAGAGGCAGGAGCGGCTACAGCAATCATCGATGCAGGAGGCTTGTTTAAAGGGATCAGCAGTGAACAAATTGCACGAGAAATCAGCAAGCACACCCACCAGAATAATCTCAGTAGGGTCTTATTCTTTGGCAGCGATGATCGTACTTACGTTTTAAATGATACGGGTACGGTGGCTCCCTTTGCTGCGGCGACTCACGATCGTCTGCTGAGTACGGCTTATTGGGGAATTCAGCAGACGACCGGTATTGATGTGAAGGTGAACCCTGAGACCAGGGCGGCAGTGGTGGTAGCTAAGCATAATGTTATGCGGGATGTCTTACAGGCAGTATGGCGTCTCCGTGAACTCCATTTGCAACAAGGGATTTATTTTGTCGTAAGTCGAGAAGATAAGATCTTTATGCTAGAAAAACTGAGGAATTACCTTCCTGGTTATACTCACAAACTCGATCTCGCGGCTCTTTTGCTTTTTCTCCAGGTGAATGAACTTGATGAGTTGGGTAAACATAACCTCCGAGCGGTAAAGCAGCGTTCTCGCCATGCGCTGAGCAGTCGGGTTTTTGCAAAACTGCAACTAGGTGTGAATGACGATTTTTTTAGGAGTTTTTCGACTCTCTTTGTTGAAGAAAATCGGGGCGAGCCTTGGGAGCATTATGGTATTCCCTTAGTGGAAAAACCAAAGGAAGAAATGCTTGGCCAGTGGTTTAATTCCCTGAGGCAGGATCCTGACTACTTACGCCTCGTGAACATTTCTAATCAGCAGGAAAAAGCTGATTTAGCGAGCGAGCTCTCTCGTCTTGAAAGAGAGAGCCTTGGCTTGCTACCCCAGAAAATTCCCTCCCTTAACCTGGGGGTACCTAACAGTGGCGAGAGCACTGAAGTGAACACCGAAACAGAATTACAACTGGAGCAAGAGCTTAATACCCAGACGCAACAGCAGATTAATCCTGGTGATGAAGAACGAAAAGAAAAATTCCACTATAGTGTTAGTGCAGATAAGCTGATTGCCATGTTGCAAATTCCTTTGGAAGCTGGTCTTTTGGCCTCAGAGCTGAGCGAAGCGCGCTTTCGTCAACTTCCGAGCTTTTGGTTGCCTGCCCGCACCGCCTTTGCTTTGCGTGCTAAGCCAGGGAATGCGGAAGAGGCGCTAGCTGTTATGGTGGACAAGGAGCTGAGCTTTTCCATCAATGCGGCTCCCGTATATACCGAGGATGAGACGGCAAAGATACGGCATTTTGAGTTTTTTTCCCCCTACCAGAAGGAATTGACTAATGCCCTGGTGGTGGTAGGCGGCGACCAGTCCTCAAGGTGTTTGGACAAGGTCCCTGGCTGTGTAAGCAAGCTGATTATCCTTGATCGGGATGAAGCGGAAGAGTTACGAAAAATTATGCTTGCTGAAGCTGAAAAACGCCATGAAGAAGAGGATCGACCAGTCGAAATTCCCTTGGGATTGCTGTTGGTTAATTTTTCTGGTGGAGTCTTTGCTTTTAATGAAAACTTAAACGAAGCAGAGGTCAAACAGCTCGTCAACGATCCCGTGTATCTGCGTTTGCTAGCCCAGGCGAAGCTCGTTTCTGGATATATCAATTATTCGCTAGCTGAGCAGCAAAGTTTGCGACATTGGTTTGCTGAGCTCAAGAAGGAAAAGCAGCTCGGCACTCTTGAATGGTTAATAAAAAACCAGATTTTAAAGTTTCGTGAAGAAAGCAGCAAACTCTATGAAGTCAGCGATTTAGCGGAATTATTTGCAGAGATTCACCACTGAGGGGTAGGATGCTTTATGAAAAACATGCGTATTTCTCAACTTACGGCAAGCTTGGCAAACCTCGATGATATCGCTTTGTGGCTACAAACCAAAGCAGCAGCAGAGCAAGAAAAACAGTGCTGCGCTGCAGTAATCGCCCATATTGCTGAGCTGAAAAAAAGAAAGCTGTTTCTCTCTATGCCTGCAAGAGTATTTTTGACTATTCTCGCCTCTCGACTCAGCGAAGAAAACAAGGAGCAGCTCCTTCCCGCCTGCCACGGAAAAACCAAGCACCAAGAAAGCGACGAAGCATCTGTCACGTGGTATCCGGATGTTATGTGAAAGATCCTACCCAGCAAGCCGCACGAAAAAAATCAGAAGCTCGTCAAGCCCGAGCAGGAAAAATGCCTGGTAAAAAACCTGCTGCGCCTTCTCTCGCCACCCCCGTAAGCTCTAGGTCAGAGGATTCCTCGTCCAGACCAAGAGAAGTGACCTCCTCAACTCAGGACTCACCGCGCACGAGGAACATCCCTATTTGAAGGGAGCACAAGAGTTTGGCAGTGTCTAAAAGTCGATGCGAGGGAATGACCTCCTCCTTGCTCGCTGCTACGAGAAATCGCCTTTATGACGAATACCCTCGTTCTCGCTGCCGCGAGAGTGTGCCGAGTCCAAGCTTTTTTCGGGAGGCTAATCGACCGTTTTTCCCCCTCGACCTTGCCATGCTGGAGGCACGAGGGGAGAGAAGCTGCTGCGGGGAAGAAGATTTCTTTCAGATACTTTTCACAAGTGCAGAAAGAGGGGCTACTTTGCAGACCAAAATTCGATGGATATAGTTTACTGGCAATCAATACTAACCCCACCCAATTTTCCTGAAATATCGGAAAAACTAAGGGGAAGGAGCCCATGAAACCAAGCCAGATAGGAAGCACTACCATTTTTATGTGCATGGCTGAGTCCAAGACCAACTCGTCCCGAACCGTCAAAGCTCTCTTCGAAATCATAGGTAAAATTGCCGTTAGAAGTGGTGTAAATTGGCGATAAGTGAGTCTGAGGTGCGGTCAACGAAGGAATGTATTTATTGATTTTTACGACAAGATCTCCCCTAGATTTGCTCGCATGATGTGGGTCGTGAATAGTGCAGGTAGCAAGGACGGTGCCGTCCCTTGCTTGGGCATTCATAGAGATCAAAAATAGAAATGAAGCAAATAGGTAAACAACTTTCATAGGGGTTTCCTCCAGTAAAATACTAGCTTGCAGAATTACAGGCTAGCCAGGCAAGAACTAGAGGAACTATCGGCAGAAATTATCTTTTATTAAGGCCCTGGGGCGAAAAATCAGCAACAAACGCTTGCACCATATTTAATCTCAGCAGAACTAAGATCATATTTGCAAATTATTAAAATTAGATTACAAACTCCTTAATCAATCTGTCTTGCAACATATTCGGAATCACCGGCACTACCGTGATTCATCCTAAAGCGGAGCCATCATGAGCGTGCGTTGGCATTTGGTTTCTCTTTCTTGTCTACTTCTTTGCGGAAGTTGCGGGATAACCGAAAAAAATAAAATAAACAAAAATAGTGCCGAACAGTCCCGTGAAAAAGAACCTCTTGTTGCACAAATCAAAAAAATTCAACAAGAAATTACTGCTGCACTCAAAGAAAAAGATTTTGCTACCTACGGTGAGAAAAAACTAACCATAAATTATCTCAATGAATTGCAACGCCTTCCTGCCGATGCTCAAGGGGAAGAGCGAGCCATGCTGGTCAGTAAATACGAAGTATTGCGGCAGATTCTTGCGGATGAATTGCTCAGCAGTCTCCATTCTTTTTCCGAAAAATCGCCAGAAAAAGAATCCGCCACTAGCAAGCTTACCGTTATGAAAATAGAGAAAAAAGATGTCCCCTATGACGGACCTGATTTTACCAGCGTCTATCACCCCCTCGTTCTTGATGAAGTAAACAAAGTATTTCGTGATTTTGGCGATTTGTATGTCAGCGCCTCCCTTGATCCTAAATTAGAACCTGTTCCTCAGGAATTGCGGGTTAAAAAACCCTGGAGTGGTTATTGGTATCCTTTCGGTGATGATATTCTCTACCGTGAACAGGATGCACCCTTAGCAAAGTATGAACGTATGCTCCGGGCTATGGGCTATGAAGCTAAAATCACCGAGTCTGAACGTCAGCGCTATGCCGGCTTCAAACCGGATAGCTGGGAAGGGCTCTGCGATGCCTGGTCGCTTGCTGCTATCAACGCCCCTGAACCATCAGCGGGAAGAACCATACACGGGGAATATTTCTCCATTGCTGACCAAAAAGCGCTCCTTACTTTTGCCCATCTGCGCTATTCGAAAAAGATGTACGGGATGTCCTATCGGGGTGATGCCGAAAGCGATGGTACCTATCAAGATCTTAAGCCCGAAGCCTTTCATAAGTTGATTCTTCACTTCCTCGGCGTAGAAAAACGCGCCTTTATTATTGACGATATGGCTGGGGTGCAGGTTTGGAACAAGCCACTCTATCGCTATCGCTGGATACTGTGGCAAGACCCTGATCATGACTACGCCTACTTGGTTCGCGGTTATCCCTGGCTGGTGAAAGAACGCCAAAAAGAGACCGATGAACTCACTAAAACTAAAGATGCGGTAGCGCCGATTTATAACTACCGACTTTACGTTGATAAGAATTTTAAAAAGCAAGGTGGCTATCGTGTTGTTGCGGGACAATGGTTGGGAGAGTCCTACGTCAATCATCCTGATTCAGCGACTATTCCCGAGGTAAAAGGCAGCATTGGTTCGCATAATCCTGAGTTTAATAAGTATATCGAGATCTTTAGCAAAGAGTTTATGACGCCCGCAGCATCTCAACACTAGTTGCGGAGCGTTGATTTTACGAAGGTTCTCACTGGTCAGAGTAATAATCTTTCTTGAAATGCATAGGGCAGAGTCGAGAAAGTTATCTTATGGAGGATGGTATGATAGGAAAAAAAGGGCTATTAGCATTAGTAGTTGCTGTTCCATTTGCAGCGTCATTAGCACAGGCAGATATCCATGATATCGACTCGCTACGGGCAAAGTGCAACGAAGTTGCATCCAACGCACAAATGAAAAAGTTCGATATGAAAATTCTTTGCGCTGGCAACTACTCGCGCTGGGAAGAAGTAGGTGGAGCTTACGCACTACCCAACAAATCACAGATGTTTGCTCAGACTTCTACTAAATGTAACCGTTTCCAAACTGCAGAAGTAAGCTTTGCCGCAGAACTTCCTCGTCATCAAGGAACCTGCGGAGTTTACGCCAAGAAAGTAATGCGCGTGCCAGACGGTGTTGGTATCCCCGTGGCAATTACCGATTGTAATCAGTTGACCCACGAATACGTGGAAGCAGTATGTCAGGAAAGATTGCATCAATATTGTGGTGACCAGTTCGTTGTGGGTAGCAGCTCCAGTTCAAGCTCTTCTTCTACTCATCAGGGTGAAGGTCATGCGGCTAGTTCTTCTAGTGATGATGCTACCTGTGTATTGGATACCGTAGAAACTGTTGATACTTGTTCCATGTACTAAGTGAACGCTTAAAGGTTTAACGCGTAGAAATTAAAACAACCTAGATGAGGATTCTTATATGTCAATAAAAGGTCTTTTAATCCTTTCTGCTACTTCGTTGCTGGCTGGCTCAGCTCTTGCTGCTCCTCAAATCTTAAACTTGCAACAACTGCAAGCAAAATGTCATGAGATGGAGTCTAACGATCAGTACCTGCCCTTTACTTCGCAGTTTACCTGTAGCGAAGAAAGAACTTTTTGGGTAAAAAAAGGTTCGAAGCCTTTACCCTTAGCCAACGGTAGCCAGGTCAAAATCAAAGCCTTGATCAAAGGTAACCAGCATCAAACTGATTGGTGGACCATTCCTGGTAAGAGCGAAGATCAAGCCACCAGCTGCGATATGTTCGAGCAAGTTCGTGGTATCGCTCGTTCTACCCGGACGATCAAAAGCTGTGCTGAACTTGATGTTATTGGTTCTGAGCAAGAATACTGCAAAGGCTTGTTGTTGCCCGTTTGGGACGATTGTGCTCGCGATATGAGCAGCGGCAATATTCGCGAAGGTCACTTGGGAGCTTGCGAATACATCCCTACCGGTGTGGTCAGGGGTTGCAAAGTAGAGCCAGGTACCTCCACCACCTCTACTACTTCTACTACCTCAGTCCCTGATACTACCACCTCTACCACCAAGGTTAAGGCACCATCAGTACCTGAAGAATCTACTACCTCAAGCACCAGTGCTGCGGGCGTTGCCATAGCTCAGCCCCTGCCTGAAACGGCTCATCTGGCTTCTCTAGGTGCGAGCGTTAAAGCAGTAAAAGTAAAGGGTGGAATGTTCTCACAACACCACATGGTGCAGTTGGAATCAAATCCTGAAGCCAACTCTATGTTGGCAAAATTGAATCTCCAAAGCGGTGATATTATCGCTAAGGTAAACGGCAAAAAAGTTCACTCACAAGAAGAGTTGCTCCGTGAGCTCCGCGCCGCCCGCAGCAAAAATAGCGCGGTAACCATCAAGTTTAAAGACGCACGAGGAATGTTCTTGGATAGAACTCGGGCTTCTATCTAGTCGATGGCGCGAAACTGCAAGCCGTCTCGCGCAGCGGTTTCGCAGCCAGCGGCGTGTCCTGAGCCGCATCGGCGAAGGATCTTTCTCAGCAGCGAATAAATTTTAGCAATATGCTAGAAAATTTCAAAGGCTAGGGGGAAGCCCATCACCGGCCTTGTGGGTTTCGCTCCTCGCCCCCCCAGCTATGCTTGGGGTGGCGAGGAGCGAAACCCGTTACGGAAAAACTGCAACGCTGTGCCGAGGTTTTCCAAACCAACAGAAGTGACATCCTCAACTCAGGCTCACCGCGAACGAGGAAAGTTGCCAACCTAAACGTGACGGGTATATCATAATAGCAACTCTAAAAAATCTCTCGATACGTTCTCCCTCCTCGCTTGGTGAGCAAAGGGAAGAGGGGAAAGTATACCTCGCTATTGCAATAGTATAAAGGCACGTATGCATACTTCCCGCTTAGTTCATTATATTAGGGGATTATTTTTTTTGCTGCTGATGGGAGCGTGCAAGAATATCTTTTCTCGAGCAGCTTTATCGCCTGCTACTGATGCTGACGTATCAAGCTTTGCTAATCAGCAGGGACAGCAATTGCCGCACAGTGCCGAGCCTCAAGAAGACCATGGTAGCAATGAGTTAGGCTTGGTGTTTGGTACGGTTTATGCCGATGATAGCGCAACTGTGCTTCAGGCGGTCGACGAAAATCTGAAGATGCTTGCGCCTGAACAGCAAGAGCTGCTGTATCAACACCTTGCCAACCTTCCTGCCCTCCCCTCCTGGCTAAGTAGCAGTGAGCTATCCCTTGCCGGTGGTGGTAGAGCTTCCGGCCTGCGCAAAACGCCAGCAATTGACCCGACAGTCCGACCGCCAAAACCAGTAGATGTAATGGAAGCTATTCAGGAAAAGAGTGCAGCAGCGGTCAAAATAGTTGATCAAATAGCTGAGGTCAACGCGGTAACAGAAGTACTCGCCGGGGAACAGGGAATTAGATCGCAACTGCAAGCAATGGGGATCACGGTATTGTCCGCAAGCGAAGAGGAAGCGGGGCGTTTGGGCTACCTCTGGTACGGAACCTTGGGCAATGAACAAGTTAGGTCCTTAGTAAGGCCCCTTGGTGATCTTGCCAATGCGGTAAAGACGGTAAGTAATGTAGTCGAGTTAGGCGCTGAAATGAAGACTGCACTTCAGGCCCATAAAAACGGAGACAAAGCAGCAGTGGTATGTTCCCTCACGAGGGCCTGCTGTGGAGTTGCCTGGCTACTGATGGAAGGAGGAGTTACTCCTGCCGTTGGGGTGGCAAAAATGGCGGCAGATAAAATGGGGGGAACTGCTGTGGTTAACGCTTTTATGGAAGGACTCGGACACGATCGGCGAGTAGTCGTGTATCGTCCAGGAGAAGGGCCCCCAAAAGACTCAGGCAAAAAAGCCCAAACAGTGTGGATGATGATAGAAAATACCGCAGAAAGTGCTGGGCGCTCACTGCGAGTATTGATTAACGGTAAAGACTCCCGAGTGGTAACTCTCGCAGGACAGAAGTAGCTCCAGGAGTAGCTTCTGTTTAAGACTCTGGTAGGGGGACCTTCAATTCCTGGCCCACTACCAGGCTGTTATTTTTTATACCGTTGAATTTTTTGAGAGCCGGAATACTCAGGCCAAAACGCTTGGCTAAACTCGCCAAACTATCTCCGCGTTTGACCCGGTAGCGTTTGCCATCCACGGTCTCGGCCGTCTTGCTGGAGAGCTTGAGCAGTTGGTTGGGGTAAATCGCCTTATTGCGGAGGTGGTTATTTGCTTTAAGGGTGGCGATGGGAATGGAGAACTTCGCAGCTATTTTTTGCAGGTTATCGCCTTTACGTACACGGTATTGTTCAGGGACGGGGTTGGTGGACTCATCCTCGTCGGTGGTTTCACGACTGAGACTGGCGAGGGAGGATTCGTCGATGGCGTGCACCACCTGGGCGGGAAGCCAAATTTGATAATGTTCGCCTTGGGGAGGGGTTGAGTTGCCGAGCAGTTGGGGATTGTAAAAGCGGATTTTCTCGTCGCTTAGTTTGAAGGTCTCAGCTAGGGTTTTCACCCGGATGGGGGTGGGTACGCGGGTAAGTTTCAGGTGGGGAGAATGCTTGGGTTCATGGTAGTCAAAGCCATATTTTTCGGGATCCTTGTCAATAATTGCTGCCGCCAGGATCTTGGGAAGGTAATTGCGGGTTTCGGGTGGGAGAGCTTTTTGATCGCTTAAACTCCAAAAATCTCTCTCGTCGTAGGTCATGATTGCATTAAGGACGCGATACTCTCCGCAGTTATAGGCAGCCATTGCCAGAAACCACGATTGAAAAACATTGTGGAGGTCTTTGAGATATTTGGCTGCAGCAATGGTAGCGCGAATCGGATCGCGACGCTCATCCACGTAGTTATTGATCATCAGATCATAGCGTTTTCCGGTGCCTTCGATAAATTGCCAGACCCCCACGGCTTGAGCGTTAGAACGAGCGCTGACCGAAAAACCGCTTTCGATCATCGCCAAGTAATATAAAAATTCCGGGATCGCGTGTTGACGTAAAATCGCTTCGATGGTGAGGCGGTAGCGGCTCCCCCGACGCAGGTAAACGGCAAAGCTCTCATGGTGATCGTGAGCAAAATAGTTGATCCATTGACGGACCAGGGGATGATCCTCATAGGCACGCAGCGATGAACTAGCCCCCTGCAATGGGCGGCTACGACCTTCGCCACTGACATCACCAGAGAAATCGCTGACTGAATCATGCCCTTGGGATTCTTCCAGGTTGAACACGGGGTCTTGAAAATTTCTACCGGAAGCTGAACGCTTGCCGAAACATCCGGGGAGCATGAGGGCAAGCCCTAAAATCGACAAAGGATAGTGACTCATGGCAATCTCCCGGCCTTGGTAGAGCACAGAACTAGTCGCAGTTATCTTTTTTTACTGTAATTGAAAACAGTATCGGTGAAAAGCTTCCAAACCTTACAAAAAAAAGAGAGTATGCTAGCTATGGCAGAATAAATCGAGGCTATATATTTATTGAGGACACTATGAGCAGAGCTAAAAAAATAGGCATGGCATTAGGTGGGTTAATGCTGAGCGCAGGTTGTTTTACCACCGGCAAGAATTTTCCTACGGATGTGGACTGGTTGATTAAGGGCAAGACCAACCAAGAGGATGTGGAGTTGCTGTTGGGTAGCCCTACCGCGGTGGGAAATTCTGGGGGCGAGCGCACCTGGACCTACGGGCATTACCAGTACAGTTTATGGAATTCGGCAACCTATAAGGAATTAAAAATATATTGGAGCCCTAACCGGACCGTTCATGATTATTCCTTTACCTCGAGCTTTCCAGCAGATATAGGAAATAAGGCTAATAAGCGCAAAGCACCCGCACCCCAATAACTGTATCGCCTATGTAAAAGTATCTATGGACCAGCCCCTTGCAAAGCTCTATGTCGTTGCTATTCCCATTGGTAATTTAGAAGATATTACCCTGAGGGCTTTGCGGATTTTGCGTGAGGTCGACTTGATCGCCTGCGAAGATACCCGCATGACCCGCAAGCTTTTGCATTTGCTCGATCTGCCGGCAAAGCCACTGGTGAGCTACCATGATATTGGCGAAGAAAAACAAGCGCAGAATCTGGTGAAACGCCTGGAGCACGAGAACTTACAAATGGCTTTGGTCAGTGATGCCGGTACCCCCTGCATCGCCGATCCTGGTTTTCGCCTCGTCGCCGCAGCAAAGAAGCGGGGGATTGTGGTCAGTCCGATTCCCGGACCATCGAGCTCTTTGGCTCTGGCTTCGGCCTCGGGCTTGCCCACTGATCGTCTGCTCTTTGTTGGTTTTTTGCCAAGCCGTGCCGGTGAATTGCGCGGCGAATGTCAGTCCTGGGCGCTGCTGAAAGCTTCAATTCTTGCCTTCGAATCGCCCAAGCGTCTTGCCGCCACCCTTGCCCTTTTGGCAGAGTTATACCCCGCTGGTGAAATCGCCATCGGCCGTGAGCTTACCAAGGTCTATGAAGAGATCCCCACCCTAGCCCTAAGCGAAGCCCTCAGTTGGTGGCAGCAGCATGCCAAGCCCAAGGGAGAAGTCAGTTTGATGATCTATCCCAAGACGCAGAAGCTCTCGGGGGAAGCCTTAGCAGCTTTAATCACGGCCAAGGCCAAAGCGCTTATCGCCCGTGGCTTTAGCCAACAAGATTTATTGGTAGAATTCAAGGATTGGGGCTTAGCTAAAAAAGAGCTGTATAAGCTGCTGCTCGCCTTAAAAGAGCGCGACTAACGGTCAAAGAAGGATCCCCATTGCTCTAAGAGACTTTGACAGTGCTCGGTGCTTGCCTCAAGGGTAGCGGTACAGGTGGCTATAAACTGTTGCACACGGAGTGGCTCGGGCAGATCGTGGTGGTGGAATACGTTGAAGAGTAAGGCGCTAGCCATAAGCGAGAGGCCGATGAGGGAGAGTTTCCAAGAAGAAAGCTTAGGCTGATTCATAGGGCTGAAACCTTTAACGATTGACAAAATGCCCCGGCAACTCTGCGATGGGCATGGAGAAAACTTCGTATTGAGTATTTTCCTTCTTTTCCTGTTTTTCAAGTGCTTCTTCAGCATCTTGTTGACTCAGGTACCAGTTATTTTGGGCCCAACGCCAGACTCCCTGGCCCTTCCAACTGGGATTTTCGTGCCAAACACGCAGGGTATAGGCGGTGCCGCTGCTATTGGAGCGCAGCAGCTGTTCGACTCGTTCTTTACGCCAGGATTTAAGGCGTCGGCGAGCGTCTTTTTCCGAAGAGACTCGGGTGAGGCGGGTAACACCGCTTTCTAATTCTCGTTCCTCAAAAACCCAGGAGGCACCTTGTTGGTAGGTGTTGGAGGAAATCTCTGCAATCTTGATTGCTTGCTCTCTGTTTAACGGTATCATGATCTCGCCGCAAAAATAAAATAAAGTCGCAGACAAAACGGCTAGCAGAGCAGCGTAAGCCAGCTCAGAAGGGACAGATATTAGGTTCAGGGAAAAGGAAAAGTCAATTATTTTTTGTAGGGTCGTTCCAAGGTTTTGGTGGTAGCCAGACGATAAAAGACCAAGCCGACGAGGACGAAGGGGATACTGAGCAGCTGCCCCATATTGATCAGCATACCGTCTTCCATAGCAGGCACTTGGTTCTCTTTGAATAGTTCCACAAAAAAGCGAAAGCTAAAGGCAAGGACCAGGGCTAAGGCAAACACACTCCCTGGTCGGGGATGGCGTTTTTTGTTGAGGTAGTATGAATACAGGGTAGCACTGACCAAACCGTAACCCAGGGCTTCGTACAACTGACTGGGGTGACGAGGAACCATATCCCATTGGGGGAAAATCACTGCCCACGGTACGCTGCTGGGTTTACCAACTATCTCCGAATTAAAGAAATTCCCCATGCGTACAAAGGCGCCGGCCAAAACAGCCACAATGGAGACCCGATCAGCCGCCCATAAAAAGGGCATTTCTTTATAGCGGCGACAGAAAAGATACAAGGCGATGATTACTCCCAGGTAACCACCGTGGCTCGCCAAACCGCCCTGCCAAATTTGCAAAATTTTAAGGGGCTGAGAAAAATAATCATAGGGATCATAAAAAATACAGTGACCTAAGCGGGCACCAATAATCGTACCGATCACCAAATAATACAGTCCCGTATCACGAAGGTGGCTGGGTTTATGTTCTTTCTCAAGCATTTTGCCGAAGAGATAGCTGCCGAATAAAATACCTCCGAGGAAAAACAGACTATACCAGCGCACCCCAATCGGCTCAATGATGGTAAAAATAACTCGATCCACATTCCACACAAAATAATTACCTGTCGGCACTCGAGATTCTCCTGGTTAGTAAGCCGCTAATAGCTTGCCGTGTCTGGGTTATCAGCTCAGGCAGTTTATCTTTGCCAAAGTGGCTTGCCTCGAGAGGAGTGCCAAAGCGTACGATAACCTCGCTCGCTTCTTCCTGGGATTTTCCCCTCAGGCGCTTAGTAATTACATCGGTGCCGATAAGAGCTACGGGGATAATATGGGCCCCCAGTTCTATGGCAATATGAAAGGCGCCTTTTTTAAAGGCTAGCATTTCTGGCTGCGGTGAACGAGTACCCTCGGGAAAAACCCAGAGCTTAATTCCCGCTTGTAGTTTCTTTTTGGCAAGTTGCAGATCGGCTTTGGCCTGTTCCAGGTTTTTGCGATCGATGAATATATATTCGCCGGCGCGCATCGCCTGTCCGAGCAAGGGGTAGTAGGATAGTTCTTTTTTTGCAATAAAGCGCAGAGAGCTGGGAGCAGCATCATTGGCGAAGACAATATCCATTAGACTGAGGTGATTGCTCATGAAAATATAGGGGACGCCCTCTTTAAAGGAGAGCTGGTCGAGGCCTTCTATCCGATAGGGGGTACCGACCAGCTTGATGATATCGTGAGACCATTGACGAGCTAATTGGTCAACTCGAGAGCGGGTTAAACGGTGCTGACGGGCCTGAAAAATCATCCGTAGGCAGCACTGGGCGGTAAGCCCATAGCTGTGCAGCAGAGTCACTAAAAATTTAAGCAGATTGATAACCATGAGTATCATCTCTTAGCGGCGAAGGAAAGAGCACCGAGCTATGGATTAACAGCTGAATATCCGCTGCTAAAGCATGACATTAATGGCTGAGCGAGGCAAGCGCAAGGTAGTTTTTAAGGGGCAAACTGCCACCTTTAAAACTGTAGGCTTGATAACCTCGCGCCTGCATTTTTTCGGCGATAATCGCACTTTGTACACCCAGCGCACAAAAAATAACATACGAGGGAGTTGCCGGCAGTGTGGTGAATCCCTCGCTGAGCTCGCTAAACTCGTGGTGCAGCGCCTGGGAGGGGTGCCAGCTCTCGTATTCTTCCTTGCTGCGACAGTCGATAAGCACGGCAGCGGGAGGGAGGGTATCAACAAAAATATAGTGTTCTAGTTGTGTGTCGAGGGAAAGCTCGGCGAGTGCTATGACGCGACGGTTTTCCACCGCCTGGGTGAGGAGATCCATAGCCACCATTTCCTCGGCCTTTTCCGCTTGCCAGGCCTTGCAAGCGGTAGCGGGTTTTTCCGTGGTGAGTTGACAAAACTCCTGGGTGTTTTTCGTTAGCTCAAAGGTACCAATACGGCGACTGATAGCGATAATTTCGTCCTTGTCCATGCAGAGGAGAGGACGCAGTACGGGCATGCTTGCGACCTGCTCGATGGTGGCAAGATTAGGAAGGGTTTGGGAGGAAACCTGCCCGATTGCTTCTCCGGTGATAATCGCCTGATTGCGGCTTAGCCCAGCTAGGCGGCAGGCGGCACGGTAAAAACTGCGCTTGAGGATTACCTGGAGAAAGCGGGGAGCTTGCACTGTTTGGCGTAAATTTGCCGCTACGGGGTTAAAGTCGATAATATGCAGTTTGGCGGTGCTGCCGTAAGACCAGGTATCGTTAAGGTGCTTAGCCACCTTCAGGACGCTATGCTCGTAAGCTGCTCCGGCCAAATTAAAAAAGACATAGTCTACCGCAATCCCTCGTTTTTGGCAGAGCCAGGCGGCAACTGCCGAATCAAAACCTCCCGAGAGTAAGCACAGCGCCCGTCCTTCGCTCCCGAGGGGAAAGCCTCCGGGGCCAGGAAGGCTCGCCGAATAAAAATAGGTGGTTTCACCCCGGGTATGCACGTGGATAGTGCGGTCGGGGGCCTTGAGTTTAACGTTGCCGCCGCTGGCCAGCTTGAGGGCAGAGCCCAGGGCTATTTGTACGTCCAGCGAGGAAAAAGGATGTTTACCACTGCGCTGAGCTCGTATGGCGAAGGATTTACCGATGATGCTCTCTCGATAGTATTCGTTGCCGGTGCTTACAATCGCCTCGAGGGTCGAAGGGCAGGTAGCTTCGATGAGTGAGTAAGATTTTATTCCGAAGATGCGGCTGAGAATGAGGGGTGTTTCGGGACTATGGCAGTAGACGTGGGCAATCCCGCCTTCCTCGCTGAGGCGCACCGCAAGCTGGTGTTGTTTGAAAGCCGCACGAATATTCGCCATCAGTCTTTGGTAGAATTGGCGACGAACGTAGGGGGATTTAATAATCATTTCGCCTGCAAGGCGTACGAGTATATGCAAAGGATTCTACCTCTCCTGAGGGTGCTCGGGGGAGCAAGCTTTAGCACTCTCCCAGCCACCCACCAAGAGCTAAATTACGAATCCCCTGGACGGTGAGTTCGGGGAGGAAGCTTTCCCCGTCTCGGGCTATATTCGCAGCCAAGCCTCCCGTAAAAACCACCTGCAGCGTTTTTTCATCTCCCATGAGGGATTTGATCTCAGCAAGCAATCCGCGAAGCTGGAGGAGGACGCCGTTGCGCATCGCGTTCTGGGTTGCCTGTCCCAAGCTTGGGGCCACCGCCTTGCGCGGATCCCAATGCAGCAGCGGCAGCTGATGGGCTGCCTGATGCAAGCTAGCCAAAGCTAGGTTCAGGCCCGGGACAATTAAGCCACCCCTATGGGAACCATCAGCATCTAGCACATCACAGGTGGTTGCCGTGCCGAGGGTGACCACAAGTCCGCGGAAAGTATTGGCGCGGCGTTCCTCGGCACTAAGTCCGCCGAGCCAGCCCTCCATGGTTGCGAGACGGTCCAGGCCCAGCTCAGCCAGGGGATAAGCGAGGGTTTTAACCAGCAGGGGCTGTTTGGGTACTCGTAGTAAGCACAGCCCCTCAGCACGAGCCGCGCTGCTCAGTTGCTGAAAAGCCTGAGGGTTTACCTCACTGCAGTAAATAGGCAAAAAATCGGGCAGGGGAGCAGCACTGCGCCACTGCTCGCTAAAGCGTTTGCGGATGTCGGCCCAGGGACTTGGCATTGGGCTGGGGCCTGGGCTGATGGCAGAAGGCAGGCGCCAGTGGACACGGGGCAGCTGAGCGCGAGAAGCGGCAAACAAGGCGAATTTGGCCTGACTATTGCCAATGTCTCCCACCAGAAGCGGTAACTGTTGTTGCTTGCCATGCTGATAGGCCCAGCGAAAATCCTGTCCCGCACTGCTCACCGTATAAGGGGTGGCGAGGGCATTGCTGGTGAGCAGTTCTAGTTCGCCGCGTGGACTGATGCCTTCGCCCCAGTAAAACTCCTGCCCCTTGTACCACCATTGACCGCTGGCAAGATGCAGCTGCTGGTAGTGGCGCACCACCTGATCCCAAGCCAGGGTATCCCAGGCCTTCATAAAGGCACGGCTGAGATCATTGGCTGTAGCAAGGGGGTCGAGCTGCGTAGCTGCAGCAATTTCTTGTACTGAAACACTGCGGTACTCGCCGGTTTCGGCTGGGCTGGTGAGCAGATTGAGGCCAATACCGATCAGCAGGGGGCCGGCTTGTTCGCCCTGCATACTGGTGCTGCAGAGGATTCCGCCTAACTTACGTCCTGCGTAGAGGAGGTCGTTTGGCCATTTGACCTGCACGCTGAAACCGAAGCCTTTCCTAAGCCAGCCAGCAATGATCACGGCGGTTTTCAAGGGTACGAGGGCCAAGTGCTCGAGGGGCCTGGCGACTGCCGCCGCCGGTAACACCAGGGTGAGATAAAGGCCCCCGGGGGGGCTCACCCAGCTGCGTCCGCGCTGGCCTCGTCCCTGGCTCTGTTCGCCGGCAGCAACGGCGAAGGGTGGGATAACGGCGGAGGCAAGGAGCTCCTCGGCTTTTTCGTTGGTCGAGGTAAGCTGGGCAAATGAGTAAAAGGGAATAGTCATAAAAGCGTACCTGCCGGGTCCATGGTCTCGATAAAGAAGAGGGAGAGGTTTGCCCATGAAGCTCCATGGATAATCGCTCCAGTAGAGATGAAATCCACTCCCGTTGCAGCGATGGCCTCGAGGTTTTCGAGGCTGATCTCTCCCGCTGCTTCCAGTAGGGCTCGGCCTCGTACCGTACGTACGGCCAAGGCCATTTCGGGAATTGACATAGTCTCGAGGAGGAGCAAATCAGCTCCGGCATCGATGGCTTCATGAACCTCATCGAGGTTGGTGACTTCGACTTCGATTTTTAGGGTTGGCGGTAGACTTTCGAGCAATCGTCCCACCGCTTTGCTGATACCACCGGCAGCGCGAATATGATTTTTTTTGATCAGAACGCCATCGGTTAAGCATAAGCGGTGATTGCGTGCTCCGCCAAGACGAGTGGCAGATTTTTCCAATAGGCGAAGCCCGGGGGTGGTTTTGCGGGTGTCGAGCAGTTGGGTTTTTTTGCCTTCCAGGACCCGGGTATAGTCACGAGTTTTCGCGGCGATTCCACACAAACGGCTGAGAAAATTAAGGGCAACCCGTTCTCCCTTCAAAATGCTTCGCGATTTTCCGCTGATTTCTAGGAGGCAGGTATCACTGGCGACACTGCTGCCGTTGCTGATCGAGCTCGTTACGGTAAGGCGGGGATCAACCCGTAAAAAAACCGCTTGGGCTATTTCGAGTCCGGCTAGCACCGTGGGTTTTCTGGTGATGATCTGGGCTGTGGCCAGCGAAGTTGTGGTGACGGCGATATCGGTGGTCCAATCACCGTGACCCCAGTCTTCTTCAAGAGCGCGATCGATGAGGGGGCCCAGTTGTAAGGGATGCATATCTGGCATGATAAAATTCCCGCTTGATTTCGCTACCGCGAAGCTTATTGTTCTCCGCGGAGATTTCTTCGCAGAATTTTGCCCACGTTAGTTTTGGGTAGATCCGCACAGAATTCGATATGGCGCGGCACCTTGTAACCGGTAAGCTGCTGCTTGCAGTAGTTGCGCAACTCCTCGACGGTGAGTGAGGGGTCTTTCTTGACCACTAAGATCTTTACCGCCTCCCCCGATTTTTCATCGGCAACGCCGATGGCTCCGACTTCGAGTACTTTAGGGTGGGCTGCTACCACCTCTTCAATCTCGTTAGGATAGACATTAAAGCCTGAGACAATAATAATATCTTTTTTGCGATCGACGATGGTGACAAAACCCTGGTCGTTAATAGTGGCAATATCACCGGTTTTAAGCCAGCCATCCTCAGAAAACACCTGAGCGCTTTCCTCGGGCTTGCGCCAGTAACCGAGCATCACCTGCGGCCCTTTGACGCAGAGTTCTCCTGGAGTGTTCACCGGCAGCTCGTGGTTGTGGTCATCACGAATTGCCACCTGAGTCGAGGGAATTGGTAAGCCAATAGTGCCGTTAAATTTAGTCAGACTCAGAGGATTGATACAAACTGCGGGGGAGGTTTCTGTTAGGCCGTAAGCTTGGATCAGCACGGTTTTAGTAAGGCGCTGCCAGGCTTCAGCTACCGTCGCTTGCACCGCCATGCCTCCCCCAAGACTGAGACGGAGGGAGGAGAAATCCACTGAGGCAAAATTGGGATGATGCAAGAGTCCATTAAAGAGGGTATTGACCCCGGTGATGGCGGTGAATTTGATCCCGCCCAGGGTTTTTATAAAAGAAGTCAGGTCTCGAGGATTAGTGATCAGGACGTTCAGGGCTCCGATTTTCATAAAGGTCAGGCAATTCGCGGTGAGGGAAAAAATATGATACAGAGGCAGGGCGGTAATGATAATTTCCTCCCCGATGCGACCCGAATCTTTTAACCAGGCTGAGGCCTGTTCTATATTGGCAATCATATTGCGATGGGAAAGCATGGCGCCTTTGGCAAGGCCGGTGGTACCCCCGGTATATTGCAGAAAGGCGATGGATTCCCCCTGCACGGGATGCTGGACAAAGTTGGCGTGGGCTCCCTGCTGGAGAGCGGCCTTGAAAAACAGCGTTTTTTGGTCAAACTTATAGGGAGGTACCAGCTTCTTGACATACTGCACTACCGTATTAACCACCAGGCCCTTGGCAAAGGGAAGCAGATCGCCCAGGCGGGTGATAATCACGGTATGTACCTTGGTATCGGCGATGACCTCAGCCAGTACATGGGCAAAATTCTCGAGAATAACAATGGCCTCAGCCCCGGAATCTATAAGCTGGTTGCGCAGTTCGCGGGCAGTATAGAGGGGATTGACGTTGACCGCGATCAGGCCGGCACGCAGGGTTCCTTGTAAGGCAACAGGATAGGCGAGGAGGTTGGGCATCATCAAAGCGACCCGGCTCTCGGCTTTGAGGGCAATTACCCCGGTAAGGTAAGCGCCAAAGTTGCGAGCCAGTCGACTCACAGCGCCGTAGCTCAGGCTTGTGCCCATGCACGAATAAGCAGGTAGGGCCTCATATTTTTTGTTGTGCACCTCGATAAAATCCACCAGCGAATTAAAAGCGGCAGGGTTTATTTCGCGAGGAACGCCAGCTTGATAATTTTTGTACCAGGGGGCATCCATGATGTTTCTCCTTTACTTGATGTGCACTGCTCAAACTCAGAACACGGCTCATTATATCCGGCTTAGCTGACATTTTCACTGCTTCGTTGTTGACCTTTGCTCGCATGAAGCGCCGGCGCTAGGGTTCAGAAGAGAAAGAAACTAAGTCACGGTGCGCGTTTCAGGAGGGATTTTTCCTATGAACACTAACGTGTTTATCTCACAATATCTGGATGAGACCTGGTCCTTTAAAAAAAAATAGTTTTTTTACTGACACTATTCTTCCTAGCAGCCTGTGGCTCTCCTCCTAACTCGAAGCTGGTCGAGGCCCCTGATGCCCGCAATAACCCTGCATTGATGGGGGTACGCAGCAAAAAATTTCGTACTCTGGCAAGCTCAGCCTTCTTGCCCGATAAACACAAGCCCTGGAGCGGGGACTACTGGCCCACCTATCGCGGGGGAATTGCTTACCGCTGGCAGAGCACGCGTTCCGGTCATTCTCTCGGAGATTTCTTATATGCAGTCCATTCCCCTGACCAGCTGCATCAGCTCAGTCAACACGATCTTGATCTCTTGTCACCAGCAGAAAAATACGACTTATGGATAGCCCAGCATCATTTTCCTTTGACCAATGATGAGCTGCAGCAGGCTCAAAGCTCAGTGGACGCCTCCTTGGGTGATGTTCCTCATTGGTACGGCCTCTGCCACG
>JAHFAI010000019.1:0-4275 GCA_023250635.1 Deltaproteobacteria bacterium | reverse complement strand
CAAGGAGCCCCAACCAGGAAATGTAGCCCAGGTTGTGGCGAGCAACGGACGTACTTTGAGATTTTTCTCGAGCGATATCAAAGCGCTGCTCAGTAAATACTATGGGGCGAGCGAGGTGGCGACCAAATTTGTCGGCGGTCGTTGCACCGCCAAGGTCATCGCTCGGGATGAACATGGTCGCGCACTAGCCAATGAGTGTCGCGATATTAATCCTGCCACCTTTCATTTGGTGATGGAGCACTATCTCGCCCAGCGGCAACAATCCGTCAATGTAGACATTGATGCGGGGGAGGAAGTGTGGACACAACCCACCTATGGCTACGAGTTCTCCCTCTCTAACCATAGGCCTTTTCCGGGGCCTCTTCTCTATCGGCACCGCGCTGAGGGTACCGTGGCTTTGGTCGATGTTTCCTTTGTCCTCTGGTACGCTGATGAAGCGGCGTCGACTCGCCATCCAACCCAGCCTATAATAAGCAAGCAGATTTACGAATATACCTTGGAGTTGAATGCAAATGAATTTATCATTGGCGGGGAATGGCGCAGTGAAGGACATCCTGATTTCCTCTGGCAATTACATGATTCGCCGCAAGCTCGCTATCAAGGAGGCTTGGATTATGGCTTGCTCAAAGAGTTGGTGAACTTGTCGTTGAGAAACTCTTGATGAGTTGGTCTAGGAGGCCTTGGATCGCATCCGGGATTGAATTTTTTTGCGCAGGGAGATATAACCCCGGGCGGCAATTTTTCTGTTTTTAGGAGTACCATGTATCAGACGACTGACTTTCGTAAGGGCTTGAAGATTGAATATGAGAACAATGCTTGGGTGATTGTTGATTTTCAGCACGTCAATCCTGGTAAGGGTTCGGCCTTTGTGCGTACCAAAATTAAAAACCTCGAAACGGGTAAGGTTTTGGATGTTACTTTTAAGGCTGGCGTAGACAAAGTGGGGATACCCGATCTTGCTTTTACCCAAATGCAGTATCTCTACAGTGATGGTACCTCCTATTTTTTCATGGATAATAATTCTTACGAGCAGGTCTCTTTATCTCAGGATGAAGTAGACGAAGCCAAATACTATTTGATTGAAAATTCTCTCGTGCGGGTGACCTATTATAAGGGCAAAGCGGTTGCTATCGAGCTCGATAATTTTATCGATCTTAAGGTGGTAGAAACCCAGCCTAATATTAAAGGCGACACCTCTGGTGGGGGTGGAAAGCCTGCTGTGCTGGAAACCGGCCTGACGGTTACCGTACCTTTTCATATTAATGTTGGTGATGTGGTGAAAATTGATACGAGGAAGGATAAATACGTAGAAAAGGTAAAGTAGTTGATGAATCTTGAGCAGCTCGAAAAAATCATGCAGCTAATGCAGCGCTATGACATGGATACGGTTAGCCTGAGAGAAGCTGATAGCACCATAAAAATTTCTCGTCGCGGTATGGGGGTGCGCGCTGCGCAGCTGAGTGAATACGCTGCCTCTGTTTCTGCTCCAGGAGGGAGCATGACGAGCTCGTTGGTGCCTCATCAGGCAGCCTCCGCCGAGCCTGGTCCTCATGGGGAGGGGAGTGGACATCGCCCCCGGGCGGCGAGTACTCCTGCCGCTCGCGAGATAAAATCTCCCTTTGTGGGCACTTATTATTCGGCTTCCTCTCCGGGCTCGGACCCTTTTATTCATGTGGGTAAGCGGGTAAAAAAAGGTGAGGTGCTGTGCATTATTGAAGCGATGAAGCTGATGAATGAGATTGAAGCCGAAGGCGATGGTATCATTGTGGATATTTTGATCGCCAACGAAGAGCCGGTGGAATATGAACAGCCCTTGTTTCTCTTCGAGTAGTTCCTCGCTTAAAAGGAAACCCCCCCTTGCAAAAAGTGCTTATTGCTAATCGTGGCGAAATTGCGATTAGAATCATTCGCGCCTGCCAAGAGCTCGGTTTAAAAACGGTCGCTATTCACTCCACTGCTGATCGCGATTCTCTCCACGCTAAATTTGCTGACGAGAGCATCTGTATTGGGCCAGGCCCCAGTGGTTTAAGTTATCTCCATATCCCCAGTATTATGAGCGCTGCCGAAATTTCGGGTGTAGATGCGATTCATCCCGGTTATGGTTTTCTCGCGGAGAGCAGCGAATTTGCCCGGGTTTGCGCGGATTATGGGATTACTTTTATTGGCCCCACTCCCCAGCAAATCCAGCAATTGGGCAACAAGGTAAATGCCCGCGAAGTGGCGATCAAGGCTCAGGTTCCGCTGCTTCCAGGCAGCCCCAGAAAAGTTGAGCGCGACGAAGCCATGGCTATTGCCGATGCCATTGGTTTTCCGGTAATTATTAAAGCGGCAGCCGGTGGCGGTGGTCGCGGGATGAAGGTGGTTTTCGCGCGTGAGGACCTGGTCCAGCAACTGGCAATTGCCGAGCAGGAAGCGCTGCGTGGTTTTGGCTGTGGGGACTGTTTTTTAGAAAAGTACTTGCTTGCTCCTCGTCATATTGAGGTGCAAATAATTGCCGATCAGCAGGGAAACTATCGTCATTTGGGTGAGCGGGATTGCACCTTACAGCGCCGTCACCAAAAAGTGCTCGAAGAAGCTCCAAGCCCGGTTTTGACGCCTGCTGAACGCCAGCAAGTGGCGGCTTATGCCTTAGCCCTGGTCCAAGCTTCGGGGTATCAATCCCTTGGTACCGTGGAGTTTTTGTACGAGGCGGGCAAATTTTATTTTATGGAAATTAACACCCGAGTACAGGTGGAGCACCCGGTTACGGAGATGGTTACGGGACTTGATCTGGTCAAAGAGCAAATTTTGATTGCGCAAGGTGCGAGCCTTGGTTTTAGTCAAGAAGAAGTTAGCAGCACCGGCCATTCTCTGGAGTGTCGGGTTAACGCTGAGGATCCGGTGAGTTTTGCTCCTTGGCCGGGGCTAGTTACCGCGTATCATGAGCCGGGTGGTCCGGGGGTTCGGGTGGATAGCATGGTGTATACCGGCTACCGTATTCCCTCGTTATATGATTCGATGATAGCGAAGGTTATCACCTTTGGGCGCGATCGGAGTGAGTGTATTGTGCGCATGCGCCGGGCCTTGCGGGAAATGAAGCTCGAAGGTATCCGTACCAATATCCCCTTTCATCTCCGTATTCTCGATCATGAGGATTTTTTGGCGAATCGTTACGCGACGAATTTTTTGCAAGAATTAAGTAAGCAAGCTTAGGGTTCAAGATCATGGCTTAGATCAAGCAAGTTTTTTTGCTCTTCAAGGCGCTTCCGCAGTAGCTGGGTAAAGGTATGCTCGATTATTTGAAATTCGGCTTGGTAGTAGACGAGAACCGCTGGCCGAAGTAGCTTGCCTTCTGCATCATAATTTCTGACTAAATTACCCTGTGCATCTCGTTGCAGGATGTGCTCATTGTGAAGGTAGGTGGTATGCCCTGCTGCATCCTGCTGGGGAGTTCGTTGATAAAGAGCGTCGTAAAATGTCCGATATATGCGATATAATTCGCTATTATTCCAACTCTTGCTATCGTTTGAAACCCCTTCGAAAATCTTATTAGCGGTTGCAGCGGCATTATCGACGCGTGTTGGCACATTGTCACTCAGACCTTCCAAACCTGCCCCGGAGGTGATCGAGTCAATGAGCTTAGACTTCTTTAAACTTGGCGCCAAGGCGCTCAGCAATTCACCGGTAATTCGAGTTTGGCAATGGGCATCAGTTCTAGCACCAGTAATTTCAGCTGCATTGAGAATGGCAACCACCATTGAGCGTCGATAGTCATCGGTGATGGCTCCACCTGGGTTTTTCTTTGCCTCAGCTCTATCAAGGTCGAGCATCATCACCCAAACCCGTCCTAAAAGTTCATCGCCACTGGGGGAATCAGTTCGTGCAACCAACATACTCGAATGCAAGAATGGTTCAAATGAACCGGTGATATTCATGGTTTTTGGTCTTAAACCAAGCATCTGTTTGACGTACTCTACAGCTTGGGTTACCGGGATTTTTCCGCTATCAATACCAATGAAGGCTGGGCCTTCATGTTCAACTTCTGCGGTGGTTTTAATCTCTGTTTTCTTTGCCAAATCGTCAAGGAAATAAATAAATTGCTCTACTTCGCCCGTGGTCTCTGCCTCACTAACTTTCTCGACCAAGCCTTCTCGGGTATAACGTTTATAAGAGAATTTCGTGTCCCGTCGGTAGTCATAAATTTGATAAAATAATTCACGCACTGAAGGGAGAAAGCTTTGCGAGGGATGCCTGGTAGGTCCATGGCAGCCAGTCACCTGGAGTAGCTTCGACAGC
>JAHFAI010000018.1 GCA_023250635.1 Deltaproteobacteria bacterium | reverse complement strand
GGCAGCTGGCTACGCGTCAGTCTTGGGATTCAATTTGCGGCAATTAACGAGATGTCGGATGGGGAAAATAAAAAAAGCGGCATGAAGTTAAAACAGACCGTGCTAATCCGTGCGAGATCCTGAGCCGCTTCGGCTCAGGACACGCCGCTGGCATGCTAAACCGCTGCGCCGAGGCGGCTTGCAGTTTCGCGCCAGCGACTATTTAGCGATAAAATATTTTTTATGCAAAATTAGGCAACAAGCCTTGATAACACGGCCGTGTTATCAATTTACCCACAAGAACTGCGGAAGAGGCATTTTTTATAAGCCTTCCAGGCGCTTGCAATTTAATGAGTATTTTCCCTCATTTAATATGAAAATTCTGCCGAGCTAATGTAGACTCGAGGGTCTTGCGCGACGCAGCACTCAAGAGCAGATTGAGGAGTTGTCTAAAATCCGTTAGAAGGGGGTTATATGAGTACGCCATTTTTACTAAAAATAGTCTTGTGCGGACTGTTAATAGAAACAGCTCTCTTTTCCACCAGGGGAAATGCGAAAACATTTGAAGAACTTATCGAAGAACAAGCCGAGTTACAAGAAAAACTTAAGCAGATTGAAGCTGATATTACTGCTTTTAAGGCTGATGCGGCTACTAAGATTCAAAGCACTTATAAGGTGCATATAGCGCGAAAGCAATTAAAGCAATTAAAGGAGAAGAGCGCTGACCTTGCTAGAGAAAGTCAGCAAGCGAGTGAGCTGCAGGCTAAGAACTATGCAGCGAGAAGAATCCAAAATTTTCTCCGAGGTGTTCTTCAGCGAAAAAACATGGCTGAAATAAAAACCGTACAAAATAAAGATATGGCTGCTAGAAAAATTCAGAGTTTTTATCGAAACTATAGCAATAAAAAACGAGCTCATGAATTGTCAGAACAGAGTGAAAGAGAGGAAAAAACTCTTATAGATCGCTTTGTTCTTGACCTTGATAGAATTCAGAATATCAAAGAACTTCAAAAAGAGTTTAAGAGGAATCTCGAGGCAGTAGAGAAGGATAGCTCTATTTCAGATTCAGAGAGAGAGATTCAGAAGATGAGACAATTGAATGGTTATGTAGAGAGAAGAATTAAAATGGTTTTGAACTTTCAACTTGAAAGTCTTAGAGCCATTTTTAAGCTTAGTTTTCCCGATCTGGACTCTATTTCGCAAGTTTCCCTAAGTGAAAGTGAAGTGAGCTCATTGATTGCGCCACGCGACGATTATAGCAGGGATTCTTCGGAGAGTTTCTTAGAGGCTGAGGCAAAGAGAATATTTGCTAAAATGCTTGATCTGAATGAGCTAAGCCAGCTGCTAGCAAAAGCACAAGATGCACATGACAATACAATATTTTCCGCTATCATCAAAGCGCGCATCCAAAAAATAGTTTCTTGGGTGGTGCGTTCTGCCGAACCTGAAGAGATGCCAGTAATAAGCAAGCTTCATCCCTCTCTTAGAAAGCGAACGGCTCCTATTGCCCCAGCGGGAAACATCCAAAAACGCTTACCGCATGATGAGCATGATGAGCATGATGAGCATAGCAAAGAAGAATAGCGAGCCTATCCCACAATTTCTCAGTACTTCGCCAACTACTCAAGGCTTGGTGCATCTTCGCCGCTTTCTTCGTTGCTTGGGAGGTCCTTTGTTGCTTGGGAGGTCCTTCGTTGCTTGGGAGGTCCTTCGCTGCGCTCAGGATGACGGGGCTGCGCTCAGGATGACGGGGCTGCGCTCAGGATGACGGGGCTGCGCTCAGGATGACGGGGCTGCGCTCAGGATGACGAGGGATTGCTCGTCATCCTGAGCGCAGCGAAGGACCTCCCAAGCAACGAAAGTAGTTTAGTTGGTTTGTATCCGCTCACTAGCTTTGGGGGTCGGCGCATTGAGCTCCTCCTGACTGAGATCCTTGTTGCTGCAGAGCACCTGATCACAGCTACAACGGACAAAGGTCCAATGCTGTATTGCACAGTGGTCTCTATAGGCCGCCTGCTCCGCCGAGAGCTCGGGACAGGCGTCGGTGTTCTCGATCGCACAAGATTTAGACAGCAAATTCTCATCATAGCCGGTAAACGCGGATACGAACTCTTCATGGGCAAGCCGATCGCGTTTTTCAGCGATTTTGCAGCCGCTGCTGAGGAGAAAGATCAGCCCCGCTACCAGTACCCACGGCAGGTTACTCATCATAGGTCTCCGCTAACTTACCATAACCATTTTAATTTTTTTAATAAGTATTTAGCACTTCGATTTTAATTGTACCCCCTCTTCTTACCACTTACTAGCAGCCCCCCACTTCATAAAGGCGATTTGAATCCACTAAGAACTCATGGTAACGTTGCTGCTCCTGGGTACATTTCCTCTCCTTTACGAAAGAACTTCATGACACCGACAAGAAAAACCCCCCGCCTTCTTTCCCGTTTTTTACGTGTACTGCGCGCTTATTTTATAGGGGTGGGAATCCTCGTTACCCTCGTTACCCTCTCCTTGTTTGCCCTTGTCTACGGGCTCTCTACGCTAAATTACAACTCCGCCGGCCCCGAAGTGCGACCTCTGGCCACAGAGGCGCGAGCCATCCTCAATTTACATCTCAGCGGTAAGATTCAAACCAGCCCTATATCCACCAGTTCCGTACTCGAACAAGCTCTTTCCCAACTTATGGACACTAGCCCAGGACCAAATGCCTTTCATCTGAGAGCCCAGCTGAGTAAAGCAGCTGACGACAAACGTATCCATGCCCTTTTTGTGGAATTACATAGCCTCGAAGGAAGCCTTGCCGATTTTGATCTCCTGCGCAATGCCTTACTGGCTTTCAAAAAGAATGGCAAAAAAATCTTTCTCTGGAGCGAGGGAATTGACACCTCCTCCTACCATCTGGCTTCCATAGCCGATAAACTGTACCTGCACCCTGCGGCAAGCATTACCCTCTTTGGTCCCCTCTTTCAGTTGTGGTACCTGGGAGGCGCATTGACTAAATTAGGCATCGAGGTCGATGTGGTACGCACCGGCAATTATAAATCAGCCTTTGAAGGCTTTATCAGCAACCGACCGAGTCCCGCCACCCAAGAGATGTTTCAGTCCTTAACTGCTGATGGTCAAAAATACCTGGTAGAGGCCGTGCACCAGCAACGCCCGAGCATCACCCTTGACACCATTGCTCGCTGGTTTAAACAATCGTTGTTTGATCCTCCCCAGGCCCTGAGTCAGGGCATGGTTGATGAGCTCGCCTATGCTGATCAAGCAAAAGATGCCGTTCAAAAAAGCGAAGAGCTTGACCTCTATGATTTTACCCACTACGAACCTGCCCTTACCAAGCCAGAAAAAAGCCAGAGCTTCCCTAAAGTCTTTGCCGACGCCGAAAACGGTATTGCGTTGATCGAAGCCCTGGGGGAATTCCTCCCTGATTCCGTCAATACGGGGCGAGAGTCTATACAGGCAGAGCCCCTGCATAAGCAACTGCAGTGGGCCGAAGAGAGTGAACAGGTTAAAGCGGTGGTGCTCTATATCAATAGTCCCGGAGGAGCAGCCACCGCTGCAGATTTAATCTGGCACGATGTGGAACGCCTGGCACTTAAGAAACCCCTGGTGGTGTCCATGGGGTCAGTAGCCGCCTCTGCCGGCTACTACATTGCTGCTCCAGCCCATAAGATTTTTGCGCTGCCCACCACCCTGACGGGATCCATTGGGGTAATTGCCCTCGTTCCCAACATTTCCCGCTTTGAAGAAAAATACGGCTTTAATCTCTATACCTTTACCGGCAGTGAACGAGCCCATCTCCTCAACCCAAGCGATCGTCCCAGCAACGAAGATAAGCAAGCCCTTGCAGCCCGCGCAGATTTTGCCTATCAGCGCTTTGCAAGCATAGTTGCCAAGGGGCGAGAGCTCCCTCTTGAACGAGTACATGCCCTTGCCCAGGGACGGGTGTGGAGTGGGCGGCAAGCCAAGGAAAACGGCTTGGTGGATGAGCTCGGTGATCTCTATGACGCGTTTCAAGAGGCTAAAAATTTAGCTGGCTTTGACCCAGAGACCCTGGTACCTATCCTACAATGGCCTGGTCCTTTTTCTTCTTTGCCGTATTGCCTCAGTAAGCCCCGTTCGTGCATGCAAAGATTTTGGGAAAGTTCTCTGCTCACTGCCCCGGAAGGCTTTGGCCTTGGGGGAGAAACTCAACACCTCAGTAAGCTGAGCCACTGGCTCTCTCACAGTCGTCACGAACCAGTACAGGCGTTTTGGCCCGGCTACTGGCAGCTTTTAACCAAATAATTATTATGGAGCTCCCTTATGGGTGCAGCAGAATTCACCGCAACTAAAATAACCATCAGCCAATCGGTTGCTGTTTTGATCGATGGCAACAACATCGAACGCAGCCTCCACTCAATCACTGGAGAAGAAGGAGCGATGCTCAACTTCGACGTGATTATTCCCCGTTTATTAGAAACTCGCGGCCTCAATCGCCTGGTCTACTTTCGCGAAGGCCAGCGTATTTCTTCGAAGCTCGCCGAACGCCTGCACAATTATTTTTACGGCTCAGTGGTCCCCTGTCATAAATCAGCGGATATTCCCCTCAGCATTATGGCCACCCAACTTGCCTCAAAAGTAGATACCATTATCATCATGTCGGGTGACTCCGATTATATTGAGTTAATTCGTCACCTCAAATTTGAGGGAGTGCGGGTCGAAATAGCTGCAGTAGCCGAAACCACCGCCCAGATTTTGATTGAAGAAAGTCATTACTTCCATCGCTTGACCCACGAAGATTGGTTTGTGCTGCCGGGAGCAAAACGCAAGATTCCGCGACGACCGCAATCCTCTTCGAGCAATAAGCCCAACAATAATAATAAAAAGAGAACTCCACTTCGCTAAGGTGAGACCAGCTGCTATGAATGAGATCATTATTACTTTCCCTGACGGAGCTACTAAGAACTTCGCTGCCGGCACCAGCTTTTTTGCCATTGCCAGCAGCATCTCTCCTCGTCTTGCCCAAGCGAGCCTCGCCGCAAAAGTAGGAGAAACCCTCCACGATATTTCCCTCCCCTGCGCCAGCTCCTGCAGCCTGCAGTTTGTGACCAAAGATTCACCCGAGGGATTAGAAATAATCCGTCATTCCACCGCCCATGTGTTAGCCATGGCCGTAAAAAAACTCTGGCCCACGGCTAAGGTTGCTATTGGTCCGGTGATCAAAGACGGGTTTTTCTATGATATTGAATTACCTGAGGGAGTGAAAATCGGAGAGAACGATCTCGCCCTTATGGAAGGCGAGATGAAAGGAATTATTGCAGCAGCTCCTCCCGTCGTCCGTGAAGTCTATAGCCGTAATGATGCCTACCAAGCGTTTCAACAGCTCGGCGAAACTTACAAAGAAGAGATTATCAGCGCCATCCCCGCAAGCGAGTCCATTAGCACCTATAAAATAGGTCAGTGGATGGATCTTTGTCGTGGACCGCACGTTCCTACCACCAAGTTTTTGGGGATCTTTAAGTTGACCTCCGTTGCCGGTGCTTATTGGCGCGGAGATTCTAGCAAAACTATGTTAACCCGCATCTACGGTACCGCCTGGGCAAATAAACAGGACCTAGCAGCGTATCTCGAACGTCTCGAAGAGGCAAAGCGCCGTGATCACCGTGTCATCGGTAAACAACTGGATCTCTTTAGTTTTCATAGTGAGGCCACAGCCCACCCCTTCTTTCACCCTCGCGGGGCATTTATTTTTCAACAGCTGGTTAGCTTTATGCGCCGCAGCAACGAAAAATACGGTTTTCAAGAGGTCAATACCCCCCTGATGATGTCCGTTGACCTCTGGCATAAGAGTGGTCACTACGATAACTACCGTGAAAATATGTATTTCACCAAGGTGGACGACCATCTTGCCGCTATCAAACCAATGAACTGTCCAGGCCATTGTCTGGTCTATAAAAATCGTGCCAAGAGCTATCGTGAGTTGCCCTTCAAAATCGCGGAATTTGGGCGAGTCCATCGCCATGAAAAAAGCGGCGTAGTCGGTGGTTTGTTTCGAGTACGAAGTTTCGTGCAAGACGATGCCCATTTATTCTGCCAAGCAGAAGATGTTTTGCCCATGATCACCATGTTGCTCACCCAAATCGAGGAGGTCTATCGGGGGCTGGGCTTTGAGCAGTACCATATGGAGCTCTCCACCCGTCCCGACAAATATATTGGCGAGCTCGAGGTCTGGGAAAAAGCCGAATTAGCCCTAAAAAATGCTCTTGAGCAATCGGGTAAACTTTACAAACTCAACCCTGGTGATGGCGCTTTTTACGGCCCAAAAATCGACTTTCATCTTGTCGACGCCATTGGCCGCAGTTGGCAGTGCGGGACTATCCAGCTTGATTTCTCCATGCCGGAACGCTTCGAGCTGTCCTACGTGAGTAAGGAAAACGAGCAACGTCGTCCAGTGATGATCCATCGTGCGGTTTTGGGCAGTGTTGAGCGCTTTATGGGGATCTTTATCGAAAACTGCGCCGGACATTTTCCTTTATGGATTGCTCCACTCCAGGCCCAGATTATAACCATAGGCCAGGCCCATGAAGCCTATGCCCAGAAGGTCTATGATCAGCTCAGTGCCGCAGGCATACGCGGTGCCTTAGATACCCGCAACGAGAAATTAGGCTATAAAATTCGCGAAGCCCAGGTGAATAAGTATCCTTATATGATTGTCCTCGGTGATCAAGAAGTCAGCAATGGCACCATCAGTCCTCGCCACTCAAGCGGTAAGCAGCTCACCCCGATGACGGTGGAGCAGTTTATTATCCTGCTCCAGGAAGCGCTGCAATAATACTTTGCAGCAAGGTTTGGGGTTTTATTGGTTTGTGCAGCCAGAGAGCAAAGGGGAATTCCCCGCCCCCCCTTTGCTCTCCGCTCAAAGCGATAAAAATCGGTTTCTCATTCTCGCAGCTCGCCGCGCTAATTCTCTCAGCGGTAGCATGACCATCCAAGCCCGGCATGCGCACATCGAGAATAATCATCTGGTAGGTAGCTGCCTGGGCCTTGCTGATTGCCTGCATACCATCAGCTGCGGTATCTACCTCTGCACCAGCTTTGCTGAGCACAAAGGCCAGGGTCTCGCGCAGATCATCGCTGTCATCCACCACGAGAATTCGGGTACCATTTAGAGTTTTATGCATCGTAGGATCTCCTTCACCCACGCTTCTTCACTGCGAGGATAGGAGCGCACCTTTACCTCCAGCCCTTGGCTAAGCTGCAGTTGCTCATCTTCACCGCAGCCCTCCTCGCGTAACAGCACCATAGGCCCCTGATGCAGCGCCCGGGCCTCACGGAGAAAGTCGATCCCTGAAAGAGGGTACATGTTCTCCCCGGCAAGCAGCAGCGCAACCCGATTATGCGAGAGAATCCTGAGGGCCTCGCGCGCGGTTTGGGCTTTAATCACCAGCAAAGAGTGGCGAGCTAGAGCTTCCTCGCTCGACTCTGCTAAACTTTCCTTATCATCCACATACAGAACCAGCAGCGCCTGAGCGCTGGCCGTCAGGCTCGGGGGAAACAACAGAGAAAATTCCGTCCCCTGACCAACGACGGAAGTAAAGCTTAAGCTTACCTTATTTACTGCTGCTAGTTTTTTAGCGACCGCTAAGCCCAGCCCGAGACCCACTCCTGCTCGTTTGGTAGTGACAAAACTACTAAACAACTTACCGTGAGCCTCACGGGGAATACCGCAGCCACTATCCTTAACCCGAAGCACTAGTTCCCCCGCTACTACCTCGCTGCTAATGCCCAACACCTTACTGGAAGTATTGACCATGGCTTGGGCGGCGTTCTTGATCAGCACCAGAAGGACTTGTACCAGCTGATTGCCATTAATCCATAGAGGCGGAAGATTTTTAGCTAACTCCTGCTGTACCTCTATTTGCCGGCTGTCGAGATAACCCTCAAGTATCTGCAAAGCACTGTCCACCAGAGAAGAGACAAAAGTATAGGCTTTGCTACTTTCTGAGACATGGGTGTAGTTTTGCACATTGCGAATAACTGCCTCGATATGAGCTAGATTGCTTTCTATTTTATCAAGGCGAGCAAAGCCTGAAGCCGGTAGTGCTTTACGGGCTTCGTCTTTCAGCAGGTAAAGATTGAACTGAATGCCTTGCAGGGCGTTATTGATCTCGTGAGCTAAGGATGCCGAAGCCTCACCAAGTGCGGCAAGACGAGTCTCTTTGAGCTGCTGGCGTTCTTTTTCTTTTTCTTCGGTTATATCGATGGTGTGTACGAGACAGAGGATCTCCGGCTCATATTGAATCACAAAGGAGCGTATCCAAATATCCCGTAGTTCTTTTTTGCTATTGTAGATCTTTTGCTTGGCTTCAGAAAAACCTTTTTCCATCAAGATGGCGAAGGTATCGCCCAATTTAGCGAGTTCTTCCGGTGGATAAAGCTCTTCCACCGGGAGGCGCTCGAGTTCTTCCCGGGTATAGCCCATGGAAATCGCCGCCTGGGGGTTCCACCGCAAAATTTTGCGCTGACTCAACGAAAACAAATTCATAATATCTTGGGAATTGGTAAACAAAGACTCAAATTTATCAATCCACTGGTTAAATTGTCGGTTAAGATTTTCTTTAGCCGGCATGTTCTTGACTCTCCTGACAATGACGTCTCATCAAATCAAGGGCAAAATAGCTGCCCTGATGGGGCAAGAGAAACTGCGGAATTGCGGTGATTCCACCCGCGACAAAGCTATAACTAGCAATTGTCTCAGCAAATTCGCGAAATTCCTGGGCGTTACCAAAGACATTCACCGCAGTCCAGGCTTCTCGCTGGTTATGACCCAGACTGCGTTGGGCTATAGCACAAGCCTCGCCGGCATGCTGGTAGGCAATTAATGCCAAGTAGGTCCCCGAAAATTCCTCCCATAAGCAGGGCGAATGGGGTGAAACCTCGCTTACAATAAGCAGATCCATATGCTCAACACCAATCTTCCCCGCAGCAAGAGTCCCCCCAAAACGAGCAAGCTGCCGAGCCAGAAGAGGCAGTTCCTCGGGATCCCACTTTCCTGATTCCTCCCCTTGCTCAAGCCTCCTCGCCTCGGCCAGAGCGATAACTAGTTGTTTAAAGGCGCTATAGACGCTTTGTGCTACCAGAACCGGCCCATGAGAGAGGCAAAATTTGCCGTTGCCCAGGCAGGCACCACGCACAATTTTTTCTGCTGCCTCCACGAGATTGCAATGTTCGGTCACAATAACCAGGGGCAGACCCGTACCATATTTCTTCATCTTCGCGTTGATTGCTGCAACTGTGGTCAAACCAGCCTCCGCTGCTAGGCGAGCAAAGCTTAGATCGGTACAAAAAATCATAGCCTGAGGGGAATGGACTATGAGCTGCTGATTGAGACTCGAACTCTGAGGGGAAACAGAGGGCCAGCGTACCAGCTGGGCATAACGACCAAGTTGATGCTGGTCGAGCAATGCAAACATAAAATGCGTAACCGTATCTCGCCAACTGGGACGAACAATGAGGTGGGTACCCGAAAGAATACCGTGGCACAAGGCAGCAATAAGCGGGGGGCCATCCATGGTCGCAGCACTGTAAAAAGCAGCAAAACCTTTGGAGCGATAGCTCAGCTGAGCGAGCCGTTGTCTTCCCTGGATTATCTGGCGGGAAAAATCCTGATCCAACTGCCACACCGCAGCAACAAAAGCCTCTAGCTCATCCGCCCACTGCCCAAGGAGCTTAATCATCCAGCGACAATCTCCGCTGACAATACCACGAAATTTCCCCAGCCCCCAAACCACCTCCTCAGCATAGTGGCGATATTCCCTCATTACTAAGCGAGCTACCGCGATGCGCTCAGCCATAGTAGTCGTTGCCAAATACTCCTGACTTTGGGCAGCAAAACGCAGGGCTCGACGCAGTTCTCCAGCGCTCGTCGTACGCACCCGCAGCGTCTGAGAACCATCGAGAGAATTAATCGTTGGTGATTCACCCTGGGCATCCAAGCTCTCGCCAGCAATATAAAGAGGCAGGCTGGTGATTACTCCCATTTTTCACAGCCCCCATGATAGTCCTCCGTAGGAGTGGCTATCCTCTGCAGCTTGCGAATTTTTGGACTGCTGATGCCACAACTACAGGGTATGGTGCAGTATTCAGCGGTATCGCCCACCTGATAACGAAACAACATGGTCCCCGTTAACGGTGCAATTCCCTTCCCACTCTCGGAGCCGATCCGACTAACCACGATTTGCCCCCGTTCCCCGGAAGCTACCGGTTTTCCCTCCTCCCCCAGTACCTCTACAAACACATGACCCTCAGCGAGATGAAAACTCAGGGGATCGACGCCGCAAGAAATTGCGGTGGGTAAGGCCTCGCTGCCCCCATAAAAATTAACGACCTGCTTCACCCCGAGTTCTTCTACTTCGGCCAGTAGTTCCGCGGTGAGTTCGGTACTTGATACCCACAGGGTATGAATACCGAGCTCGCGCAAAAAATGCGGCGAGGCAGCAAGTAAATCTTCTAAACTCCCCCCTTTTTGTCCAGCCGAGCAGGGAGGAAGCACCAGAGCCCTAACTCCAGCATGAGCCATGGCACTTATGGCCTCCCGATCGCCATGATTAAAATGACGAGGAATCGGGGTGGCGCCAAGCGCACGAATAATCCCATCAAAAACCGGTCCTGCCACATGGCCCTGATGATAGCCATTCCATATCTTTGCTCCCCTGAGTTCCTCTCCATTGGCAATAAATCGCACAGAGGTCTCAATAGCTGCCTGCCAATCCCCCGCACTCCAGTACACGGGTACAGGCATGCCGCTGGTCCCCGACGACGAACGCACCAGATAAAAAGGCTGAGCGGAAGCGCTGACTAAGTCCTCGGCAGGAATAAGGCGGAGTGCTTCCTTACTGATCAGGGGCAGCTCAGCAAAGAGCTCACTGCTACAGCTCCCCCCCTGCACTAACGCGTGGGGGAGCATGCGCCGCCAATAGGGGCTGTTTTCTGCCGCAAAACGTAACTGAGCACCGAGAAGGCGAGCGAGCAGAGAGCGCCGCTCGGCAGTGCTCAGCTGCTGCCAGCGCTGGGCGCGAAACGAAGCAGGCATGGCCACCCAGGGGGGGGTGAGGGCAGCTGCTTGAGAAAGCACCAGCGTAGCAGGAGGGAGCTCGTCGTAAACCCTAAGAATATCATGACCGATGGCTTTGAGAAATCCTCGCAACTCGCTGAGGGTATAGGCGCCTCCCCCGTGATTTTGCAGCAGCATACTGAGATCAAAGATGAGGCTATAAGGAGGCGTACTCTTATCTTCATCAAGCACATACTCATTAATCAGAATCAGTCCGCTGGGGCGTAGGGCCGAGCTAATTTTATCCATCAGTTCACCAATGCGCTCGGGGGACTCCTGGTGGAGAAGATGCGAGAGGATGACGAGATCAAAGGGGCCATGACTGTGCCACAGCTGATCTACGAACAAATCACCATCGCAGGTGCTGAAACGCTTTTCAGTCACATACTGCTGATTAAAGTCCTCAGCCACCCGATTACATGCTGCCCAGTCCACTTGCAGCACCTGCGCCTCGGGGAAACGTGCCAGTAAGCTGCCTCCAAATACCCCAGAGCCACCGCCAAGATCGAGAATACGGCCCATGGGGTGATGGCCAAGAAGCTCAGCCGCAGCTTCAGCCGCCTTGATACTCATAGGGCGAATAGCGGTAACCAAGTCCTGCCAAAATTCTGCGTTGGCTTGATCGGTGCGTTGCCGTGCCTGGGGTTCCCCCGTGGTGAGCGTCTGCTCGAGCTCGGCCCAGGTGCTGCTGCCGAGTCTATGCAGGGTGCGGATACTCTCACCAAGATAGCTGCGGGAGCCGCGAACAAGATATTCTCGGGCGGTGGCACTATTACGATACTGTGCGGTATCCACCTGCTCCACCAGCTTGAGTGCCAGCAGCCCGCTGATCAGCTTAGCCGTGCTACGCAGACTTATACTGAGCTCTGCTGCGAGACCTTGTAATGATAAAGGGGCTAAGCGTTCAAGAATGGTAAAAATATCGAGCTTTATTGCGCTCACCATAATAAAGCTTTTGCGATATCCAGCTGCATCTACCAGTAATGAAGTTACATCACTTATATTTGCCATGATTCGCTGTTCTCCAGAAATCAGCAAAAATCATCCATCTCCATCAAAACTATCGGCAAAAGCACTGAAAAGCTTAGTCAGGCGCTGGCACGAAAGCGCCAGCGCCGTGTCCTGACGAACGCAGTGAGGAAGGATCTTTCACATAACATCCGGATATCACGTGACAGATCCATCGTTTTGTTCTGGACACGAAATATCCGGATATCTCAAGTAAACTGACTAAATTATGATCAACCATCTGCCATTTTTAATACTGCTGTATTCTATATATACAACACCGACATTTTTGTTGTTGTTGGTTGATAGAAACCCTAAAAACCAAGCTATTTCATGTTCAAAAAAGCCCCTTTTTTAGAGCCTGTTCAACAAACATATGTAAATTGAACAAAAATGAATGCTTCATTTAATCGTTTAAAAACAATATGTTACAGTGATTTTACTATGTTTATTGAACTAAAATCTTGCCAAATAAGCGAGGACAAGAGGAGAAAGGCCATAGGCTCCCTCAAAAAACCAGGAGGTATAATCAAGGCTTTTTATGCTGATTATTATTTAAGCAGAAAAGCGTGGAAACAAAACCAAAAAGCGGGGATAAAAGCGAGAGACAGATTTTGCAGAGATCCGCCAAAAATGCCTTGAATCATGCTAGGATTAGTATATACCTTCGGCCTCGAATGCAGAGGAAAAAAGATGGCGGATAAACCGTACCGGCCCTGTGTAGTGGGCGTGTTTCGCAATCAGCAAGGTTTACTTTTAGTCGGACGGCGGAGCGACTTGCCCGCCTGGCAATTCCCCCAGGGTGGCATTGATTCCGGCGAAATCCCCGAAGAAGCATTGTATCGCGAAATGCTTGAGGAGCTTGGTTGTGATAAGTTTCGCATCCTCTATGCTTCGTCCCATACGATCACCTACGATTTCCCTGCTGACCTGAGTACCCGGGTCTCGCGCCGTTATCGTGGTCAGCGGCAATACTGGTTTCTCTGCGAGTTTTCTGCCGACGCTCGCCCCGACCTCAGCAAGGCGAGCTCGCGAGAATTTGACGATCTCGGCTGGATTAGTCGCGAAGAAATTCTCGGCCAGATTATTGCCTGGAAAAAACAGGCCTACCTCGATGGCCTCAAAGCCCTCAACCTGTAACTACTCAGGTCTTGACGCATCTTCGCAGCTTTCTTCGTTGCTGCGCGTGCTCACGGCCAGACGGCCGCTCCGCTGCTCGCGCCTCGAAAGCAGCAAAACTGCGCCAAGCCTTGAGTAGTTAGTCGCTGGCACGAAATAGAATATTTCGTGCCGCGACGTGTCCTGAGGAGCAAAGCGACGAAGGATCTGTCACGTGATATCCGGATGTTATGTGAAAGATCCTTCCTCACTGCGTTCGTCAGGACACGGCGCTGGCGCTTTCGCGCCAGCGCCGTGTTAATAGTTGGAAATAGTTGGAGATAGTTTGATCATGCCTCGTCTCGCTCTACTTAATTGCGCCATCGGCTTTCTGCTGCTGAGTATCGCTGCTTGCGCAGGAGTGTTTCTGTCGTTCTATAGCACCTCAGCGTTTTTGCTGGATAAGAGCCTGCTCGAGACCTGGTTATACCAGCTTGCCCGTAGCGCCCACACCCACACGAGCCAATTTGGTGTCTTGCATATCACCTTTGGTCTTACCCTGGTCTTTTCCCCCCTGACTGCGCGCTTTAAAATAATCCAAACCATCCTCTTAGGCAGTGGCAGCATTGCCATGAGCGCCCTCCTCCTCCTCCGCGCTTACGGCGGCCCAACCAGCTCCTTTGATAGCCTCGGCCTCCTCATCGGCGCAGGCGTAAGCGGGGCTATTGTAACTCTCCTTAGTCATTGCTTCGCTCTGGTGTATAAAGTACTTCGCTAAGGAAGTTGGGAGGTCCTTCGCTTCGCTCAGGATGACGGACGCTCCGCTCAGGATGACGATTCCCCATCTGAGCGAAGCATCCGTCATCCTGAGCGAAGCGAAGGACCACCAAACTCCGGGAGATACACCCATGCCAACCATAAACATCCCCGAACTTCAAGCAAAACGCCAGGCCCTCCTCTTTCCTAACCATACACCCTACTACGACGCTCCCCTCATGCTTACCAAAGCCCGTGGCACCCGGGTCTGGGACAGCGAGGGACGGGAATATCTCGATGCTTTTGGCGGGGTAGTATCGATTTCTCTGGGGCACAATCACCCAGCAATCAAAGCTCGCCTACGCAGCATGCTTGACGCCGACATGATCCAGCACACCACCCATCTGTACTTTCATCCCTACCTTGAAGAACTCGCTGCAAAACTCCTCGCCCTCACTCCGGGCCCTCTCGAGCGCGCTTATTTTAGCAACTCAGGATCAGAAGCCAACGAGCTAGCGCTTCTTGCCGCCCGCCTGGCAAGTGGTGAAGAGATGATCATCTCCCTACGTCACAGCTATCACGGTGGCACAAACGCCACACTGAATTTATGCGGCAATTATCGCTGGAAGTTTGCCCACCAACCAAGCGGTGGTACAACCCATGCCGTAGCTCCCTACTGCTACCGCTGTCCCTATGGCGCCTCTCCTACTTCCTGCAATCTTGAATGCGCTGACGACGTTAAACGAGTGATCGAAACCACTACTGCGGGTAAAATCGCAGGAGTAATCGTCGAAACCATCCTCGGAGTAGGCGGGGTAATCGATCCCCCCTTGGAGTATCATCGTCGTGTGTATGCTCATTGCAAACAATACGGAGGCAAATACATCGCCGATGAGGTGCAAAGCGGTATTGGCAGAACCGGGAAGCATTTTTTTGCTATCGAAGAAAGCGGGGTAATTCCTGATATGATTACCTCCGCCAAAGGCTTAGGTAACGGCGCTCCCATCGGAGCTTTACTCAGTGATGTTGCAAGCGCAGAGGCTCTACGGGGCAAACTACATTTCAACACCTTTGCCGGTGATCCTTACCAGAGTATGCAGGCCACCGTGGTGGTGGAGGAAGCTGGTACTCCCCTCCACCTTGCGCACGTCGCTGCTCGAGGCGCCGAGCTTAAGGCTGGTCTCGAAGAACTCGCCGAAGAGTTTCCGCAGATAGGAGAGGTTCGGGGGCGTGGCCTGATGCTCGGCCTGGAGCTGGTAAAAGATCGTGATAGCAAAGAGCCTGCAGCTGAGGAGTGCGAGCGTCTTTTGAATCGCTGCAAAGAAGAACTCCTCCTCGTGGGCAGGGGGGGCCTATACGGGAATGTACTACGGCTCGCCCCTCCTCTATGCATAACTAAAACTGAAGTAGCGGAACTACTAACCAAGCTGAAGCAGGCGTTATAGTAATCTGAAACTATAACGTCGATGGAGACGTGGTCTCTGACGGGGCAATTACATCAATTACATAAGTAACAGTGCATTTGATTTGATTCATTAATGCTTGGTCGGCCTCGGGATCCTCTAAGCAAACATATGCCACATAATCCCTCTTACTAAAACTGCAAGTGGAACCAGACCTAGGGCGAAAGCGCTTGTTTCCAGGAATTTGACAACTAAGACGAGAAACTTCCAAGCATGGGGGACCGACGTAGAGCTCTTCTATAGATATAGGTAGACTCTGACATAAGCTTGCTGGAATTACGATAGTTCCCGTAGTTCCAGCAGCTACAGGAACAGCAGGAACAGCAGGAACAGCAGGAACAGCAGGAACAGCAGGAACAGCAGCTTCTTCCGTAACTCCCTGGCTGCCAAGATCGATGTTTTTTGATACCGTGTCGTTTGTATTCAAGCTCTTGCTTAGGGAAGCGATTTGCCTCTGTGTACATTGGCTGACGGTAATCTGAACTAGTAATAAAATCAATCTCATTGCGAGGTTATACATAATGGTTCCTGCAGTTACTTACTTGTAGTTGTTAGCTTGTTAGCGGAATCTAGGAGATCTTTCGAACTTTCTGAAAAAAACTTAAGTTTTTTTAGATTGAGGGGAAAGGTGCCCGCTTAAACGAGGTATTCTATAGCGGAGATGTGTGCATCACCTGGTCAGCAACCACTGCACCAATCCTAAGTCGCCGCAGCTAATAACCCCATTACTATACGCATACAGCACCTCCTTGGGATTAAAACCAATGGCCACCCCTGCTTCTTGCAGCATATAACGATCGTTTGCGCCATCACCCAGGGCGATGATTTCATTCCGATTCAATCCGTGCTGGGCCATCACCCCACGCACAAAACGCCCTTTAGCTACACCATCCACCAGGTCTCCGGCCAGTTCCCCGCTTAATTTCCCCGCACGCAGCACCAGGGTATTTGCATACACCTCGCGTATCCCCGCCCTACGCGCCACCACCTGCGCCACCGGCATCATCGCCCCCGTCACCAAATACACGCGTACTCCAGAACGCCCACAAGCAGCCACAAGCTCTAGGGCACCGCAGTTAAACTGCAAGCCTGCGGCAACTTGTTCCACCTCCCCCAGACTCATGCCGCCAAGCAGGGCCATGCGTTGCCGAAACGCCTCGGCAAAAGAAAATTTCCCTGCCATCGCCTCGGTCGTTAGGCGAGCTACCTCATCATAGCAGCCCCGCCGCCGCGCCAGTTCATCGAGAGATTCTTCCTTAATGAGGGTAGAATCCATATCGATAAACAAAGCTTTGGCACGAAATTTCGGTGGACGATACAGTAACGTACAAATAGCACTAAACAGCGGTCGCCAGCTCTCCACCCCCGCCAGGGCAGAAACATCCAGTACCGTCCACGAGCCATACTTCCCCTGAATCGTCGCCTTAGCTAGCCTGGTCCCTGTCTCTGCCGAAGTAAGTACCAAAGAGGGCGATAACCCCATGTATTCACCCTATCCCAAATTCGTGTGCTAACCTCGAAAAAATCCCCAGGGTCGCCTCGATATAGGCCGGTTCAAAGCAGAAGGAAATTCGCACATGCCCGGGACAGCCAAAGGTTCTCCCCGGCACCAGCACCAGGTTGTGCCGTAATGCCGCCTCGATAAAGGCCAGATCATCGCCCCCCGGAGCTTCGGGAAACAAATAAAAGGCCCCCTGGGGTTTTACACAGCGATACCCCGAACTAAGCAACTGCTGATACAAGGTATCGCGATTTTGCTGATAGGGCTCGATGGCGACCATAGCGTCGCCCAGCTCCGGCAAAACGTGCTGCAAGAGCGACGGTGCATTTACAAAGCCCAAGACCCGCTGGGAGCTAACCAGAGCTTCCATGGTACGCTGGGCGTCAGCACAGTGGGGAGAGACCGCAATATACCCAAAGCGCTCACCGGCAAGGGCCAGATCCTTACTAAAAGAGCTGGCGATAAAGCTATGAGGATAAAAATCAAAAACCGAGGGAACCGCAACCCCATCGTAGGCAATGCGGGTATACGGTTCATCACTGACCAGGGCGATTTCGTGACCAAAACGCCGGCCTGCGCGCAACAAAAGCTCCGCTAATCCCTGCAGTTCTTCGGCGCTATACACCACCCCGGTGGGATTGTTGGGGGAATTAATCAGCAGCACTTTGCTACGCGGATTCAGTGCCACCTCAATTGCTGCTAAATCAGGACGAAACGTTGGGGTAGTTGGCACGAAGCGTACCACCCCAGCAAAATTGTGGATGTAGTGGGTGTACTCCACAAAGTAGGGCTGAAAAATCAACACTTCATCGCCGGGATTGAGCAGGGTATTCAGCACAATATTGATGGCCCCGCCCGCTCCTCCGCTCATCATTACCAAATCGCTGGTAATGCTCGCCGCTCGACTACGTTGATTGATAAAGGCAGCCACCCACTCGCGGGCCATCACCAGGCCTTGGTTGGGCAGATAGCGATGCAGGCCTTTTTTTCCCGACTGCAAAAGCTTGACCATGGTAGCAACCACAATCGGCGGAGGTTCAAAGACCGGATTGCCGAGACTGAGATCATAAATTTTTTCGTAAGGTTTCTCTCGTTGGAGAGCACAGGAGCGATCGTACATCTTACGGATCCAGGAGTTATCTCCCAAAACGGCAACCAGCTTGTCCGAAATAAACATGTATGGCTTCCTCTCAGACTTCCTATGGCGCGAGAATCTTGTGGCGACGGAAGTTCTTGGCAAAAATCGCGGCAATGCCCGACTCGGGATAGAGAAGTTCTGCGGTTTGTACCACTGCCCGAGCCATATCGGGCATCGTTACCCCTGCTCCCATGCCAAAATGAGATTCAATCAACAAACGGTCAATATCTTTTTTGTCAAACCCCGCCCGCATAGCCTCCAATAAACTCTGATACAAGGGTGTGGACCACAGTTCATCAGCAATAAAGCTGGTTTGATCCAATGCGATTATCTGGTGAGCATCGTAGTGCTGATAATCGCGATACTCTGCCTCTCCCACATTAAGCTTACGCCCGCTCCAGCAAGGAGCTTCGGTACTGCCGTTATTGCTGTCCCAATGAAAGATCTGCTGAGCTTGAAAGCGAAAACCATTGGGGGTATCCAAACGACTCGAGGCAGCCCAATAATCGCCAAAGCCCTCACCCATGGCGCCAGAATCCCCCCCCGACCAGTGCGGGGCGAGATCAGCCTGAATCGCATGGGCGTATTCATGGACAATAACATCTCCATCCTCCGTATCAGGGACACAGCCGTGACCAAAAGCAAGTCTGCCCAATTCAGGCACGAAATGGGAGTTATCATCACCACCTAAGGCATCAGAATCAGCCCCTAAGGCATAGTCCACCACGGCCAAGTCTTTGTCAAAACCAAGTGTGCGTAAATACCGCTGACTGCGATCAATATGAAAATAGACCATCACATCATTAAAGGCGTTATCACCGCGTTTTGCCTGCCAGATTCCCTTGATTGAAGTACTCGGGGGAGTATGAGGTGGCTCAAAATCGCTGATGACGACATGAGGACCGCTGAGAAGATGGGTGCGTCCGTTAAACATAATCTCAGGGAGGCTTACCTCCTCGTAGGCGTTTTCAAACATATCTCGAGGGGAATTCACCTGGAGTAAGGGGTTTAATAATGCCGTCCGCGGATCAGGGTTAAAAACCAGCCCACGGCCATTCACTAAATGGGTCGTGCTATTTTTATCCGCTTCTTCTTCGAAGCGGCTGTCCCTCTGTTCCCGGAGAAGAAAGCGTTGCCGCGTTTCCTCGTAATCCCACGCCGGCGCCATACTCTCTAAGCCGGCAGGGGCAGCGCCCTGGGCTTTACGACTCAGCTCCTGACGGGTTTTATCGAGAATCGTCCCCGTGCTCGCATCGATCTGATATTCCCAGTAGCCAAAGGGACGCGCCACTGCCAGCCTAATGTGGTAGACCAGAACATAGTTCTCCCCCCGTGGCACATAGAGCAAGCTTACCCGAGGTTTGGCAAGAAGATCTCCGTGTACCCGCAGGTCTTTCCACGCTATAGCGATGGCGCGCTCTTCAGTAATTGCGGGAGTTGAAGTATCGCTTTCGTTTTCACGAAAATGATAGCCGCTGGTATGTGCAAAAACCCGGTAGATCTTTGCCGAGCTTTTTTTGATCGAGACGATTACTTCTTCGTGGAGCACGTCGAGATTATTTTTTTTCATTTGAAAATAGTAGTGCTCACCAACGAGGCTTTTCCTCATCCGTACAAAGGATAGATTGCTTAAATCTGCAGGCAATTGTAACGCCTGAGAATTTTTACTGAGGTAGCTCTGCACCATGCTTAGGCGCGAGCTGGGCGAGGTGCTTACAAAGGCGGGATTGTAGATGATACTCGCCGCGACCGTCGCAGTGCTTGACTGACCCTCAGCCCGTTGGGCGAGTACGGACGTAGAGGAAAAGAGCCACAGGGCAAGAAGCCCCAAGCACAGTCGTCCTTGCAGCACATGCCAGAGACCCCGTAGCGCGGTCATAACATCGCCCTCTTGTTCTAGTATATTTTTTTACAAGGTATCATTTATGGGCAACAAAGAGCAAGGAACGAGGTTATTTTAACGACTCATGGGCAACAAAGAGCAAGGAACGAGGTTATTTTAACGACTCAAGGCTTGACGCAGTTTTGCGGCTTTCGAGGAACGAGCAGCGGAGCGGCCGTCTGGCCGTGAGCACGCGCAGTGACGAAGAAAGGCGTAAAGATGCGCCAAGACCTGAGTCGTTAGATGTTCGAGTCAAGCCAGGCCAAGCGTCTATGCATCCATTCTTTCATCATCAGTACGTTGCGATCAAACTTGCCGGGGAAGGGCGGGCGATTCATCACAATGCGAAACAGCGGATTAAACATATGACGCCAACGGTGCTGATTACGCTCGATTGCCGAACGTGGCATCGCCCTGGTAAGCGCGTCAATATCCGCGTCTACTTTGCTATCACTAAACATCTGCTGACGCAGTTGCTGGTAACGAGCAACGAAGGCCTTGGCAAAATACGGATCCTTCATCAAGCGCTTAAACCAAAATACTGCGGTGTTACCATGGAAGAAACTAGTACGTTTAAAATTCCACCCGCTAGTTTTATTCTGACCATAGAACCACAAATTACCGAGAGCCAAATCAAAGTCCCAAAGGGGGCCCAAATAAATTTGGCCATCCGCCCCTTTATGCAGATACAGACTTTTGCGATACGCATCGGTATTTTTTGTTACTTCCTGAATCACCATGTAATCCACAAACGAGTCCATATCAATCAAGGGGCGATAACCAAGTTCGGGATGGTCGAAATCGTCTGATTTCAAAACTGCTTCAAAATGATCAAGCTGATCGACAATGCTTTTTTGTACGGCTTTGGCCTGCTGGGGATTCTCCTGAGTGAGCTCCTCCATATCGCCGTTGGTGGGGTAAACCCAATCGAGCTTAGTGTGAGCCTTGGTATGTACAGGACCATTAAAGGATTCCACCTTCATCATAAAGTAGGGGGTAGCTTCGGGGTGAGCAAAATCAATCTTAGGCAAATCAACGCGAGTTTTGCTCCGTTCAATCCGTTGGGTAATGGCGTAGATACCCTTATAATCGCCCTCAACCGTAAGTTCCACAAAGCGGGTTTCGGGGGCAAACCAGGTATGACGATCGCGACCAAGCTGTCGGCCCCATTGATAGACCAGCGCATTACGCACCTGGGTGCGATCCACATACGGGCCATTAAGGACCCATTTTTTGCCCGCGGAAAGCCCTAACATAGCCAGCTGGCGATTTTTGTTTTGCTCATCGAGAAAGCTAAGGGTGTATTGCTTTTTGGCGTAGAGACTGGAGGAAAATCCTCGTTTTTTAATCTCAATGGGTAACCACTGTTCTACTGTCGGAGCCGTTTCTCCGTGGGGAAGGTGATCGATGGAATCCCGGTACATAAAGAAACTCGCCTTAATCTCCGCCAACTTGCTGATCTCTTGCCCGCCGGTAGCGATACAAATATGAGGCAGCACCGTTTCGCCCTCTATTCTCTCCACCGGACTTTCGGCTGCAAATAGACTCCCGGCGCCTATCACCATCCCTAAGAAAATCCACCACGCCCGCACCCCTAACCATCGGCCCATAACTTGGCTCCTTGTTGTTGATTTACCGGTCAAAACTATTCCGGTATTTGCTATATAACCACTTGATATTTCTTGAAAAAGACTACCTTTCGCTTCTCTTGACGTCCAGTATTTTTAACCCATGACATTTCGCTGATGATAAGGACCACTGGTATTTTCCCGCTACCCTAGTTATAACCGTCTCTTGATTGGTTACGATTTGCTATGGTGACTTGTTCAGCTTGCTAGGACCTACTATGAAACGACGCATTGTGATTACTTCGGCCCTGCCCTATTCCAATGGTGAAATCCACTTGGGGCATTTGCTCGAGCATTTAATTACCGACTTCTGGGGACGCTTTCAAAAGATGCGTGGCCATGAGTGCCTGAGCATCTGTGCCGACGACACCCATGGAGCGCCGGTAATGGTCGAAGCAATGCGCCGAGGGATACAACCCGAAGAGCAAATTGCGACAATGCTCCACAAACATACCGAGGTGTTTCGCGAGTTTCATATCAACTACGATTTTTACTCCACCACCAATACCGAGATAAATCGCCAGCATTGCCATCGGATTTTTCATAGCTTGCACGAGAACGGCTATCTTGAAACGAAGGAAATCAAGCAGGCCTTTTGTGAACACGACAAAATGTTTTTGCCTGATCGCTTTGTCAAGGGAACCTGCCCCAAATGCCAGACTGCTAATCAGTATGGGGACTCCTGCGATGCCTGCGGTTCGGTGTATAGCCCCCTCGAGATGGACGATGCGCGTTGCAGCTTGTGCGATAACAAACCAGTGACCCGCGAATCCACTCATTATTTTTGTAAAATAGCTAAAGACCAAGAGTTTTTAAAAACCTGGGTACCAGCCCACACCCCAGAAGCCATTGCCAATAAACTTGCTGAGTGGCTTAACCATACCTTAGCAGACTGGTGTTTTACCCGAGATGCGCCCTATTTTGGCTTTGCCCTGCCCGGCACCACCGACAAATTTTACTACGTGTGGTTTGATGCTCCGGTGGGCTATATTGCCAGCACCGATGAATGGTGTCGCTTACATAACCGTAAAGTCGAAGAATTTTGGCAGGACGAAAGTAGTGAGATTTACCACAATATCGGTAAGGATATTATCTATTTTCACTCCCTGTTCTGGCCAGTCATGTTGAAAAATGCCGGCTGGCAGCTACCTCGACAAATTTGGGTGCATGGCATGCTCACCATTGATGGGGTTAAACTCTCGAAATCTCGTGGCACGTTTATCAATGCTCAAACCTATCTCAATCATCTTGGCCCCGAGTATTTACGCTATTATTTTGCTGCTAAGCTCAGTGATTCGATCGTTGATATCGATTTAAATTGGGCAGATTTTGTCGGTAAGGTGAACGCTGAGCTCATCGGAAAGATCACCAATATCGCTTCCCGTAGCGTCCAGATGTTGCATAAGCAACTCGATGGCTGTCTAGGCACCCTGACTTCTAGCGGGTTAGCCTTGGTGCAGGCAGCCCAGCAGCGCAGCGAGGAAATCGCCAGCTTTTATGAACAACGCCAATTTTCTCAAGCCATCGGCGCTGTTCGTGAGATTGCTGACGAAGCAAATCGTTTTTTTGATGAACATAAACCCTGGTTGCAGATCAAAGAGCAGCCCGAAGCGGCGCGCCAGGTGCTTACCGCAGCCCTGCATCTGTTTAGGATTATTGCCATCTACCTCAAACCGGTACTTCCCCACTACGTGAGCAAAGTGGAAACGCTATTTAGCGAAACCACTCCCTATAGCTGGTCATCCACCGCAGCCTTGGTGGAAGGACGTGCGATGCAGGCCTACGAGCACTTGCTCGGACGAATTGACCCTAAACACCTTGAAGCGATTACCGCAGAAGCAAAGCAGGTTTAACCTATGACTACTCCTCATCAACCACACTGCGGTTACATCGCCTTTGTCGGTCTGCCCAACGCCGGTAAGAGCACCCTGCTTAATGCCTGCCTTGGCACCAAAATTGCCGGTGTAAGCAAGCGTCCGCAAACCACCCGCAACAAGATTCTTGGGGTCGAAACTAGAGGTGCTGCCCAGCTAATTTTTGTGGATACCCCCGGTATTCAGGCCAACCCCCGCAAGTCTTTTTTAAGTAAAGCTATGGAAGAACAAGTGTGGGCCAGCGTTAATGAAGCGGATGTGGTGTGTTACCTGATCGACGTAACTCGGGGCTGGACTGCTGCCGATGGGGTGCAGCTGCTTAAAATTCACCAGATGACTAAACGACCTCTTCTGGTTCTGGTAAGTAAAGCCGACAGTGTTAAAAAACACGTTCTTGCTGCCCAAAGTAAGACCATAGCTGCCGCCATGGCTACCATGGCCGAAAAATCTCCAGGAAAGGCCTGCTTCTTAGAAGCGGTTCCCTACGAATTTTCGTCGAAGCGTCCTGAAAGCCTCGAGGCCTTAAAGAGCAAACTCGCGGCGCTGCTTCCCCCCGGCCCCTGGTTATTTGCTGAAGATGCGATCACCGACGCCAGTGAAGGGTTTATACTCAGCGAGTTAATTCGCGAGCAGTTATTTCGCAAGCTTGCTGACCAGATTCCTTTTGGCTGCGGTGTTTCCATCGATAAGGTTAGCGAGGGGGCTACCCTCAAGATCCAGGCGACGATTGTGGTTGATAATCCTTCCCACAAAAAAATCGTCATTGGCAAGGGTGGCGATGCCATCAAGGTCATCGGCACCCTTGCCCGTCACAGCATCGAGCAGTACTTCGATGGTCGCAAAGTTTTTCTCGAATTATTTGTCCGCGTTGAGAAAGGCTGGACTGAGCAGCAGTTATTAGTAGAGCAGCTTCAGAAGTAAGCCCCCAAGCGCGGCAACAGTAATCCCCCCAAGCGCGGCAACAGTAATCCCCCCAACAACTCAAGGCTTGGTGCAGTTTTGCTGCTTTCGAGGCGCGAGCAGCGGAGCGGCCGTCTGGCCGTGAGCACGCGCAGCAACGAAGAAAGCTGCGAAGATGCACCAAGACCTGAGTTGTTACTTGTGGGCGGTGGCCATGGCACTGTACCGCCCATCTGCATAGACTTGAAAGCCTTCGACTGCTTTGTTGAGAATAGCAACTTTATCTTCGTGATACAAAAAGACGTAGGGAGCTTCTTCAGCGACGATTTTTTGCACTTCCTCATAGATTTTGCGCCGCGGCTCTTCAGCAGTGCTCAGCTGTGCTTGCGAGAAGAGGGCATCGAGGGCAGGCTGAGAAAAGCGCCCACGATTTGCCCCATGGGGGGGGAAATTGCTGGTGGCAAAAGCATAGTTGTAGATAGTCGGATCTTTAAACCCGACCCAGGAGAGCCCCCACATCTGCACGTGTCCCTTATCTACATCCAGCTTGAATTTCCCCCAATCGAGGGAAAGCACGGAGACCTTGATCCCAACCGCGAGGAGATTCGAGGCTATGGCTTTGGCAATTGCGGTACGCGTCGCATTATTTGACGTCTTAAAAGTCAGAGCAAAACGTATCCCCTCCGCGCCGGGCTTATAGCCTGCCTGATCGAGCAGCACTTTGGCCTTGGCGGGATTAAATTCAAGCACGGGAAGCGAGGGGTTATAGAACTTATCACCAGGCAAGAGCAGGGTACGCGCTGGTATGGCCATACCTTTTAAGAGGTACTTAATTATCGCCTGACGATCAATCGCCACATCGATTGCTTGCCGCACTAGCTTGTTCCGTAATACCGGATCCTCGGCGTTAAATCCAAGATAGGAGGTGTTGAGACCAGGGCGATGCAGTACCTTCAGCTGAGGATAGTCCTTACTGAGGGTCTCAAGACGATCGAGACTCACCGCATTTTGGGTAATATCCACCTCACCTTTTTGCAGCTTAAGAAAACAGGTGTTCTCATCCTTTACGGCTTTTATTTCGACCTGCGCAGATTTTGCCTGAGGACCGAGAACATACTGAGTATTCGCCCTGAGACTGAGGCCGGTCAGATGAGCTGACTCAAGCACAAAGGGACCACAGCCTAAGACTTTGTGCTCGGCAGTGATCATCATATCTTTGGCGAGCGCTCTCGGTAAAATACCCACTACCATATTGGTAATAAAACCTGGGTCGGGCTCCCGTAAGGTAAAGATCACCTTGCGGGGGGCAGCTTCTATAGCCAGCACATTTTTAAATGCCGCGCTACGGGGACTGGGGTGCTTCGGTTTAGCCTCTAAGAAAAAATCATAGGTGGCCTTCACCTCAGCACTGCTGAGCTTGCTGCCATCAGCAAAGGTGACATCATCACGAATATGGACTTCGAGGACGGTGGGCTTAAGCCAGCGCCATTCCTGAGCGACGCTTTTTTCCACCTGGCCATCGGCAGTAAATTCGATAAGTGAGCAGTGGAGAAGGTTTTCAAGATACTGACTATTGGCATCCACTGCGTAACGCGGATCATAGGTGCGCGGCATCACGTCCCACGCCAGTACCAAAGGTGCCTTATGCTTAGTTTCCTGAGCAAATCCCCTCGGGGTGACAAACAAAAGGCCGAACACCAGCACCGTGAAGACACGCACAACGACCTCATCTGATGATTAGGGCTGCTAAGAAAAAAGAGCGCCGAGCAAATGGCCCATTTTGCGATATTTAGTTTCGAGATAGCGCTGATTAAATTCATTGAGGGGCGCATGAGAGGGAATCATCCCACGAACCACTATGCCTTCCTCCTCCAGCGCGGCGCGTTTTTCGGCGTTGTTGGAGTTAAGCTGAATCTCATCAATATGCAAGTGTAGCAATATTTTTGCGGCGAGTGCAAAGCTTCTCAAATCGTTGCCGAGGCCGAGGGCGTTATTTGCCTCGATGGTATCGAGGCCTTTGTTTTGGAGGTGATAGGCACGGATCTTATCACCAAGACCGATGCCCCGTCCTTCTTGACGGAGATAGATGACCATGCCCTGCTGTTGAAGGGCAATATGCTTCAGGGCTTCTTCTAATTGAAAGCGGCAATCGCATTTTTGCGAGGCCAGGGCTTCACCGGTAAAACATTCGGAGTGGATGCGTACAAACATGCCCCGAGCGTTGACGAGTACACCCTGAGAAATTACCACCGCTTCACTGCTCTCATCTGCGGTACGGTAGACGCTAATTTCGAAGTGCCCCTGGGCCAGGGGCACGGTAGCAGACGCATAGAGGTAAATGCCTAAATCTTTCATAGATTCTGGTTATAGAGCTTACGAGAAATTATGCGAGGTTTTTTTGTAACTGTTCGGGGCTTGGGAGGTCCTTCGCTACGCTCAGGATGACGGGGCTACGCTCAGGATGACGGGGCTCTCCGTTCTCTGCGCTCTCTGCGCTCTCTGCGCTCTCTGCGCTCTCTGCGCTCTCTGCGCTCTCTGCGCTCCCGCCCCGTCATCCTGAGCGGAGCGAAGGACCTCCCAAGCCCCAAGCCCAAAGTGCTTAAGGCTTGACGCAGTTTTGTGGCTTTCGAGGAACGAGCAGCGGAGCGGCCGTCGGGCCGTGAGCACGCGCAGTGACGAAGAAAGGCGCAAAGATGCGTTAAGACCTGAGCACTTTAGCGGAGCACTTTAGCTGACATGGCCTGAACATTATCCTTTAACGTTGCTCCCGCTTTGAAGGTAGGAACCCACTTAGCATTAATTTTTACTTCTGCTCCGGTGGAAGGGTTCTTGGCGACTCGAGCTGAGCGCTTAGCTCGTGCAAAGGTGCCAAAGCCTGAGATTTTAATCGAAGTTTTGAGATTTTCATGGATTGCAGAAATGAATGAATCCACAAATTTTGCTGCATCCGCTTTCGTTGTTTCGAGATCACCGGCCATAAAATTAATCAATTCTGCTTTGTTCATTAATATTCCTCCAAGTTAATTTACTTTATTTTATGAAGGGGTATTTCAATCAGCAAGATGTTTTTATGGTTATTGGTCTTTTTTATGGTTGATAGTGCCAAATAAACCCCTAATTCGTCTAGAAATGTGGTTATGGTAAGTTGGCTATTAAGTATTAAAGTCCGCTGCCGAAAAATAAGGAGAAAAACCTCTCGTGTAACCAAAGGATTGCCATCCCCATGCAAGGTATTTCACCCACGCAAATATATTCATGGCTAGTAGTTCTAGCTTTTGTTTCCTTCACCGCATGCAAACCAGCACGCACCGGCTACTTAGTCGATCTTCGTGGCAATAACCAAGACTCGCAATTTTTAGGTCAGACCGCTTCTCGTTGCACCATCGATAAAGCCTTCAAAGCGCCTTCCGCCACCGCTCTTGCCCTCGCCGATAGCAACGCCGCCTCACCGGCGCCGACGCCGGCGACTCCCCACTACCTCAGCATTCCCAGCCTCGCTCTCACCCTCCGCAGCAATTCCGCCCTGCTGCTCCAAGAACTCGCTAAGCTCTTCCCCCTCAGCAGCCTGTTCGACGAGAAATCACCACAATTCACCCCCGCAGTAGCCGCTTCGCCTCGCCTCCTCGATCTGCTGCCTGATGCTAACGCTGACCTTAACGCCGCCAAAACAAACCGCGAGGACCTCTCCCTCGCTTATACCCTTCAGGTTCAAGGAATCGAGCTCTGCGATTTTTCTACCAAGCTCATCGTTGTCTCGGGACAGCTTATGGAAATGGGCGAGAGTCTACCGTCAGCCCTCAAAAATTTACCCAGGAATTTTAATGACACCGCTGACCGTATTGCCGCGGGAAAACTCCTCTGGAAGGAAGACCATAGTCTCTGGACCAAACTGCTCCTTGAAGCCGAGGCCACCCATCAGCAAACTATTGATCGCCTCACTCCCCCAGCTCGCGCCGATGGCAGCTCACGCTTTGGCTTGCTGAATAGTCAACGCTGCTTATATCGCGAAAACCACAGCCTCGTCCCCGGCTGGAAAATCTCTAGTTATTTTTCTGATGATCGCCCCTATCAGGTTGTCCTTAAAAACGAACGTTTTCATGAAGTGGTCCCCCAGTATTTTAATGGGAACTCCGACCCCCAGGTGGGCAACGCCAGGGTGTATCAATACGGAAGAACCGATAGCTTCCGCACCATCTCCTTGCCGCGCATGCAACGCAACGGCTTCCTGTGCAGCAGCGAGCTGAGCACCTCAGTACCCAGCCAATATCCCATGGCCTTTAGCAGCACCCTTACCTATGATTATCCTGCTAATGACCATCGCTTTCTCGAAGTTTCAGCCTTTGCCAGCGTCAGCGAAATGTGGAGCTGGTACCTCGCCAAAGACCCTAATGCCAACTGGGGAGAAACCCAGGTAGATTTATTTTTTACCGAAGACCCGGTCTATAAAGCGGGAGGCCCCTGTTACGAAAATCCTGTCTTCAAAGGTATCACTCGCCCGCGCATCGTTATCCCCACCGAACTCAACCAAAACGGTACCATCCTTCTTATAAATCTCGCCACTGATTCTGACACCCTGATTCACGAACTTGGTCATCATATTTTATTTCGCTACGTCGGTATCAGCTCAGCCGAGGAACACCGCATTCTCCACGAAGCCATAGCCGATACCTTTATGTATTATATGCGCCGGGACCCCTGCCTCGGCGAAACCATTTGCCCCGCTTCCTCTAAGCTTTGCTACTACGGCCCCAAGCAGTCCTGTCTACGCCAAGCCGATAATACCCTTAACTACAATGACAATATCTATCAACAAAGCTTAGCGGGGGATATTCATCGTCGCAGCCAACTCATTTCTGGTTTTATGTGGGATCTCTCCAGCAAAAACGGCATGGACTCCAATTACGTCAGTGATCTGCTCTACAAGGCTATCTCCTATCTACCGCGAGAAATTTCTTTTACCGATTTCTTCATCGCCCTCTTCAAAGCTGATTCCGCCCTCAGCAAAGGCGTCAATGCCTGTACGATCGCTAAAGCTGCAAAAGCACGCGGTCTTACTGCGCAACTCGGCACAATTCCCTGTGAGAATTTTCAGGCTAAGGGATGAGAGAAAATCTGCTGATTTGACGTTTACTCCACCCCTCAGTTATGCTAAATATGCGCCTTTTCATGATAAAATCTCCTAATTACACGAGTCTCCCATGACCAGTAGCCCTCAGCAAACTCCCCCCCTAAGCCCAACGAATTTTATCCATGATATCATCGATGACGATCTAAAGAATCAGCGGCTGAGCTCTATCGTCACCCGTTTCCCCCCAGAGCCCAACGGCTATCTCCATATCGGTCATGCCAAATCCATCTGCCTGAATTTTGGCCTCGCGGAAAAATACCCAGGGAGCAGCTGTTTTCTGCGTTTTGATGATACCAACCCCGAGAAAGAAAGCGAAGAATACAGCGAAGCCATTAAGCGCGATATACGATGGCTTGGCTTTGCTTGGAACGGGGCCGTGCGCCATACCTCAGATTATTTTGACAAGCTGTATAACTACGCCGTTGCACTGATCGAGCAAGGCAAGGCTTACGTCTGCGAACTTCCTGCTGCAGAGATCAAAAGCTACCGCGGAACCCTCACCGAAGCCGGTAAAAACAGCCCTTTTCGCACTCGCTCAGTGGAAGAAAACTTACAGATCTTCGCCGAAATGAAAGAAGGGGCCTACCCCGATGGCTCACGGGTACTACGTGCCAAAATAGATATGGCTTCTCCCACGATCAGTATGCGTGATCCAGTCATGTACCGCATTCGCCGCGTGACCCATATGCGCACCGCTGATACCTGGTGCATCTATCCCATGTATGATTTCTCTCACTGCCTCTCCGATTATATTGAGGGTATCTCCCACTCTATCTGCACCTTGGAGTTTCAAGACAACCGCGTACTCTATGACTGGTTTCTCACCCAACTAACCTCAGGACCGAGACCCCATCAGTACGAGTTTTCCCGCCTGAACTTTAACTATACGGTGATGAGCAAGCGCCGACTTAAAACCCTGGTGGACGAAGGAGCAGTTGCCTCCTGGGATGATCCCCGCATGCCTACCATCTCGGGCTTGCGACGCCGCGGCTACACCCCAGAGAGTATTCGCAATCTCTGTTATCGCCTTGGCGTCAGTAAACGCGAGTCAATTCTCCATATCAACCTGCTCGAAGAGAGCTTGCGCAATGATTTAAATGAAGTGGCGCCGCGCGCCATGGCCGTACTCAATCCCCTGCTTATCGAGATTGAAAACCTCCGCCCCAGCGAACTCATCCCTCTCGAAGCGCCCAATCACCCGCAAAAAACCGAGTTTGGCACGCGCCCCCTCTCCTTTAGTCGTCAGCTCTATATTGAGCACGATGATTTTATGGAACAAGCTCCGAAGGACTTTTTCCGCCTCACTTTGGGCGGCGAAGTGCGCTTACGTTATGGCTTTGTAATACGATGCAACCGCTGTGAAAAAGACCCCACGAGCGGTACAATCACCAAACTCTACGCGACCTACGATCCGGAGACCCTTAACCGCAAACCGGAAGGACGCAAGGTCAAAGGAGTGATCCACTGGGTTGATGCGGCAAGCGCGGTCCCCCTCAGCGTCAATCTTTACGACCGCTTATTTACCGTAGCCAATCCCTCCACCCTTGACAACGAGGGTAGTGATTGGCGCAGCGCCCTTAATCCTCATTCCCTCGAGGTTAAAACGGGGTGTTTTGCCGAGCCGGTGATCACTGGCAGCAAAGCCGGCGAAAGCTTTCAGTTCGAGCGTCTCGGATACTTTGCCTGCGATACACTCTCTAAGCCCGAGAAGCTGGTATTTAACCGGGCGGTAACCCTCAAGGACTCCTGGAGCACACGTGATCATCACCCCTGAGGAGCAGCAGTACCAACGAGCCCGCTTGCTGATTGGTATTCTTAGCGAGCACGGTTTTCCCAGCCGACTGGTGGGTGGCTGCGTACGAGATCGCTACCTCGGCATTACTCCCCTTGACTATGATATCGCCACAACCGCTCGCCCTGAGCAGGTCATGGAGATCTTTAAGCAGCTGCCCGTACCCCGGGTAAAAGTCATCCCCACTGGGCTTGCTCACGGCACCGTCACCCTCGTGCTTGAGCGCCGAGCTTTTGAAGCAACCACCCTGCGTAGGGATAGCAAGGCTGATGGACGCCATGCCACCGTTTCTTTTGCTGCCTCGTTTCAGGAAGATGCAGCTCGCCGCGATTTTACTATGAATGCGCTCTCCGAAGATCTCGATGGCACCATCTATGATTATTTTTCCGGCAGAGAGCATCTGCGACAAAAAATTATCGTTTTTATTGGCTCGCCTGCCGAACGCATCCAAGAAGACTACCTCCGTATACTGCGCTATTACCGCTTCAAAGCCCGCTTTGGCCTCCAGGGTGTGCAGGGTACCACCAGCGCCCTCGCGACTCTTGCTCCCGGACTCGCCCAAATAAGTAAGGAGCGGATTACTGCCGAAATTTCGGCCCTGGTGCTTTCCGCCACGACCCTTGCCGCTACCCTCAGCGAAATGGCCGAGACCGGTATTTTCGCCCAGATTCTCCCCGAACTTGCTTCCGTGCTCACCCCCAGTAATCTACTTCGCTTAGGCCCCGTGTTTGCTACAATACAAACCCTAGCAGCAGCCGATCGTCCCGCCGCTCACTTTGCCAGCTGGTTATTCCTGCAAAAAGCCCTGGGCCTCGGCTCTGCTAACCCACAGCAGATAACCAGGCATTTTGTGCTTGCCAATAAGCAACAGCAATTCCTGAGTTGGGCCCTGGAGGGATACACCGAACTAGCCATGATCGGCGCCCCACAATCCCGTGCCTTTGCTTTTCTCGACCTTGGGGATAAGTACTGCAAGCCCCCCTGGTTTTTGCCGTGTTTTCTCCCCCTCTGGCACAGTTGGCTTGCCCTTGATCCTGCGGGCAAAGAGGAGCGCAAGGCTCGCGCCGACAACCTCCAGCGTTTGCGGATCTGCGAGCAACAAAAAACCCATGTACGCAGCCATTTCCCCCTGAATGGCAAGCAACTTGCAGAGTGGACTGGCCTACCTCAAGGACCTCGCCTCGGCAAACTGCTCGCCCAATTAAAAGAAAGCTATCACAATGAGCACTGGCAAACCCTCGGGGAAGCGCAAGTTTTAGCGAAGGAGTTGATCGCCCATGAAACGAAGGGAGGCGAGGCCGACTGATGAAGAAATGGACGAGCAGTTTACCGAGCGGGGCTTTGATGGGTGCTGGTCTCTCACTACCAAGCTCAGTATCCGTGCCGTGGCGGGCGAGCATTTACCCCTGCACCTCAACTATCTCTGGGCGCTGACTCCCCAAAATTTTCGCTGTCCCATTTGCCAGCGTTCTAAGCCCTATTTGCTGCGCAAACTACGCCAGCGAGTGCTTGCTCACCTGTGCATCGACCATGATCATCTCCTGGATTACCTCGATGCTTTAGCAGCCCGCTCGTGCTTTCGCGGCAACCTCCGGGGACTGTACGACCGTCATATGAGCTTTGCCCCCCTGATCTGCTGCAATCAATGCAATGGCATCGATTCCTCTGTAAAGCTGCGAGCCCCCCAGGTGCACCGCTTTTTTACCTTTACCCCCGCCCACAAAGCCACCCTGTTGAAATGCTATCGACGCTCCCATCACTGGATCAATCTCGAGCGCGCCCTCAAAATATGGTACGCTGATCAGGAGCGCTTTATGGCGCACTTAGCTGAGCTCTCCCGTTTTTTTGCCGAGCTTCCCCCTGGGCCCATAAGCACCCCTACTTCAGTATGGTCGTATCAGCGCTATATTGACGAAGAGCTCAAAGTAACGTTTATGCTCAAGTGTCCACCGACGACGGAGATAGAGGAGTACTATACCTTTATCAGCCGTTCCACTGCGCCAGGAGGGTATGCTGATGAGTCTTAGCGTTTTTTCTCTCTTTAAAATTAGCTTGGGGCCCTCGAGTTCCCACACCCTGGGACCGATGCTCGCCTGTGGGCGTTTTGTGGCCGAGCTCCGCCAAAAAAAACTCTTACCTACCATTGCCGAGATCCGCGTTGATCTCTACGGTTCTCTCGCCCTTACCGGCATGGGCCACGGTATCGATAAGGCGCTCTATCTCGGACTCGAAGGGGAGACTCCCGAAACCCTGGATCTCACCCAGTTGGCAGAGCGTTTAGAGAATTTTAAAAATAATAAAAAACTCCGCCTCGGGGGCGAGCTACTGCTGAGTTTTGATCCTCGCACGCAGCTGAAATTTCATCGCCAAACCTTTCTCCCCCGTCACCCCAACGGGATGAGCCTCCATGCTTTTAATCATCAGGGCAAACAATGCTTAAGCACCACCTACTACTCCATCGGTGGAGGCGCAGTCCTTGAGGGAGATCAGCCCCTAGCGATGAGTTCTGTGAACGAAAGAGAAAAATTACCCTACCCCTTTGAGACCGGCAAAGAATTACTCGCCCTCTGTGCCCACCATAACCTCACCATTTGGCAGCTGATGCTCGCCAATGAAAAAACCCGCCTCGACGAAATTTCGGTGATGAATAAACTCGATGGGCTCTGGGCTGAAATGTCCTCGTCGATTGACCGTGGTTGTCACGCCGCTGGAGTATTACCGGGCAAACTAAATCTGGTTCGACGGGCGCCTGACTTATTCCGCAAATTAACCGCAAGCGACGCCCAGGAAAAATACCGCAACGATCCTCTTCAGGTGCTCGACTGGGTGAATATGTACGCTATGGCCGTGAATGAAGAAAACGCCGCAGGGGCACGGATTGTCACCGCCCCCACCAATGGAGCAGCGGGAGTAATTCCTGCTACCTTACGTTATTACGTGGACTTATCGGGGCGCTATCGAGGGGAGGGAGTACGAGAATTTCTGCTAACGGCCGGGGCCGTGGGTTTTCTCTACGTGCACAATGCCTCTATTTCCGGGGCTCAGGTTGGTTGCCAGGGCGAAGTCGGGGTTGCCTGTTCCATGGCCGCAGCTGGCTTAGCTGCAGCTCTCGGAGCCAGTGTCTTGCAGGTGGAACAAGCTGCAGAAATAGCCATGGAACACAATCTCGGCCTCACCTGTGATCCCATCGGTGGCTTGGTGCAAATTCCCTGCATCGAACGCAATGCCATGGGTGCGGTCAAGGCGATTAACGCCGCAAAGCTTGCCTTGAAAGGCGAGGGCAAGCATGTGGTTTCCCTCGATTCGGTAATCGCGACGATGAAACAAACCGGTGAAGATATGAAATCAAAATATAAAGAAACATCACGGGGTGGTTTGGCTGTTAATGTGGTCGAGTGCTAAGCAAGTCCTCAGCAAAGTGCGTGATCATTACTTTTGTTACCCTTGCCGGTGCTATAACGTTGCCATGCCGTTTTGAAAGCCCGTAATTCCATCGCCCAATGCTTACTTGCAGGATTACTGGCAAACCAGGTAAGCAGGGCAAGGTGTTCTAAAACTACCGGAGCGTAATTTTCTAAGCGGGTAATCGCTTCACCTCTTCTAAAAACCGCTGCATTCATATTTTTTCCTTCGCCGCTTATTTACTTGCCCGTACACTATATATACTGGTCGCGATTTGATTTGCAAAGAGGATCTCAGCATGCTGGCCCTCCTCAAAGTTTCCTTCCGCAATGTGGGACGCAATAAACGCCGCTCCTTAATTACTATGCTGACGGTTTTTCTCGGGGTAACTGTTATTACGGCAACTCGTGGACTGCTCAATGGTCTCCAGGGAGAAATTCGCAGCGCTTTGACGCGAAAAATGCATGGTGATCTGCAGATTCACCACCGTGGTTACCAGGATTCCCTCGAGTCCAATCCTTACAAAATGCTGCTTCCCTGGGATCAAGGCTCCGCCCTCGGCGAGCGAGGGATGATAAGTGCCGCAGCCCCCCGCCTCCGGCTTATGGGCCTCCTTAATCATCAAAAAAGCCAAACCAGCACCCCGGTCATGATCAACGCCATCGACTCCTCCCGAGAACTCGCCGTTTGTCCTCGTCTCCAGCAGGCCTTGCAACAGGGAAGCATGCTTGATTCTGCCGCGGAGCGCTTTGCCCCCGCAGCTACGGAAGACGAGCTCGGCGAAGCCCAAAGCCTTGAACAAAAATCCCTGTCCTCAGCAGCTCAAGCACCAGCCCCCAAAGCGCGGGGCTACCACCAGCTGCTGCTTAGCCCCAGCTTAATGCGCGGGCTCGGCGCCCAGCTGGGCGATGAAATTATCCTGCTCGTTCAGGATAGGAGCCAAATGCAGCAAGCCCTGATCACCCAGGTGGTAGGAGTCGTGGATTACGGGATGATCGGAGCGGCTAACCGCATGGCCTGGGTGGATTTTACCAGTCTGCAACGGATCACTGATACCAGAGATTCCGCCTCAGAAATCGCCCTAGCCCTCAATCCGGCCCTTGATCTCGAGCAGGCCCGCGATCACCTGCAGGCGAATCTCCCCGCCGAGCAAATCGTCGAAACCTATATGGAGATCGGCGGTTTCTTTCGTGATGTTTTCGCCCTACAAAATCTGGTTTTTTCGGCAATTCTGGCCATCGTTTTTACCATCGTGGTGGCAGCAATCGTTAACACCTCGCTGATGACGGTGATGGAACGGACACGAGAAATCGGTGCGCTGATGGCCTTAGGCTATAGGCGACGCCATATCCTCAGCCTTTTTCTGGGCGAAGCTGCCGTAATTGGCCTCGCCGGGGGACTCAGCGGGGTGGGCGTAGCAGTGAGCGTGGTCAGCATTCTCTCAACCCGGGGGATTCCCTTTGCCCTGCCTGGTCAAGCCATTGCCACGACGATTTATCCCACGGTCAGTCTCAGCTTTATCCTGCTGGTGCTGCTCCTCGCCCTTGGCGCTGCCCTTATTTCTGGTCTGGCCCCTGCCTATCGGGCGAGCCGTTTAAAACCGGTGACGGCTCTTGCTGCTCCGTAATCGAGACTCGGGGAGGAAAAAATCCATGATTATTCGTTGCCTTAGTATACTCGTCAGCTTCCTTGCTCTCCCTCCGGGAGCTGGAACAGCGGCGATAGTTACTGCTGAAGAGGTGGTGCGCACAGTGGAGGAACGCCTGGCGCCGCAAAACTTCCGGGCGACCTATCGCTTTACCAACACCCGCCTCGATAAAACCACCACGGTCTACGAGGTGGCTTTCTCCACTCGTGATAGCGATCATAGCCATGGCGCTTTTAGCAAGCCCGAACGGGAAAAAGGCCGAGAAATTCTCCGTCTCAGTGATGCCCTGTGGACTTTTTTACCGGGGGTGGGGAGGGTGGTACGCATCGCCGATCGTGATAGCTTTGCCGGAGGGGATTTTTCTAATGCCGATGTCTTGCGGGTGGATTGGTTGAGCAAATACAAGCCAAGTATGCTTAAGGAGCTCCCCTCCCAATGGATCATCGAGCTTACCGCCACAAGCAACGAGGCCCCCTATGCCCGCATGCGTTTATGGGTGGACCGCAAAACCACCCAACCCGTGCAACAACAATTTTTTGACTCCCAGGGAACCCTGCTCAAAACCTGTCTTTACGGCTCAATAAA
>JAHFAI010000017.1 GCA_023250635.1 Deltaproteobacteria bacterium | reverse complement strand
TTTGCGCCTTTACCCAAAAAAGAAAGTAATTCCCGCTGTCGATCACCCCGGCAGCTAGGAGCTGTCCGGTGAGTTCTTTTAGGGGGACCTGGGAGCTGACTTTTACCACGGTAGCGTGGCCCAGCGGTAAAGGACGAGAGCTCCACCAGTGAAGGTGCCAGAGGAACCCTGCTCCCAGGGCCCCGACAACAAGGAGAGCACCGAGGCTCAGGCGTAGGAGTTTTGTTATTCCAGTTGTTTGCACTGTACCTATCCTCTCGTAAGTCGCTTTTTTCTCGTGTTTTTTAGCCGTCGCAGCCGATTTGTCTTGCAAAAATCTCGGGCGTATGCTTAATTATTTGGTTTTTATTACAATATTTTCCGACAGTTATCCAGATACGAGTACTCGTAAGAGCAAACACTCGCTGGGAAAATAGGTTTAATTTGCAATCATTACCAGTACAAAGCAATCTGACCTCGCAGCGCTGGCAAGAGCATTGGCAGAGCTATCCACGGGAGTTTGCAGGCCTTGAGCGCCTCGAAAGCCTCCTCGGCTACACCTTTATCCAGCGCAGCCTGCTGTTCGAAGCTTTAACCCATCGTTCAGCGGTCTGTGGGCCAAAGCCCGGTGTTTCTCAATCGGCAGCTGAGCAAAAAAATAGAGAAAAAAATCAGGCTTTTCCTTGGAATGAGCGGATCGAATTTCTGGGAGATGCGGTGCTTGACCTCGTGGTTAGCTCGTTTTTATGGCTGCGTTCTGAGCAGTTTAGTGAGGGTAAATTATCGAGAATTCGCGCCAATTTGGTCAATGAAGCGCGGCTTGCCGAAATTGCTCGCTTGCTTGGTCTTGCCGAGGTCTTGGTCGTCGGCAAAAGCGTACGCAATAGTGCCCCCCAGATTCCGGAGGCACTTCTTGCTGACGCTTTAGAGGCTTTGCTGGGGGCGGTCTATGTAGACGGGGGCTTTGAGAGAGCGAAAGAAGTCGTAGAAGGTCTTTTTTCCCCTTATTTGTGCCGTTCTCTTGAGGAATTAGACGCTGATTATAAGACCTCCTTGCAGGAGTGGGCGCAGGAACACCTGGGCGAAAAACCCCAGTACCTTGTGGAAGAAGAGCTGGGCCCCCCCCATGCCAAGGAGTTTTCAATCGGGGTTTATTGTAATAATACATCCATAGGCCATGGCAAAGGGCTTAGTAAAAAACAGGCAGAACAGGCTGCTGCTTTTACTGCTCTGCAAGAGATTGCCCGTGGTGCATTTAACCTAAAAAGAAGTATCCCATGATTCATGGCGTTGTAGCGATCGTAGGTCGCCCGAATGTTGGCAAATCCACCCTTTTCAATCGCCTTACCCGCAATAATACCGCAATTGTTGATGATCAGCCGGGTGTTACTCGTGACCGCATTTACGGCATAGCCCCCCTTGATCGCGATGCGAGCGAGAGCTTTGTGGTGATCGATACGGGTGGCTACGAGAGTGATGCCACCTGTTTTCAGCCTTTTAGCGAAAATCTGGTATGGCAGCAAACCCAGCAAGCTATCGCCGAAGCTGACGTGATTTTGTTCGTGATGGATGGCAGCTCAGGCCTCCATTATTTAGATGAGGCTTTGATCAATTATCTTCGCGAAAAAAGCTGTACCATTGTTTTTGCGATCAATAAGGTGGACGGTCGAGAACAAGCTGAGCAGAAGCTTTGGGATTTTCTCAAGATAGCTGAACAGGATGCGCTTCTCCCCATCAGCGCCGCCTATCGCCGTGGCTTAGTTCCGTTGATTGAGCGAGTCACCGAGCTGCTGCCGCATAGTGCTAACCGGGCTGCGGGGCTGGTTTCTCCAGCAGGGACGCGAGTGGCGTTTATCGGTCGTCCAAACGTGGGCAAAAGCTCCCTGCTCAATCGTCTTGTTGGGCATGAGCGTAGTTTGGTAAGCCAAATTGCTGGCACCACCCGTGATAGTATTGAAACCCCCCTGGTTTATAACCAGCATCCCTATGTGTTGGTTGATACGGCCGGAATGCGCCGCAAAACCAAGGTCAAGGAAACCATCGAGGTGCAAAGCGTGGTGCGCAGTCTTCGCACCATTGAGGAATCCCAGGTAGTGGTGGTGGTGCTTGATGCCTTGGAAGGCTTGAAGGATCAGGATGCTCGTCTGGTAAACCTAGCAATTGAACGTGGTAAGCCGGTGTTGTTGGTGGTCAATAAGTGGGACTTGGTGCCTAACAAGACCACCAATACTGCTAAGGACTATGCCCACAACCTGCAGAAGGGGGTCCTGCAGGACCGTTCATTTATACCCGTGCATTTTATCTCCTGCCTTTCTAATCAACGGGTACATCAAGTGATGGCAAAGGTCGAAGCCCTCTATCGTCAAAGCAATAAAAAAGTACCGACTTCGCAGATTAATACCGCACTTGCAAAAATTGTCGCTCAGCATGGTCCCCAGCTCATCAAGAGCTTTACCAAGCGGCCTAAATTTTATTATATTTCCCAGGTGGAAGTTGCCCCACCAACCCTGGTGGTTATGTGTAACGTGTCCAAGGGAATTCAAGTCTCGTATGTTCGCTATTTGGTAAATGGCCTTCGCCGGGAACTTGGTTTTGAGCAGGTGCCTATCCGCTTGATTTTCCGCAGTAAAGAAGAAGTAAATGCTCGCCGTGAACAGCACCAGGAAACAGAACTAGCTGGACAGTAAGGTAGAGAGCAAGGCCGTTGTTAACTAAAACACGATGGGTATATCTTTTGGTAGGTAGGTATTGTAGGCTAGGTTGAGGGCGGCTTGGTGCTTTCCTCAGCCTAGTGAATTCTGCTGTGCGTCGATGATTGAAGATTTTTATACATGCCTGCCTCAAGTAATTGCCATTGCCCGTGCGGCTGGCAAATTGATTATGGAATTCTACCAGGGAAAAAATTTTACGGTGCGTCTTAAACCAGACCAAAGTCCGGTAACCGATGCGGATTTGGCAGCCCATTATTATATAAATGATGAGCTGCTGCGCTTGTTTCCTTGGCCGGTGGTTTCGGAAGAGAGCGCTCTCCTGCCCCCTGCAGAAGAGCAACCGTGCACCTATTGGCTTGTTGATCCCCTAGATGGTACTCGTGAATTCCTCGAGGCTACTGGGCAGTTTTCTGTAAATATTGCCTTGATTCATCAAGGTTTTCCCGTGCTCGGCATAATATATGCACCGATTTTTCAGCAACTCTACTATGCAAGCCAGGGGCACGGAGCTTTTTTACAGTTAGGCGAGGCGCCAGTAGAGGCTATTTATTGTCGCTCGGTTGACTCGCAGGAGGTGCTGGTAATTGCCAGCAATCGCACTGCTCCAGAAGTATTAGCTCGCTACCGGGTTAAGCTCCCTGGCTGTATTATCATGACTTTTGGGAGTTCTCTGAAGTTTTGTTTTATTGCCCAGGGTAAGGCCGATCTTTATATTCGCCGTGGTCCCACCGGGGAATGGGATACGGCAGCTGCCCAATGTCTTGTGGAAGAAGCAGGGGGTACGGTGGTGGACTGGCAAAGCCGTAGACTTGTATACGGTAAGAGCAATTTTCGTAATGAGGGTTTTATCGCCTGTGGTGATTCTGCATATTTACAAGCGCTAACAGTCCCCTAAGAAACAAGTATTGCCTGCTGTTTTCCCTCAATATTTTCCTTATTGTCCTTGCAAAAGCGGGGAAACAACTTTAAACAAATTATAGTAGAAATCACAAATATATTGCTCTTCACTTTCAGGTGATCAATGCGACTAAAGTCGGTACTTGTAGCGCTTGTCCTCGGTGTGCACTGCGGTGAATATTTAGCCTTGGCAGCAAGTCAAGCCAGTTCACCAGAAATCGTGCAAGCACGAACTAATGCTGATTTTCAGGCGCGTCGCGAGCTCTACTATACGGCAGATAGTTTCGTGAGCGAAGCGGACTTAAGCAAAGCTGTTTCCTCAGCAAAAGTAGCGGGTAGACTGGGTGAATTATCTACTTTATTAACCAACAATGGTTTGAACAGTATCGATCGTGGAAAGTTAGGGCGGGTGGTCGCCTTTATCAAGCTTACCAAAAGCAAAATAGCCGATAAACTGAAAGAAGAAGTCAGTGTTTATGTCCATCCAAGCAAAACAGGAATTTTCTGTCCCGTGCAGTTTTATCGCAATGGTCATGTGTATATACATCTCAAAAAAAATGACCCTATCTGGAAAGAGGGCGGCTTCAAAAATTTTTCACGTACTATCGATTATCGTAAGCAGCGAATGTTTGCCAATTTAGTGATGACTGTGGGACATAAGCATGATTTGCAGGGATTTTTTAGCGAACTCGACAAGATGTATACTCTGCGCAACGAACCTCTCTTAATTCATTTTCGCGATATAAGTTCCTATGTAGGCTATAGCGAGAAAGTGTTGCGTCAGAAAGTAAATTTTCAGAGCGAATTATTTGCCGGCGATTTAGGACATATGTTTAATGATATTGCTAGCGGCGATCCGCTGGTCAAAGCAGCCCTTGATGCAACCCAAGCTCTGCTCGATCTGCACCGCAATAAATACTATCACCGTGATATTAAACCCGGTAATTTTTTTGTCCGCCGCCAAGGCAATCAAACTACCCTGGTGCTTGCAGATTTTGGTTTAAGCCAGCACCCTGATGATGCCAATTTTTGCCGCGGGCTGGGAGGAACACGCGGGTATATAGCACCGGAGCTTTGTCGCTCTAATTCAGAAACGGGGCATCCCTGTTCTTCCTGGGCCGAGGTGGTAGCAGCCGATACCTTCTCGCTGGGGATGACCTTTTATAATTCCTTGGTGGGTCGGGATAGCACTCTCAAGCAGGAAATAACCTTGTTGAACGAGTTGGTAATGCCTCGCAAAAACACGGCTCCGCTCAGCCTCTCCCTTGAGACCCAGTTGGAGAAGATCGATGAAGTATACGAGCATTTAGTCGCTCAAGATCCTCGCCAAATGGTGGGAGAAGATCGCAAGCGTCAACAGGTGTATCGCTTATTTCTCGCAGCTCTGCATCCTCAAGCGGCAAAGCGCATATCCTTGCAAAACCTCAAATCCTCGCTTATTGCCTTGCTTCCTGCAAAGTAAATACTTTAGGTAGACGTTTGCCTTGACCTTGATTCCAGAGCAGCAGGCCTAGGCAGAAGAAGACCAACACGGAGCAAGTAGTTAGGGTAATAAAATAGCCTTGCCAATCCCAGAGGTCGATAATTTTTCCCAGGGGATAGCCGGTCGCAGCAGCCCCTAGGTAGGCAAAGCAGCCAGCAAAGCCATTGGCGGCACAGGCGCTTTGTTTGTCCACGTATTCTGTTGCTGCCAGGCCGATAAGCAATTGGGGGCCAAAGAGAAAGAAACCAATAGAGGCGAAGGTGAGCATGTCGACAAAGTAGTTGTGGGGGGGGAGAAGCCACAGGGCCGAAAGAGCAAGTAACATTCCCAAGACACAGATCAGCATATAGGGTACCCGCCGCCCTTTAAAGAAATAGTCCGTAGACCAGCCGGCAGAAAGTGTGCCGCAAAAACCGCCCACTTCTAACCAGGTCATACAGCTAGCGGCGCTCAGCAGATTATAGCCTTTTTGCTTGATCAAAAATAAGCTGCCCCAATCGTTGATGCCGGTGCGAATGATGTACACAAAAAAATAAGAAATCGACAAAATCCAAATAGCACGATTGCTCAGTACCTGGCGAAAAAAACGTTGCCGCGGGCTGAGCAGAGAAGCGCTGGGTGTTTCGTCGAGGGAGCTTGCGGGGGAGGGTGATTTTTCGGGATTGCCCTCGGGCTTTTTGAAGCGTTCGATTGGGGGCAGGCCCAGGCTCTGCGGTACATCGCGTAAGCGTTCCATAAGCAGCAAGCCACCGATAATGCCCATAACACCGGGCAAGCATATGGCGACGCGCCAATTGGTAGAAAAGGCAACTCCCGCCACCAGCAGAGGAATTAATCCCCCGCCGATATTATGAGAAGAGCTAATAAGACTCCACCAGCGGCCACGTTCCTGGGGATGATACCAATGGGTAAGAAGCTTGGTGATCGGCGGCCAACCGAAACCTTGAAAAAGACCGTTAAATCCCCAGAACAAAGAAAACAAAAAAATCGAAGAGGATGAAGCGAAGGCAATATTGAGTACGCCGGTAAGGATCAGGCCAAGAGCCATGAAATATCGGGGGTTGCAATAATCGGACAAGATACCGGTACCAAATTTGCTGAATCCGTAGGTAAGATAAAAAATACTGCCGAGAATGCCGAAGTCAGATTTGCTCAGGCCGAGGTCCTCAATCATCAGGGGCATGGCATAGGAATAGCTTTTACGGGTGCAGTAAAACAGTACATAACCAAAAAACAATGAATAAAAAATACGCAAACGCCAGTTGCCGTATTGTTTTTTGACTTCTTCAGGATCGCTTATTTCGGGGATAAAAGGCGCAGAGGCAAGCAGGGAAAACAAATGCATTACCTTCACGGCGACTCTCCCCCAACAAATATCTACCAAGCAAAAGTTCTCAGCAAACTCACTACCTAAATTGGCCTCAGGCTATATGAATACTGAGCGGAGGTCAAATTAGATTAAGGAGGATAAAGACCAGCAGTCTTCATGGTTTTTGGAGAATTGCGATAAGCACGGTGGTTTGCAAATCCGCGGGGCGATAGCGGCGGAATTCCTCCACCACGGGGAGATCTTTCGGTAGGGGAACTTGCGTTTCATCAAGGTGTACTAGTTTGAGACCAGCGCCAACAAAGGCCTCTTTAAAATCCTGGCTACGCAGGCGATTGGTATAGAAAATAGAATTCTCGGTTAGGCGCCGCCACTGAGTTTCCGTGTATTTTAAAAAATGGTGCGGATTTGCTACATTGAGGTGATCGCGCAGATCGATCTCATGAAACATGAGGCCTCCTGGCTTAAGGTAGCGTGCCATATTGGTAATAATCCTAGATACAGCCTCGCCTTGCACATGCTCAAAAAATGCCGACGATACCAGCAGATCGAATTTTCCTTCCAGATCGTTCTGGAGTTTTGCAGCATCGAAACAACGAAATTCGGGTTGGACTAGAGACTCAAATGAGGGCGTTTGTTGCCGCAGCTCGGCGCGCAATCGGGCTTCATTTTTGCGTAATCGCTGGTTAGTCTGCGGGTCCTGATATTGGTCCGTTGATAGCCAACGAGTGGCACCCTCACGGAGAAAAAAATAACCAACACCTCCGCAGCCGCCTGCGCCAATTTCGAGGATGTGCTTGCCGCTTATACGAATATCTGCCTGAGCGAAAATACGTTGCCACTGGTGATACTGTTCAGCAAAACTGTGGTACGTTCTTTTTTCCCAACAATTAGTCAGGATGTAGTTTCTGAGGAGGGGCAGCTTAGCCAGGCGCATCAGCGCCCTGTCAAGTCCAGCTGCTTGCACTAAGGCTAAGACCCGGTGGAGAGCTTTTTTCACGGGAAATTCCCGTGCTGAGTGAGGGTTGCTGAACCTTGGGAGAACTCGTTTTCGCCATCGTAAAGAGCCACTTTACCAGTGAGTAGCGCTAGATGCTCGTCATAATTGCGGGGATAGAGTTCGAGCAGCAAACGTTTGCCAGTAAGTTCTTCGGCGCTCCATACTTGGTAGGCTGGTTTATCCTTGTCAGAGGTTTTTTCGCTAAAGCCAAAGAGGGCTGGTTGCGTCAAGGGGATGCTCAGCTTCATCAGGGTGGTACTTTGATCGAGGTTAATGGCGAGGTCGGCATAGGTTTCGCCATTTGCTGGTGTGCGAGGACAGACCTGCTGGCGATTTTCGCTGAGGTTAAAGCAGCCCCGGAGTTTGCGCAGGGGATTGATGTAATCGAAATCGAGAACAACCTCGACCAGGTTGTTCTCGGTGGTAAGGGTCAGCAAAATCCGCGGATACATGGCATCCACGAGGTGTTGATCCATAATAAAGTCAGCCGCAGCGCTTCTTTTTTGCATCCACTGGCTGTACTTATGGTTTAGGCCCATGAGTTCATCCAGCTTGCTTCGTTTGTGGTGGAGTTCAAGCAAGGTAGCGGTCAGCTGTTTTTTCTCTTCTCCGAGGCTTGCTTGTTGCTCGGCATAGTTAGGCAGATCTTTGCCAAAAACTTCGCGGGGGAATTCACCGAGGTTTTGCAAGAGTTTGAGATCACTGTCCTGCAAGGTGAATTCAGGCAAGAGTTGGCGATCAAGGGGAAGGGCTGAGCTGTCGATCAGGTGGAAAACGAACAAGCGATCATGCAGGCTCAAGGGACGACCACTGCTGCTGCGTCGAGCCGCAAACAATTCGTTAATACCGGCTATGCTGCTTGGCTCAAGTAGAGCGGCGAGGGGCGATTCCACGGCTGTTTTTATGGTTTTTTGCTCAAATTGGAGAGCGAGTCGATAGGGTTTGCCATTGGTGTCTCGCAAGGGTTTGTTGAAAGCATCGCGCATCAGCAGAGATTTTTCATAAAACTCAGAAAGATCTTGTTGCCCTTCAGCTAAGCTAATTAAAGCGTTTTCTCCGGCGTTAATTTCCTCAAGGCTTGCTGCTCCGCTGCTATTGCCGGGCATTTTTTTCACAAAGCTTACGGCAGTCTTGAAGACGACTTTATCTTTCCAGAAGCAGCTAAAGTAGTCCTTGCTAGTGCCTGCAGCGGGAGCCTGGCAGCTTGTTTCCTCAAAGTAATGCTGTGCGGCATAGTAGCTTTCGCAGATAACTGCAGGAGAAGGACGAGCGCTAAACGGGTAGCGTTTTATCACCAAATCAGCAAGAGCCAAGCGCCACAATTGGGCATCGCAAAATAGAGAAAAATCATGGCTCGAGCTGCTAGGGAGGTGACTCGCGAACCAAGCGGCAGCACTACGGCTTAGAGTTGGGCTTTGCAGCTGGTAAAAGCTTGCTATCTTCTTGCTGCTGCCGCTGCTGAGCTCTTCGTCAAGAGCAGCGAGGCGTTTTTTGCTTATTGCTTCTTGGTCGGCCAAAGGATCATCAATGAATTTGATTTGTTTGTAAGCACTATCGGCAATTTTTATTTCCTTGCTCTGCTTGAGCACTGTGCTTATTTCGTCTGCTTTGACCGTGGTGCGCCAGAAGAGCAGCGCCCCTTCGTAGTTGGTATGGGTTTTACCATTGGTGTCAAGTAAGTAGCCCTTAGAAAAATTGGGATACTTAATTTCGGCTACTTGGGCTGAGGCCTGGTTTTTTACTGCTGGTTGTTGCGCGCCACAGGAGACTAAAAAAAAGCCTAATCCAGCAGCTATGGGAAAGCGTTTCATGGCTAAATCCTTATTAGAAAAATATCGCTAAATTTAAACTTAGCAAATCATTGGTCGTGGTATTGATGCCACCTAGGAATTTTTTGTATTCAAGATCAGCAGTGAAGGGCACCATAATTTCGTGACGCTGATAGGCGCCAATGCCACTGTAACCAAACTTGGTCTCAACATAATGAGCACGTCCGCTGGTGTTTTCCTCCCATTTAGCGCGTGATTCAGGATGATCATCAAGATAGTAGCGATCATTACCTTTGGCTTGGTAGAGGTAGCCAAGCCCAGCGATCAGTCCCCAGCTTGGTTCAAACTGTAGGGAAGTCCCCGCCTCCAGTTGATCGCCCAGGGCAAATTTTACCGGGGCTTTTTCTACCTCGAGAGCTTCATTTTCTGTTTTTAAGCGTAACTCATGGGTTGCGGTAAGCGGATGGCTGTATTTAGCAAATTGGTTGCAGGTAAAATTAAGGGGTAGCGGTTGATCGAGTATTAGGCCGGTAAAAACTTGATGGGCTCCCTTGCCGAAGGGAATGCTGGTCAAGGCATCAGGATCAGCAATTCGTCCCGTTGCCAGACTTACCCCGCTTAAATTAGCTGCTTTAAGAGCAGTTCCATCATAAAAACGATATTTCGCTGCGAGGACCACATCGCCCAGCCCCTTCGCCTGCCAATCGCCAAGGGGTTGATAGCCGTTTCTTTCGAGCTTGGCGTTTAGTTCTCCTTCCATATGATTAAACTTATCAGCAACTTCTTTGGCCGAGGCCGTCAAATTATGCTCGGGAGAAGTAAGACGAGTGAGAAATTCATCGGCTCGAGGCGTTGGTATAAAGCCGGTTTTGAGGCGAGTGGCAGCACTGTAATAGGGAACGGCAAGAGCTAGGGTGAGATTATCGCTTAGACCGTAGGAGAGCACGGGCGCTACGACGTTGACGTTGGCTTTCATCTCGGCATTTACGCCGAGCAGGATCTCATCACCTTTAAAACCTTCAGCATCTAAAAAGCCCCGGAGTAGAGTTTTTTTAAGGCCTTTTTCCCCTTTGACGATGGTGTCAAAGGTTAGAGCTTTTTCCAGGGGCTTGGCTAACAGCTCACTCTCCCCGCTGCTGGTGGTTTTGCTGCTGATGGTGGTGGCGACATTTTTGAGGCTGAGATTGCGAATACCTTTGGGGAGGACCTTGGTGTTTTCAAAGGCCATTAATCCCGAAGAGACCAGCACAGCCGAGCTTAGAATACTGAGCGTTGGTATGGAGGTTTTCATATAAAAACCCTTATTGGTGCGAACTTAGATTTTACTCATCTTTTGTAACAGGATTTGAGCGACGGGGGAAATAAAAAAATTACTGTAACTAGTCGCTGGCGCGAAACTGCAAGCCGCCTCGGCGCAGCGGTTTAGCAGCCAGCGGCGTGTCCTGAGCCGCCTCGGCGAAGGATCTGTCACGTGATATCCGGATATTATGTGACAGATCCTTCCTCACTGCGTTCGTCAGGACACGGCGCTGGCGCTTTCGCGCCAGCGCCTAGTTAATTCAATTTACCGGAAAGACAGGCCTTCCAATCACTCTCGTTAACACAGCTGCCTATTGCAGCTTGCAAGCCTTGGAGCTCGCTTTCGTAATGAGTGGTTTCAGGATCGCGTCCGGGAGGAAGTTCGCCGAAATCACGCAAATCAGAGATCTTTTGGAGGGCTTTTACCGCGGTATTTTGCCCTTGTTTGACGACGCCAAGATCACCCTTGTCAATGCCGAGGTTTACCTCAGCAGCAGCTAGATAAAAATAGTTTTCGAAGTAATCTCTGCCGCTCAACTCACCGTAGGGATGCACCCTTTGCTTGGCAGTGTTGAGAGCGCTATTGGCATAATCAACGCCTTCTTGGGCATTATAGAGCCCCAGAGGCTTTGCCTTGGGATTGGCACGCACCGCGGAGAATACCCGCAAAATGCCCCCAGCTTCGTAGCCTCCCACCAGTTGTCCATGGGCATCGCGGGTACTAGTAAGTGCCTCGTCTTGAATATTGCGCATCATCAAACCATATTTTAAACGCTGCATTACGGAGGCCTGTTTACCGCGAATTCCTATGCAAGAAAGATAATAGTAGTAATATTCCTGACTCTTCGTACTGGCGATTTGCGCGACATTGGCGATGCAATCATCAAGGGCATCGTTACGTTGATCTTGCGTAAGACCAGGCATCATCCCGCCGACATAGATATCGAGACGAGACATTTGCCCGACCGCGTAAATTTTCTCTTGGTCGCTAGCGAGCGAAGGGAGAAGTTTGCGGTATTCATTCTTAGCAAGGCTGGCTTGAAATAAGCCTTCGCTACGCTTGGCAAATAGCCCATCTGCCACCGAGAAGTCTGTACCATAGAGGGGAAAAGAAAGAGAGATGAGTGAACCAAAAACTAAAGCTCGTGCCATAGTTACTACTCCCAGAAAAATTCGTTGAAACATCGCTGTGTTTTAACGAATTCTCCTCGGGAGCAGGCAGTAGCGTCAATACGGTGAAATACTTAAAAATAGGGAGCGGTGCTACTCCCTAGCCTTATCAATTACAATATGCAGCCCCTGGGCAGCTAAGCTGATATCGGTGATTTCCCCATAGAGGTCTCCTTGACTGTTCTGGCCAATAAAGCCACTGCTGCTCAGGCGTGCCTTGATTCGCATTTTGTCGAGCTCACCGTTTTGTTTTCCAGCCATAACGCTTAAGTTTTCGCGGGTCAAAATAAAGTGGTGAAAGGTGCCGTGGGGGGCTGCGTCGAGCTGCACCCGAAGAGCGCCGTAGGGCATGGGCCCCGGACTGTTTTGGTCGAAGACAACAATAAAAAGGTTGCGCTGCTCCTCCGCTTTTGCCGCTAATTGGGGGCTTATGCTGATGGAACCCTCAGCATAAATAGGTGCTTTCTCGGAGAAACGCGAGGCGATGAGCAAAATAAGCAGTAGCGCGACAATGCTGAGCAGTGCTTGTAACCAACGGGGCAGAGCTTTCATAGAGATTTTCCTTGAGCAGTAGTGGTGTTCACATACGGTTTAATAAGATGATAAGGGCCCATTCGTAAGCCTAGGGTGGTAACCACGGTATAAGTTCCCACCATTTTGCGATCAAGGAACAAGGCTTCCCGGGGGGGAGGACGTAATTTAAAGGTAAATACAGCGTTTTTTGCCAGGCCGGTCAAGCGCTGGAGTAAATCGGTTTCCCGCCACAGGTAAGGATTATCGCCCTCGTTACTACCGTCGATGGCTGGGCTGGCATAGCGGGGTAGATATCCTTCGATTGCCGTCAAACAAATTTTCGTAAACAAAGCATTGGCTTGTTCATCGTCGTCGGCGTGCAAAAACCCTAAACGAATTCCTGCGCGAATCACGGCTTGTTCATCAAGATTGAGTGAGGCATTCACCAAGCTGGCAAAGGGTTGAATATAGCGGCGAGGAAATTCTCGGACCGAACCGAAGTCAAACAGGACGATTTGATCGCCAATATGCGGAGAGGGTTGCGTCGCGGTAGCGAGGCGAATCTTATAATTGCCAAAATGCGGGTCAGTTTGCACTAAACGCCAGCTGAATATTTCGCGAAACATCGTTTCCATAAAAGCCACGGCTAAACGATTGCGTCGTTCTTGACTAAGCGCGGCAATTTCAGGGCTATCGAGCTCAACCCCTTCTTCAAAGCTCATAGTCAGGACGCGATTGCTTGAATAGCGCTCATACAGCTTGGGTACGATAAAACGTCGGTCATCTTGTAAGAGAGTTGCAAAACGGGAAAGCATTTCGGCTTCACGTTTATAATCAGCTTCAAAATGCAGCATCATGCGTATTTCTTTGAAGAGCTCATTAAAACGTTGTGAGCTGGGGAGCAGACGAAAAACCGCGAGGAGTTTTTGCAGGGTGTTAAGATCACTATCGATGGCTTGGTCAACGCCGGGATATTGAACCTTGATGGCTATGTGCTCGCCGCTGTCAATAATGGTGGCGCGATAGACCTGCCCCATGGAAGCTGCAGCGATGGGCTGGGGCTCGATAAGCAGCTCGGCGAGTTTTTCCTCTCCCAGCTGCTGACGCAGTACCTTAGCCATCTCTTCCCAGGAAACCGTACGAGACTGGGCCTGCAGGGTCTTGAGGATGCGGTTAACCTCCACCGGGAAGAAATGCTCGCCGTATACCGAAAGCAGTTGGCCAGCTTTCATAATACTGCCCTTAAGCTGGCCCAGCTCCTCGACCAGTTTGGTGGATTGCTCAGCGAGAAACTTGTCCCAGCGACCCGCATTCTCTTCCTTGCCAGCAAGGATGGTTCCCAGCTTAAAACCAGCGTATTTGACCCCACTGGAGAGGGTTAGGCCCAGCAGCGATATTCCCCGCCCCACGGCTTTTGTTTTAATTCGCTTGATCTCACCCGTACCTTTTGGTTTGGTCGATGGCTTTCTTACTGGCATATCACCTCTTGCGCATTTCAGTAAAAGTGCGCTATTTACTGGCCCATGATGAAACCTACCGCAATCAATCTTACCGTGACCGGCTTAGCCTACAAAGGGCAAGGTATCGCCCATCATCTGGGAAAGGTCTTTTTTATTGACGATGTCCTTCCCGGTGATCAGATCCTAGTGGAAGACTACCTTGATCATGGAAGTTGGGCGGAAGCAAGTGAAAGTACTTTAGTCAGTCCGGCGAGTATTCGCCAGCCCAGCCCCTGTGCTTACAGTGACACCTGTGGTGGCTGTCAATGGCTTGAGCTTCCTTATGCTGAGCAGCAGCGATGGAAGGCGGGATTTATTAATGACGCTATGCAGCGAGTAGGCAAGCTCAGTGCTTGCACGGTGGACGAACTCAGACCTTCTCCTCTGCAGCTTCATTATCGCAATCGCATTATGCTGCGTGGACAGCTCAGTGCAGATGGTAGCATTACCTTAGGATACTTTCGCAAAAAATCGCGCGATCTTGTACCGATTTCTCGGTGTATGATCGCCACTCCTCTGCTTAATCAAGTGCTCGAACGTTTGCTGGAGCAACGCTTGTTGACAGAGCGGGCTGTGAAGTTCAGGCTTAATTTGCAGGTCGTGGAGCTCTTCGCTGAGGGTCAGCAAGCCAGTGTCCTGGCTACGGTTCATCCGGTTGAAGCGGGGACAGCTACTATTTTGCAGGGTTTGGTCTCCGTGTTGCAGGGCTTTGCCGAGGTGCTGTGGAGCGGTCTGCATGAAGAACTGAAGACCTTGCGTCTTATTCCCTTTGAAGGCGGTGGCGACAACCAGGCCCCCTTCTACACTGCCCCTGAGCAGTTTCAGCAGGTAAACTTAGGACAAAATCGCGCTGTTCGCCACTTGCTGAGTCAATTAGTCGACAACGTTGCTCCCCGTGGTACGGTGGTAGATTTGTTTTGTGGCACCGGTAATCTCTCTCTGGGCTTAGCGCAAGCGGGACGAAGAATTTTTGGCGTAGAGCTCAATGCTCAGGCGATAAAAATAGCTAATTTTATGGTAGCAGGGCGCGGCTTGACCAATGCCCAGTATTTCCATATGTCGGCAGATAGTTTCCTCGAAGCTTGGGGGAGGCATCGTGCTCCCCCCTTAAAAAAACGCCGACACTCCCCCCAGTCATTACCTGCGGAGGCTCAGGGTCTTATCGAGGTGCTGATTGCTGACCCGCCGCGCGCGGGTATGAAGGAATGCTTGCCTCATCTCCTCCGTTTGCGTCCCCGGAAGATTATCTATCTTAGTTGTGATCCGATTACTATGGCGCGAGATATCGGTAAGCTGGGAGAAGCCTATGAGGTGGAATTGCTGCGTGGATTTGATTTTTTCCCGCAGACCTATCATGTCGAAACTTTGGCAGTACTTACTTTACGCCACCCTTAAGGCGCATGACTAAATGCACGGTGGTTTGTTCTTTTATCTCGTAGGATTCAAGGGTGGCTTCGTCTTCTAACTGCTTACCGTTATAGACCAAACGCTGTTGTTCTGCAGGAACTCCTTCTTTGTCCGCAACCTTGCTTTTTAGGGTGGCGACGGTGTCGGTAGCTTCAATATCAATGGCGTTTGATTTACCATTCATAGTCTTTACAAAAATCTGCATGGCAAAGAGGTTAGTAGACATCATTACCAGGGAGGTGAAGGCAGCCGTTAGCAGGTATGAACGTTTCATAATAACTCCTGTGCATTAGCGGTTAGCTTTGTTTGCAAATTGTTTGTAGCTGATGGGAAATTAGGGAGTATTAAGCGATATATCGTTGATAATTCGCCATATAAAAGTGATAATTATTTTGTCTAGGGGGGCTGCATACATATGGAATTTGACGTGGTGATTGCCGGCGGTGGACTCGGAGGAGTATTAAGCGCAGCGCGATTAAATACTTTGTTTCCCGAGGCGCGAGTAGCTTTGCTGGAAAAATCCTCCCAAGTAGGTGGGCGCTTGCGTTCTTCCCTGCAAGTCGCAGGAGAATGGAGCTATGGGCTTTCCTTCGTCTCGGAGCAACTCTATCATTATATTCAGCAGACCCTGGCAAATAATCCTCAACGCAGCCTCGATCTAGCAGAGGTAATTTCTCGACGTCAGCAAAAGCTAGCTATTCTCAGTGGAGGCAAGCTGCATAGCTTAGCCCAGCGGGAGGTTTTCTCGATACAGGCCGCAAAAATTCTTGGTGGTAATCCAGCGGCAACCCACTGGGAAGAGCTCTGGCAATTGTTGAGCGATCCCAAACAAAGCAGCACCGTGCTGGCCCGACAAGGTAAAAAGCTTGGCAAAAACCCTGCGGCAACGGTGCTCGCACAATTTGCTCCACTTTGTGGTTTGGCTGATTTATGGCAGTCGCCCATGGGGGCGATGGTGAGCAGAGGGGAAGCCGCCGCTGCAGGAGGGTATTTTGGCCCTTGGGAAGGCGTCTTTGCTGAATTATTGCCAAAAAGCAGCCCTGGGGATGAGGGGCCGTTTCGCCTCTATACTTCTTGCGAGATTGCTCATGCTCGTCGCGATGAACGGGGTTGGAGCATTAAAACTTCTGCAGGGGTTTTTGCAGCCCGTTGGCTCGTGGTCGCTCAAGCTCCGTGGGAAGCGGTGGAATGGCTCGAGAAAGATTCCTGCCACCCCTGGTTGTGGTCCCTGGCTTCGCAGAGCAAGCCAACCAGCGCCGTGGTTTTAGTAGAGCAAATAAGCGCTGGGGATAGCGAACAAGTGGAAACCACCACCTTTATCCCCTCCGAAGAGTCCTTAGTGTTTCGCCTAGGAGATGGCTGTGTAACCGCCCAGGCGATCATTGATTTCGAGCAGTCCCTAAATTCTCCTGCAGTAGTAAAAGCGATTAAGCAGCTGCGCCGAGCAGTAGGCAAATATAAAAAAGCTCACCCAGGCTTAGAAACGTATGGTGAACACTTAGCCCTCAAATCGGTGGCCTGGCCGCAAACGGGATTTTTGCGGGGGCAGAAATTCGCCTATAGTGCTGAGCCAACGCTACGCCAATGCTTTTGTGGCGATGCCTACGGTAGTAGTTTTCTTCCCGATGAAAATCTCATAGAATCGGTTTCTAATTCTGCACTTCAAATCAGCGAATTTTTGCAGGGATAAAGACTGCGATGACCACAATTATTAATGGTAAACAAATAGCGCAAGGTATTCTCGATACCCTTCGTCAACAAATTGCTGAGTTGCAGGCAGCAGGCAAACGTCTGCCCGAATTAGCGGTGATTTTGCTGGGAGATGATCCAGCAAGTCAGATTTATGTGAGTCACAAAGCCAAAGCTTGTCAAGCCGTGGGGATGAAATCTCGGGTTATCTCCCTTGCTCGCCTAACTCCCGAGAGTGAGGTGCTGGCTTTAATTGAGCAGCTTAACAGCGATCCGGCAGTGGATGGAATACTGCTACAACTGCCGCTGCCCCCCCCCCTTTCGGCGGAGCGTTTGCTCGCCGCCTTGTCTGCCGCTAAGGATGTGGATGGGCTAACCCCTTACAATCAAGGTCTTCTGGCGCGCGGTTACCCCCGCTTTGTTCCCTGCACGCCCCTTGGCATCATTACCCTGCTCGACTCTCTAGGCTTTGTCTATAGCGGCAGTCGGGCAGTGGTGGTGGGAAAGAGTTCCTTGGTGGGAGCGCCGATTTCTCGCTTGCTCGAGCAGCGAGGGGCCACGGTAACGGCGTTGCATTCCAAGACGATTGCTCCGCAAGAATATGCTCGTACTGCTGATTTACTGGTGGTGGCTGCAGGTAAAGCCCATTTGGTTGGTCCGAGTTGGATAAAAACGGGAGCGGTAGTTATCGATGTGGGTATACATCGGAGTTCTCAGGGAGGTTTGCTAGGGGATGTGGATTATACTCGAGTTGCGCCCCTCACTGCCGCTATTACTCCGGTCCCCGGAGGGGTGGGACCGATGACTATTGCCAGCCTTTTAAGCAATTGTTTGCAAGCTTATAGCTCGTAAGGGTAAGCTCCCCTGCTCCGCAATAAAAGTATTTCATCGACTTCTTTTTGATGGTAAAAGTCCCCCCGTTCTTACATACAACTACTGCGTTCAAGGGATATTTTAGCCAATGGGTCGTATATTATACTTTATAGTACTTACTTTTTTTTTCCAGGCAAACCTTCTCTGTGCTAAGCAATTTACCTATCTCGCGGTAGATAGACAGGATTTTAACCCGATTAAAAATAAGCAGATTGCTTTGTCCTGGTTGAATTCGGCTGCACCATTAGTCGCTAGAACTAGCGAGCAAGGGTTTTTTTCTTTCGAATCCAAAGAGGTGCTCCCCCGAGGACCATTATTTGCTAGCCTAGACGGGGGAGAAGAAACCGTGATGGTTCTCAAAGTTGTTAAGAGCGTCACCGACGCCTATCCTCTTGTGCGTTCCTTAGGAAAGGGGACTTATGCGGAGGTTTTTTTAGCAAGAAAAAATGCTACTTCCTTAGCAGTTAAAATTGGCAAAGCCGGCTTTGGTTATAGCAAAGCTGCCCTCCGCGAAGCGAATGTTCTCCATCTCTTAAGGGATAATCCCCATTGTCTGAAAATTCATGATTGCTTGGTGAGCATAGATCCCCATCAAGAGTTGCCCTCACCATACAATATTAAAGTTATTACGGTGACGGAGCGTCTCAGCAAAGATTTATCACAAGAACTTCTCTCTGCTTATGAAGAAGAAAAAACCGGCAAGGAGGAGCTGGTTATTCATTCCCTTACTGAGCTCAGAAAAATAGCTCGGGCAGTGCTTGGATCTCTCGAGGATTTGCATAAACGAGAATTTATCCATACCGACTTAAAGCCAGAAAATATTATGCGCTGCCCGCGAGGGAGCGTCCGCTTAATTGACTTTAATGGTGTTCGCCACGTAACTAACAATAAGCATTTTGAGGTTACCTCTCTGTGGTATCGCGCCCCTGAAATTGCCAAGGAACAGCCCTATGATCAAAAAATTGATTTATGGTCCCTCGGCTGTGTTCTCTTTGAGTTGGCGAGTAATAGCGTCTTGTTTAACGCCAAGTGTTTGCCGCCCCAATCGCCTGCAGAACAGGCACAAGCATTATTGGCTCTAATTGAGTCGTTTGTTGCAGAAGGTCGGCCAATTACGGCATTCTTAGCTGAGACCCCCCTTGCCTTGAGCCTAGGAAATACCTGCGAATATAGAGAGTTTTTGCATCTCTTGTATAGTTTGCTAGAGCCTGATCCTAGGAAACGGATTTCCGCCGAGGCGGCTTTGCAACACCCTTTTGTTTGCGAGACCTCTCCCATCGTAATAAAAGTTCCTCCTCAAGGGGAGGTGCTTCTTAATGAATAGGGTCTTTAATGCTTGAACCATCAGCAGCGCTGGGAGTCTATTTACATATCCCTTATTGCTCGGCAATTTGCCATTATTGTGATTTTGCCAAAACTGCTCGCTGGGATACAAGCCATACGGATGCTTATTTTAAAGTCCTCACTAAGCACCTCGGCTCTTGGTGTGCCTCCCTTTTACCGGAGGTTTTTCCCGCGATTTATACTCTTAATATCGGAGGAGGAACTCCTTCGCTTTTTGTGGAGGAATATCGGCAAATAATGACAGTGCTGGCGCCATTTTTAGCCAGTGAGAGCGAACAGAGTATAGAAGCTAACCCCCGTGATTGTAGCCTAGTCAAACTGCAGAGCTGGGGTGATCTTGGCTTTAACCGCCTCTCTCTGGGGGTACAAAGCTTCGACCCTCGTGGTCTCAAGCTGCTGAAGCGTGATCACGATGGCCACGAAGCGCGGGAGAGTATTGGGCGAGCTCTTCAGGTCTTTGATAATGTCAATGTGGATTTAATTTATAATTGGCCAGGACAGAGCCCCACAGACTTTCTTGCTGATCTGGAGCAGGTGCTGGCTTTCGGGGTTCCCCATCTCAGCCTCTACGATCTGTGCTATCCAGCTAAGACTCCCCTGGGCCGTCAGCTTAGGCGGGGAAGGATCGTAGCTCCTTCGGAAGAAAAACAAGAACTTCTCTATCGCTTGGCCGGTGAACGCTTAGAGGCGGAAGGATATATTCACGACGAAGTATCTAATTGGACGAAGCCTGGATTCTTGTGTAAACATAATTGGCTTTATTGGCAGGGTGGCTACTACCTGGGGGTGGGGGCAGGAGCTCATGGTTACTTGCCGGCTGCCGGGCACCCCTACGGTCGCCGCTATGCCTATGAGTCGAGCGATCGGCGTTTTGAACGACTCCCGGCCCCTGTCGGTAACAGTATTTTGCTTACGGATGAAGAAGCCAAACTCTACGGCTTACGCTTTGAACAGCGAGACGCCCGTGCTTGGTTGTACGAATATATTGGCAGCGCCACTCGTTGCCGACTTGGCCTTGATATGGATAAAGTGGCTTTTATTAGTGGTTTTAATTTTGTTCCTACGGAGTTGATTCGCTCGGCCCTAGGGGAAGGCAAACTTCAGCTCCAGGGGCGGTGTCTGCTACTTGACAAAAAAGAATGGATTCGAGAAATTTGGTGGTGTGAGAAAATTATAGATTGCTTTGCGCCATAGGCAGGTCCTGGAAGCAAAAAAAGGAAAAAATATGAATGCCGTTCACGATATAAGCGCCGCAGTAGAGAAATTTTTTCCCTTAATCAGCGAACTCAACGCCGAGATGAACAAGGTGATGGTGGGCCAGCGCAATCTCCTTGAAAAACTCTACATTGGCTTGCTCGCTGATGGTCATATCATCGTCGAGGGGGTTCCTGGCTTAGCTAAAACCACGGCGATTAAGACTCTGGCTTCAGCTCTGCATGCCAAATTTAGTAGAATTCAATTCACTCCTGACCTGCTCCCTGCTGATGTGCTGGGCACCCAGATTTATGTTCCCAAAGACGGGACTTTTCGGGTCAAACACGGGCCAATCAATGCGAATCTTGTGCTTGCTGATGAGATTAACCGCGCTCCCGCAAAAGTACAAAGCGCCTTACTCGAGGCCATGCAGGAAAAGCAGGTCACTATCGGCGATGAGACTTTTATACTTCCGCGCCCTTTTCTGGTTATGGCGACGCAAAATCCCGTAGAGCAAGAGGGTACCTATCCTCTGCCCGAAGCGCAAATCGACCGTTTTATGCTCAAAGTCTTGGTCGATTACCCAAGTCTCAGTGATGAGATCGCTATTATGAAACGGATGGCCACCTCGGAGGCCTTCCAGGCACCGAAGGCGGTGGTGACACTCAGCCAAATAGCCGAGGCTGCCCTGGTGGTAGAGAAGATCTTTGTTGATGATAAGATCTATGACTATGTTGCCAATCTAGTGGCGGCGACCCGTAATCCCGCCGCCTACAAAATTGCCGAACTTAAGAACCTGATCGAATATGGTGCTTCACCTCGAGCTTCTATTTACCTGATCAAAGCGGCCAAGGCCTTTGCCTTTCTCCAAGGACGTGCCTATGTAACTCCTCAGGATATTAAATCCATTGGCATGGAAGTTATGCGCCATCGGGTTATGCTTACCTATGAAGCAGAGTCGCAAGATTTAAGCAGCGATGCGGTTCTAGCCAAAATTTTTGACCGAGTAGATGTACCCTGATTTTCAGAGCTTTAAGGAAAGGCCAGAAATTTAAGGGAGATCAAGGTGGCAGTAGAAAAAATACTCGCTGATGAGCTGATTAGCAAAATAAAAGGCATTCAAATCAAGGCAGCCCACCTTGCCAACGATGTTTTTGCGGGGGAATACGCCAGTGCTTTTAAAGGGCGCGGCCTTGAATTTGAAGAGGTGCGAGAGTACCTTCCCGGCGACGATGTGCGCAGTATCGATTGGAATGTTTCCGCCCGTTTTGATAAACCCTATATTAAAACCTATCGTGATGAGCGAGAACTGACCGTTGTTTTTATGGTGGACGCCTCAGCCTCCACTCAATTTGGTACGCAACACAAATTTAAAAGCGAAATATTAGGAGAAATTACCGGATTACTTGCCTATACGGCCCTGCGCAGCAACGACAAGGTTGGTTTACTTATCTTCACCGATCAGGTCGAACTTTTTATTCCTCCCCGCAAAGGAACAGCTCATATTTGGCGATTGATCAAGGAAATTCTTATTTTTCAAGCTAAGCGCCAGCACACTAATTTTGCAGTTGGTCTCGAGTATCTCAATCGCTGCATCAAACGCAAAGCCATTGTCTTTCTGCTTTCCGACTTTCAGGAAGATGGCTATCAACAGCAATTACGTGCCATGGGTAAGAAACATGATGTGATCGCCCTTTCTCTCTACGATCGCAAAGAACTCGAACTTCCAGCCATCGGTTATGTGGAATTCGAAGATTTAGAAAGCGGTGAAACTATCATCGTTAACACCTCAGACCGGCGTTTTAACCGTAATTTTAAGGAAAAAAATACCCGAATTCTGGAGGCACAAAAGTCTTTTTTTCGCCAAGTAGGGGTTGATCTATTGCAAATAGAGACCGATGAATATTATCTCGAGCCCATTGTTAAATTTTTTAGGTTGCGAGAAAAAAGAAAGTTACGATAGGAACTCCTCATGCCCACTGCCCCACTGCCGCAAGCAGATATTCGCGATATAAAAGATATTATTCCCTTGGCGCCAGCAGTGGATTTACTGACCCTTGCCCTCGGGCTGGTCGTTCTCTTCTTGCTTGGGGTCGGGCTATTTTATCTGCTCCGTCGCTTCCGTCGTCCGCGGCTGGAGAAAGTGCGGCTTCCTCATGAGCTCGCCTTGGCAGAGCTCGCCAAGCTTGCTGCTTGGCAGTTGCTCGAACAGGGTAAAGATAAGGAATTTCATAGCCATCTTTCGCAAATTATCCGCTTATATGTGGAACGGCAGTTTTCCTTGCCAGCCTCCGATCGTACCTTTGATGAGATTAAAGGAGCAATCGCAAGCCTTAGCAGCCTCTCCCCGGAATTGGCGGGGGATTTGCTCACTATTTTGAGTGAATCTGATTTGGTAAAATTTGCTGATTATCAGCTCAGTAAGCTCCGTAGCGGCGAGCTCCTGGCTTTAACGAAAGCCTTTGTGGAACGCACGACCCCAAAGCCTCTGGTAGTGAGTAAGCGATGAATATACGATTTGTTGAACCCTTACTAGTAGCGCTGCTTTTTGTGGTTCCTCTTGCCCTCTGGCTCTCCCGCGGTAAGGGAGGAAGGATCGCTTATTCTTCAATCCGTCAGCTGCAGCAAGTGGCTAAATCTCGAAATCTACATCCGCGTTTGCTCTTGCTTCTGCTGCGCGGTTTGGCGCTGTGCTTGATGATTCTTGCTCTTGCTCGTCCGCAAGCAGGGAAATCCTATAGCGAGAGAAATTCTGAAGGGGTTGATATCATGCTGGCTATGGATACTTCGGGAAGTATGCAGGCCCTTGATTTTAAGCTCGAAGGCAAGCCAGTCGATCGCTTATCAGTAGTTAAAAAAGTGGTCAGTGAATTTATCGAAAAACGTCCCAATGATCGCATGGGTCTGGTGGTCTTTGGTGAAGAATCTTTTATCCAATGCCCGATTACCTGGAACCATGGGTTGCTGCAGAATTTTCTCAAAGAAGTGGCTATTGGGATGGCTGGCGATGCCACCGCCATTGGCTCCGCGATCGGGGTAAGCGTTAATCGGATGAAGGATCTGAAAGCGAAATCTCGAGTGATCATCCTGCTTACTGATGGACGCAGCAATGCGGGGAGGATTTCTCCGCAGAAGGCAGCAGAGCTTGCCAAAACCTTTGGCATCAAAATATATACCATCGGTATTGGTACCAACGGTAAGGCACCATTTTTGGTAGAAGATATGTTTGGTCCTCGCTATGTCTACCAAGAGGTTGATATCGATGAAGATACACTTAAAGAAATTGCTAAACTTACTGATGGCTTGTATTTTCGGGCCACTGATACAGATAAGTTAGGCGAGATCTATGGAGAAATCGATAAGCTGGAAACCAGCGAAGTTACGCTTAAAGAATATACTGAGTATGAAGAACTCTATCATTGGTTGCTGTTGCCGGGCTTGTTGCTGCTCCTTCTTGAAATTGTCCTTGCCCATACGCTTTTAAGGAAGATTCCCTAAATGCAGTTTAGCAATATTCATTATTTATGGCTGTTGTGGCTTATTCCCCTGTTGGTACTCTTTTATCTTTGGGCTTGGCGCCGAAAAAATACTCTGCTGGCGCGTTTTGTCAGTGCGCAGCTCCGTGCTCGCTTGCTCCTCGAGGTGTCTCCACAGCGTCAACGCTTTAAAATGCTGCTGGTATTGCTGGCGGTGGTGGGCATTGTCCTCGCCCTGATTAGGCCGCAGTATGGGTTTCATTGGGAAGAAGTACAGTCGCGGGGGGTGGATATTGTGATTGCCCTCGATGTTTCTAAAAGCATGCTGGCAGAAGATGTCTCTCCCAACCGCTTGGAGCGTGCAAAGCGTGAAATAATTGATTTTCTAGAACTGGTACAAGGGGATCGGATTGGTTTGGTCGCTTTTGCTGGAGAAGGGTTTTTACAATGTCCTCTCACCCTAGATTATGGTGCGGTAAGGATTTTTCTGGATGATCTAGATACCGATTTGATTCCGGTGCCTGGTACGGCAATTGGTCAGGCAATTAGTAAGGGAATTGCTGCTTTTGATCAGGAGGATAAACGCTCGCGGGTGATGATTCTGATCACTGATGGTGAAGATCATGAGGGGGATCCCCCTGCCATGGCAGAAAAAGCTAAGGAGCAGCAGGTAAAAATATTTGCCATCGGAATTGGTAAAGAAGAAGGCGCCCCTATTCCAGCAGGTGGAAGCCGGGGGGGCTTTATGAAAAACAGTGCGGGAGAGCTTATTCTCAGCAAGTTAAATCAGGGTACTTTGGAGAAAATCGCGTCTACCACTGGCGGAAGCTTTAAACGTGCTACCACAGGTAATTTAGAGCTAGAACAAATTTATCGCAGCATTCGTGCTGAGGTTGGGGATAAGGAACTCCTCAGTGGGAGACGCAAGCAATTCGAGGAACGCTTTCAATGGCCGTTAAGCCTGGCCCTTTGCTGTCTTTTTGCTGAGTTATTGCTACGGGAAACAAGGAGAAACAAAGCGCGACGCTGGTGGTTGCTGGCGTTCATAGTTTTCCTCCCAAGCCCTCGGGGAGGAAAGCTCGACGCCAGTCCCCTGATTGCAGACAATGCCCGCCAAGGTGAACAGGCTTTTCGGGAGCAGAAGTTTCCTGAGGCACGCCAACACTATCTCGATGCCTTGATAGCAGAACCCAATAACTGGCAACTTAAGTTTAATACGGCAGATGCTTATTATCGAACCGGTGAATACGAAAAAGCAGCCCAGCTATTTAAAGATATCGCCGAGCACGGCCCCGCTGATCTGGCAGCAAAATCCCAGTACAATTGGGGAAACAGCGCTTTTCGTCAAGAGAAGCTAGAAGACGCGGTTAAAGCTTACCAAAAAGCTTTGGATCTTGACCCAAAAGACCAAGACGCTCAGGAGAATCTTGCTTTTGTTCAGGAAAAGCAAAAGCAAAAGCAAAAGCAGCAGGATCAGAACAAGCAGGATCAGAACAAGCAGGATCAGAACAAGCAGGATCAGAACAAGCAGGATCAGAACAAGCAGGATCAGAACAAGCAGGATCAGAACAAGCAGGATCAGAACAAACAGGATCAACAGGATAAAAACGGCAGCAAAGAAGAGCAGCAAAAGCAGCAGGATCAAGATAAGCAAGAGCAGGATAAAAACGGCAGCAAAGAAGAGCAGCAGAAGCAGCAAGAGCAAGCCAAAAAAGACCAGGGGAAGGGGGAAGAACAGCCGCAGCAACAGGGCCAAGATAAGAAGAACGAAAACAACAATGAGCGACAAGATCAGCAGAAAGAGGATAATCAGGAACAAAAACAAGGTCAAGAAAAACCAGCGAACGGCGAGAGCTCTGCGGAACAAAGGCCTGTGGATCAGCAGAAAATCAGCGAAGAAGAAGCCCTCCGCTGGCTTTCAACCATGCAAGGCGATCGCAAAGAGTATTTAAAAAAGAAGTTTAAAGGCAGCAAGCAACGCAATGTGGAGAAGAACTGGTGAGAAGCTATCAACTTGAATTTCTGCTCTTTTTGCTTGTTTCTAGCTTTGTCGGGAACAGTGCCAGTGCCGGCGGAGAAGTGCAGGTTACCATTACGGTGCCAAGCACCAAAATAAGCGTCGAAGAACCCCTTGATTTTACGGTGAGCGTTCAAGGCGACCGCCAGGCCTCGCAGCCGGTATTTCCCGCCTCTCCCGATTATGAGCTGTCCTTTGCTGGCACCTCCTCACAGGTGCAGATTATCAATGGTGAGATGAGCAGTTCCACTGAATTCTCCTATAGTTTGCAAGCCAAACATCCCGGGCCTCTCCTGCTGGGGCCCTGTACGGTCGAAGCGAGTGGCAAAACCTATGGCAGCAACCAGGTGAGCATCGAAGTCTTACAAGCGAGGGAGACTCCCCCCGAAGAACGCTTATATTTTGTGCTGGCTGCTGTTGACACCTTTACCCCCTATCTCAATCAGCAAGTAACCTACACTTTTAAGTTATATCATCGAGTTTCAGTGGCCGATGCCCAATTTAAGCAGCCAGAGTTTAGTGGCTTTGCTCGCGAAGAACTTGGCAAACAGCGTCAGTACCAAGAAGTTGTTGACGGTCAGCAGTGGGAAGTAACCGCGCTTAGCTTTGCGCTTTTTCCTACTTCCCTTGGCAAAATCACCATCGATGCAGCTGGTTTAGGAATAACCGTACTGGTCCCCGGTAAAGGCGGGCAACGCCGCGGGCTTTTTTCCGATTTTTTTGATGATAGTCGACGCAAGCGCGTATCTTTGCAAACTAAGCCCATTGAGCTTGAAGTTATAGGGCTTCCTCAGCCAACTCCCCCTGCTGAAAAGACCTTGTTAGTTGGTCATTATTCTATGGTGGCCAACATAAGCCCCGCAGAAGGAAAGGTGGGCGATTCGCTTACCGCTACGGTGGTGATTGAGGGGGAAGGAAATATCTGGGATGCCCAGGTAGAAACGCCAAAAACCGCCGATTTTAAGATTTATGCTGATAAGCCCACGGTAAAAACCGAGGTCAAAAACGGGAAGATCGCTGGCGTTAAGCAGTTTAAATTTGCTCTGGTTCCACTTACTGCAGGTACGAAGCCATTGCCCAAATTCCAACTGCATTTCTTTGATCCCGTGTCAAAAACCTATCAGCTACAACAGAGTAATTTTGCCGAGATGCTAATAGCAGAAAATGAGGATCACCCGACTTCAAGCAACTCTGGCAGCGAGGCTATGCAAAAACGCTCAGTAAATGTCGTAGCTAACGACCTAATGCCTATAAAGACTGATCTCTCGGTTCTTAACGGCGAGAACCTTGGTGGCAGAGAATCGGCAATTGTCTTGTTTGTGATGCTGCTAGGACCTGGGATTTTTATGGCTTTTTACCTTTACCGCAAGCGGCAAGATTTAATGCAGGCAAATTGGGGTGCTAATCGCCGTAAAAAGGCTTATGGGCAGTTTAAGCGAGAATTAGCGTCTCTTCTTGAGCCCTCAGCGGGAAGTAAGGATTTTTATCAGCAGGCTGCGGCTTTGATCCGTCGCTACTTGGGGGATCGCTTTGCAATTCCCGGACAAGGGCTTACCACCTTTGATATAGCTCGTCACTTAGGAGATAAGGGGCTCAGTAGTGAGGTGCTTACCACCCTAACGAAGCTACTGCAGCGCTGTGAGGAAGCTCAGTACGGCGGTGGTTTAGTGATGCTGGCGCCGCTCACCCAGCAGGAATTGACTCAGAAAATAACCGAGGTTATTGCGCTTATTGAAAAGCAAGGAAGTTCACGATGAATCGAAGCAGTCTCTCTAGGTGCTTGCGGCAATGGTTCTTGTTTCTGGTCGGTGGGTGGGGGCTGAGCTGCGTAGCAATAGGTGCCGCTGCCAGTCCGGGGCAAGAACCACTCTCACCCGCAGAGCTTTTTGATCGCGGCAATCAGGCTTTTCTCCTTGGTAACTTTGCCGAGGCAAGTAGTGCGTATCAACAGATAATTAAAACAGGCGAAGCGAGTGCTGGCGTGCACTACAACCTCGCGAATGCCTACTACCGTCAGGGTGCCTTTGGTCAGGCTATTTTTCATCTACGTGCTGCTCACCGACTCTCTCCTCGTGATCCCGATATTGCCTATAATTTGACTTTTGTTCGTCATCAAGCGAGCGATAAAATCGAAGCGAGCAGCCCAGGTATAGCTGCTCGCTTGGGCGAATATCTTCCCTATAACTTGCGAGAACTAGTCTATTTTCTTCTTGCGGTGGTCATATTCTCGAGTTTGTGCTCCCTCGCTCTGCTTTATGCAACTTCTCCGTTGCTGCTTTATTCTCGGCGAGTATTCGTTTTTCTCAGTGTTTGTGCCCTCATCGCTACGGCTGTACATTGGCAGAGTCTCGATGATTTTGGGGTGATCTCCGCTTCGCAAGCTGGAGTATATTCTGGGCAAGGAGAAGGAAATGTTTTGCTCTTTAATCTGCATCAAGGAGCTGAATTTACCCTCAAGGATCATAGTGAAAACTGGCTGAGGATTATGCTTGCTGATGGTAAACAGGGATGGGTAAATAGCCGACAAGCGGAGACCTCTTTAAGAGCAAACCGCTGAAGGGTAGAGAAGGCCAAATTCGCCGCAACTTCTTCCTACAGATTATGCTACAATACTAATAAACGTATAATAGCAATTTGGAGGAGTTCGTAATTATGAACGTAAATCGCTATGTTTTTGCATCCTTAGCAGCTTTCGCCTTTGTTTTCGCTTTTGATTTTTTACTCCACGGAACTTTTCTTCACTCAATTTACCAAGAAACTCAGCATCTCTGGCGTCCTGAAGGTGAAACCAACATGGCTATGATGGTAGGCAGCGAGCTGCTTTTCTCTCTGATGTTTACCTGCATGTATAGCCGCTATGGCGTAGGCCAAAACCTAAAGGAGGGTGGACGTTTCGGCCTGTGTGTCGGCTTGATATTTGCCGCGGTTACCCTTGGCACCTATTGTTATATGCCTATTCCATTTGTGCTCACTGCTAGTTGGATGATTGGTGATCTTCTCCGTTGCAGCGGAGCAGGGGTCGTTGCCGCCTTGATCTACAAAAAATAGACGCTATCGCTGCTATACCCATCGTGTTTTGGTCTGCAACTGTGTTGCTCGTCAAAAACGCTCCTCATTGGCCAAAATGCCAACTGCGTCGCGTTTTTTTCCTCGCGCCTTGTTGCAAACCAAAACCCGATGGGTATACATTCTCTCGTTACTCGTTTTTCGCATACATCCCCCCCTTTTTTACTCATGGAGGTCTTTAGTTATGGTAATGAATTCTTTCATGCTCTTGCTGCTAACCTCTTTATTAAGTTCGCTAAGCATGGCTGCTACCAGCTTAAATTCCCTTTATTTGGGAGCGGAACAACTCGGACGCGGTAATGCCGGCCTGATCTCGGCAAGTGGTGCTGATGCGCTCTTCTACAACCCAGCCTTAGTTGCGCCGCGCAGCACGGAAAAACAGGGGGAAGTGGTTATTATTGCGCCTACGGTGGTGGTCTCGACTAAGTTGCCTGATACTATCTCCGATTTTAAGGGCACCGATACCGCAAAAATAGTTGCAGGTCTCAAGAATATTATGGGTCAAAATCGCCATGCAAGTATCTCGAATTTTGGCGGGTATATAGCTAAAAACTGGTCGGTAGGCCTGCTAGAATCCTTATTTCTCAACCTTACGGCGTATAAGAAAATTGAAGCGGCAGGCTTGGAAGCGGTGCGGATAAATGTGTACCAAAATATTGGTTTAGTGGGAGGGTATCATCATCCTCTGCCCGGAGGAGTCGAACTTGGTATCAGTCCTAAAATAATCAGCCGTACCCAGTATTTCTTGGACAAGGATCTTTCTCAGCTCTTAGATATCCAATCTATTATAAAGGATCCTAGCAGTCTCAAAAACAACGGTATCGGCTATGGTGCAAATATAGGGGCAAGCTATAAGTTGCCGGTCAGCCAAGTCGAGAGCAGCGTAGCGTTAACCATCGATGATCTTGGTGGCACCAAATTTAAAGCTGCAAAGACCGTTACCAGCGATCAGCCTTTGGATTCACTCAAGCAAACGGTGAACTTAGGTGGATCGGCAAGCTATCGTCTTGGTTATCCGTTGACAGCCGAACTGAATATTCGTGATTTATTAAAAAATGATGAAACAAATCTTTTTTTACGCACCCATATGGGCCTAAACTATTTGCTATGGGACGTACTTGGGCTTTCTACGGGACTCAATCAGGGCTATGGGAGTGCTGGACTTTACTATCAAGGATCGGCTTTGCGCCTGTACGCAGGGATGTACACCCAGGAAGCGGGTACTCTACCCGGCAAAACTCCGGACACTCGTTATTACTTCAAAGTAGAAACTGCCTGGTAACAGAGAATTCTAGTGAAGGAGCGCTTGATGTCTAGGTTTATATGCTATTGGTTAGTACTCTTGCTCAGTGCTTGTGGGAGTAAAAATTATTTTTCCGGCAAGGGGGTCGATACGAATACTCCCTTAGAATCAGCGATGGCAAGTCTTGAAAATAATGATCCTGATGCAGCTATTGCCATCTTAAAGGCCACTTTGCCTCAGACTCAGCAGGATGCGTTGAATAAAGCAGAGCCGAGCTCAGCTACTTTTTCCAACGATGCTGCCACTGCTTTAAGCAGTCTTGCCCTAGCCGATAGACCGACTGCACTGCTGCTCGGTGAAGCGTATCGACAGAAAGCAGGGGTAAGTACCATAACGCTTTTGTCGAATATTTCCAATAGTTTCAGCTCCGCCTCTGCTCTAGCGCTGAACACCTGTGAGCTAGATAATACCCTGAAAAGTATGGTTCAAGATTTTACCGACGTCCATACTTCGTCCTTAGGGCCGATAGCCTGGGCCTGGTTTTTAGGAATTTACGGTGGCTATTCGGTGGTTGCTACGGCCCTAAAAATGGATCAGAGTCTTGCCACTTATCAGTGCACTTCATCTACCCCCAAGCCAACGGCTAGTTCTACCATGAGTTCTCTCATCAATGATTTAGCGCTTGTTTCTATAGTGTTTACCCTTCTCGATGTAAATAAAGATTTCAAGATTTCCAACGATGAAATCTCCAGTGTGAATGGTATCGAGACTGCCGCTTATTTTTATTTGATTTATAATGCCTTTGATGCAGGAATCAAAGGCTTGACTGATCTGGTTGCCATAGAAAAAGACAAAGGCAATACCATTGCGGCTTTAGACGCAGCTCTTGCTCGTTTTAATGCTTATAAGACCATCCTGAGTACCTTAGTAATCAAGAATGCCGACGGCACTTCCTTAGCCTGTGGCACTGATGTACGTACAGCGGAGAGCACAAAAACCTGCGTCGGGCAGTTTTTTGTGGGATTAACTAATTGCACCATTTAAGGCTTTCTGAGCCGAACTCTTCGCTGCTGCCACTGCCGCTGCTTTATGCTGCCGCCCTGATTTTTTCTTGGTGCAGCATGCTTTACGAGTACTGCCTGGGCAAGGTCCTTACTGATCTTGCTGATAATTTTGTCCAGTGGGAAAGCATTACCATCGGGAGCTACTTACTCGGGGTGGGAGTAGGCGTATGGCTGTACCCCCGCCTGCGAAAAACTTCCGTCTTCGATTTTCTGGTTCAGGTAGAGTGGCTGCTGGTAACTCTGGGTTTGTTAGCCCTACCGCTTATTTGGGCAGGACATTGTTATTATCGTACTTTAATTGCCGACTATCAGGCAGTAAACCTGGGGGGCATTAGAAGCCTGAGCTTAGTGCTGGCTTCCTACCAATGCCTCCCCTTAGCTCTTGGTCTGCTCTCTGGCCTGGAATTGGCAGCTTTGTTACGCATAGCTGCTGCTTATGGAAATCTTGGTGTTTTTGGGCGTTTGTGGTGCTGTTCTTATCTCGGAGCGCTGGCTGCCTGTCTCTTATTTACCTATCTGGTTATGCATGGTTATTCGTTGATCACCATGGTCTTGTTCGCTTCCTTATGTAATTTTGGGGTGGGCTGTGGTCTCATCCTACTTACCAATAAGTCTTTTTTGGGGAGTGAATGCCGGGGAAGTCGTTGGCGCTTTGTACCGTTAGGGATTTTGCCTCTTATTTGGCTTGCCCTTGCTGTGTATAAAGATGCCTTGTTCCAGCTTCATTTGCAAAACATCTATTACAATCACCTCGAGCTGTTTTCTACGGAGCAAGGAGTTCGAGCCCTGAGTTTTTGGCAGAACCGGGCTAGCTATCCTCTGGTGAAGCGCATAGCGAGTCGTTATCAAACTATCGATATCGTGCCGAATATTAGTTGGTCAGCGCCGCCAGGGTGGCAGCAGCAAGTTGGAAAGGGATTTCGCCTCTACCTTGATCATCATTTTCAATTTGATTCGACCACTGAGGTGGCTTATCACGAAATTCTTGCCCATGTTCCCTCTGTTCTTCTGCGCTGGCAAGCAAAAAAAGTCGCTGTTTTAGGCGGCGGCGATGGTCTGCTGGTGCGCGAGTTGCTTAAGGGTGGAGATCTCCGACTCAGCCTGGTGGAGCTCGACCCGCAATTGCTGGAGCTTGCGCGCCAGGAGCCGCTTCTTGCTCTAAATCAAGGCTCTCTGAACCGGCCCGAGGTGGAGGTGATAGCGGATGATGCCCTCCATTGGTTGCGGTTCCAGCAGCAGCATTTTGAGGGTATCTATATGGATTTCCCCTTTCCTTACGATCTTAACAGCCTGCGTCTTTATTCGTGGGAATTCTTTGCCTTGGTTCGCCGTTCCTTGCTTCCCGATAAGGGGTATGTGGTGATGGATGTACCGCTCAAAATAAATACTCCTGACTTTGAGAAAGCCAATAAGCTGATACTTAGCACGCTGCAACGGGCGGGATTCCGCAGTATGCTAGGAATTAGTCACGAAGGTGAATCTTTTATCCTAGCTACAGTGAATAAGGTGACATTTAATCTTAGTTATGAAGATTTTGGCATTGAATTGGGGTTTCTTTCCCCTCAAATATTTCATCACGCACTAGCTTTCCATCCCATTGCTGCTGCTGAGCAAAAAGGTGGAGAAAGCAATTCCCTCTTTAAAGTAGTGATGCTGCCATTTCGGGACTTGCGCTTTTAGACAGAGAAGACGGTTAAGTTACTTTTGCTCCTCGCCTCTCAATGGTATTATCTGAAGAAGATTACTCGATGAACCGCGAGGAGGACCATTGTATGGCTGAGCAAGAAGATCACGCTTTTAAACTAAGTAAAAATCTCGCTAAAAAGCATCATCTTGCAGTCTTTGACGAGGGGCAAATTGCCACCAGAACGAAGCGTGGCATGCAAATGGCCAAGCCTTCACCGCTGCTCAAAATATGGCTGGATAGTGCTGATGGTGTGCACCCTCTTGTGGATATTGGTTGTGCCTATGGCATTAATACTTTGGAAGCGGTACGTCAGGGGATAGCAACTATTGGTATTGATCTGGGAGAAGAACATTTCCCTCTGCTGCGCGAGCTTTACCACGAGCTGACGAGCAACTCTTTACGGCCATTGGGCTCCCTACAGCTTATCTCGGCAAGTGTGCTTGAGCCGTTACCTATTGATGACGCATCTCTTGCCGGTATTGTGATGGGAGAGGTGCTGCATTTTATTCCTGGAGATGCTGCCGCTGGGGTTTTTAAGCAGCTTTATGCTAAGTTAATTCCCGGAGGCACTCTCTGTTTGCACGGTGCCCATCTTGATGGAATGGCAGCAATGATAAATGGCCCCACTATTCTTGAGGAAATTGAGCGCAAGCGCTTGGCCGGCGTTCGTTGGCCAGGAGAAATGACCGATGTCTCGTTGTTCATGAACAATATTCTCCAGCCCTTAGATTTTCCTGATAACGCTAAACCTGATTTTTTTCATGTTTTTTCTCTGGAACAGGTCCGTGCTTTGGCAGAGGAAGCTGGTTTTGAAATCGTTTCCCTGGCTGCAGCTATGCATCCCGGTTATCCTGAGTTTATGCGAACTTCTACCTCTAATCTACAACTGCATGCGCGCCGCCCTGGGGTTTGATCTGTAGAAGCTCTACCCAATGGGTATATCGCGCATATGAGGTGGCTTCTAACAGTCCTAGCCTGACCAAGAAGAATATGCTAGGTTTGAGGGATAAAGCAGCCTCGCAAAAAAGCTGCGAGCAGTGGCGTTGTTGCATAAATGGGAGCGCAAGCCCGAAGTTTACGCGTCGGTAAATGAGGAGCTTGGGCGACGCAGCCAACACAGGGATCGTACTTATGCAACAACACCTCGAACAGTACTACCTTTTTTATCAGGATGAATGAGCGTGGAGCATCAAGACGATCAGCAAGAACAAGTAGGCGAAGAAGCATCCATCGGAGAGTTGCTCTTTCGCTGGCGGGATTACACGCCGCTGCCCTTGGTTTTTTTACTCTTGTTTGTAGCCAAGCCCACGGTGCTTTCGGCGACTATCGGTACCCTCTTATTGGTGGCTGGCGAGTTGCTGCGGATCTATAGTGTGGCCTTTATTGGGGGGATTTCCCGTACCCGCAAAGGAAGTCTTGGCGATCATTTAGTGACCGAAGGACCGTTCCGCTACGTGCGTAATCCACTTTACTGTGGCAATTTTATTATTGTCTGCGGTGTTGCTATTTTCGCTTCGGTGTTTTGGTTTTTTCTTTTGACCTTGTTGGGGTTTATGGTGCAGTATTTTTACATTGTTAAGTATGAGGAAAAGCTGCTTAGGGATAAATTTGCTGAGACTTTTGTGAGCTACACCCGACAAGTTCCTGCCTGGTTGCCTAAGCGTTGGCCCCAGGGCGAAGAGATTCAATGGCCCGACACTTTCGCTTGGGCGTTCAAATCCGAAAAACGTACGCTCCTAGCAATTCTCGGTGTTTTAATTCTTTTGTTACTTAAGGCTTAGTTCGACTTTTACTGACTTCTCAAAGTTTCGAGCTCCCTCGATAGCCAACGCCAAACGTATTGACTTCTGAAAACTCACAAACTATTTTCCTCTGCCAAACTATTAACGCACGTCTCGAAGGCGCCGCAGAGTTATGCCCATTGGCTTTTGGCTTGCAACAAGGCGTGAGGAAGAAAATCTTGAGCTTAAAAATCCTGCTAAGCGCTGTGTTTCTTCTAGCAAACCAGTCTTTGTTTGCAGCAGCAGCTGCTTCTTCTCGGCAAGAGCCGGAGAGGCAAGCCTCTCCGGCTCTTGCCCCGCTTCCTCTGAGTCTTGCTCTTGCACTAACCAGGCAAGGGATTCAAGTTGAACATTCCTACATCCTGGCTACTGAGGATGAGGTGAAAACGCACTGTGCAGAAATTTCTAAGAATAGCAGCAGCTGGGCTGCTAGTACTCTGATTATTGATTTTGGTGATCAGACGGTAATTGCTAATGCTCCTTGTTTCTCGCAGTTGAAGATCAGCAAACTTGCTATCAGAGGTGAAAAAGCCTCGCGGGTGGGTGATTTCCTCTTCTCTGGTAACAAGCATCTCACCTCGATTGACCTGAGTGGCTTAGTAAATGTCAGGAGCATAGGGAACGCCTTCCTTTCTGCTTGTAGCAGCCTTGTCTCGATTGACCTTAGCGGCTTATGGAATGTCACGGAGGTGGAGGGTTATTCCACCTCTGCTGAGCTTAGTGGGGGATTCTCCCCTTGGAGGGTGAGGAGTGGCTTCCTCTCAGGTTGCAGCAGCCTTAGCTCCATTGACCTGAGTGGCTTAGTAAATGTGACGAGTGTGGGGGATTACTTCCTCTTTGATTGCAGCGGCCTTAGCTCCATTGACCTGAGTGACCTCGCAAACCTTAGGAGTGTGGGGAGTGGTTTTCTCTCTGATTGCAGCGGCCTTACTTCCCTTGACCTGAGTGACCTCGCAAACCTTAGGAGTGTGGGGAGTGACTTTCTCTCTGATTGCAGCCGCCTTAGCTTCATTGACCTGAGTGGCCTAGCAGTAAGCCTTACCAGTGTGGGGGATCGCTTTCTCTATGATTGCCGCAGTCTTACTTTGATTAACCTGAATGGTTTAGCAAATCTTAGGAGTGTGGGGGATGGCTTTCTCTCTGGTTGCCGCGGTCTTACTTCCCTTGACCTTAGTAGCTTAGCAAAGGTTACGAGTGTGGGGGGGTATTTCCTCTCTGGCTGCTCGGGGCTTACCTCGATTGACCTGAGTGCCTTAGCAAAGGTCACCAATGTGGGAAGGCATTTCCTCTCTGGTTGCGGCAGTCTTACTGCGATTGACCTGAGTGCTTTAGCAAACCTCACCAGTGTGGGGAGTTACCTCCTCTCTGGTTGCTACCGTCTTACCGCGATTGATCTGAGTGCTTTAGCAAACCTCACCAGTGTGGAGGCCTGCTTCCTTTCTGATTGCTGCAGTCTTACCGCTATTGACCTGAGTGCCTTAGTAAATGTCAGAAATGTGGAGGGGGGCTTCCTCTCTGGTTGCCGTGCTCTTACCGCGATTGATCTGAGTGCTTTAGCAAACGCCAGGAGTGTGGGGAATTTTTTTCTTGGTAAATGCTCCAGCCTTAGCTCCATTGACCTGAGTGCCCTAAGGAATATCACCAATGTAGAGAACTGCTTTCTATCTGGTTGCTCTGCTCTTACCTCGATTGATCTTAAGGGCTTAGTAAACGTCAGGGATGTGGGGGACAGCTTCCTCTATGGCTGTTCTGGTCTTACCTCGATTGAGCTTAATGATTTAGCAAACGTAAGGAGCGTGGGGTGCTGCTTTCTTTTTGCTTGCAGCGGTCTTAGCGAGATCAACCTACCTCTTGGCTGGCCAAGGCTTACTCCTTATCTGTAACTAGTCGCTGGCGCGAAATAGCATATTTCGTGCCGCGACGTGTCCTGAGGAGCAAAGCGACGAAGGATCTGTCACGTGATATCCGGATGTTATGTGAAAGATCCTTCCTCACTGCGTTCGTCAGGACACGGCGCTGGCGCTTTCGCGCCAGCGCCTAACTACTCAGGTCTTGGTGAGGATCTCGTATACGGCTCCTCATTCGAGGCGTATACAAGATCCTGACTTCTTCCATCTGCAGCAATATTGAATCCAAGGAATTTTACTTGAGCCGACCGTTCAACCTGCAACGCTTTTAACGATGGAGCCTTCCCGAATTTTCTCGTTAAGCCAGGTTTTAATTATCGCCTGCCTTGGCACGCCAAGGTACTTGGCTTCGCGATCAAGCACATCGAGCATCCATTTAGGAAAGTCCACCAGAACACGTACCACCGTGGTGTCAGCTTCAAAGTGCTCTAGAATATCCTCGTCACCCTCATCAAATTTTTTTTCGATTTCCTCTGCAGAAATGTCCTCGACTGATTTTTTAGTTTTCTTCTTGCTCATTGCGGTAAACCTCCTCCTCATCATTTCTTGCCCGCCTTACCAAAATAATGAGACTTTCTAACCCCTCATGGTGTAGATCCCAGCCCAAATCTTGCCGCCATATTTTGCGATCAAGAGCCACCTCAGCTCGCCTGAAAATGTAGCTTCTCGGATAACGCCCGGTACATCCCAAAGGTCGCGGGCTTCGACAAAGTCGATGCCGTGCTTCTGGCGGTTAGATTTGCTTTTGATGGGGTCAAATTCAGACATATACTTATGATATCAGCTATATATATAAAGTCAAATAGACATCAAATATAAGATCCGTCATTTTTTCAGGCTATTACACCAGAAGTCCTCTGATATTTTTTAGGCAGTATCACTCAAAATCACGCAAAATAACCCCAGATGTAGTTCCGCCGTCGTGTTTAGCTGTAGTTGATCAATAGAGTTGTCTCATAATTCAAAAGCATTGCAGTACTAAGCAGCGATATAAAAATTCCATAAACCAACGCACACGATAAATTTTTAATCTCTTACCTTCAAATTAATTGAGCGACAAGTATCAGATGCAGCACTCATGCGTTTTACTCCACCAGCCTTGTGGATTTCGCTCCTCGCCACCCCCAGCATGGCAGGAGGCTTACGGTGGCATAAAATTCCATCCCCTCGAAGGGGATAAAATTTGACACCACCTCAGCCCCCTGCCCTTGCAAAGAGGTGAGCGAAGGACGAAAAACGAGCTCTCCCAAAAAACAAAGGTCAGGGTATGGCTTATCGAAGTCGCGGCCCATAGCTCGATGCATCGGAG
>JAHFAI010000092.1 GCA_023250635.1 Deltaproteobacteria bacterium | reverse complement strand
TTGGAGCATGCGCAGCAATTGCAGTTTGGAAAATACTGCGATTAATATCCAACGCAAAGCGTCCTTCGAGGGAGTTGCGGAAAAAGGCGTTTGCCTGAATTAATTTTTCCATCCTCAAGAGGCGTTCTGAAAAATCATTGGATATTGATAGTCGTGGGTTTTCAAGATAAGCGGTAAGTTTCTTGAAGTGGCGTAAAATAAAGGTTTCAGTGTTATTCCATTCACATTCTCCTTTTCTGGGCTTATCTTGACGCACCGTGGGCACAGTCGCTCAACGCCGGTGGAGACGTGGGCGAATAAGGGGCTTTTTATGATGAGTCATGAGCGCCTCCATGTATATCAATGTGCCATTAAATTCTTAGTTAGGCGCTGGCGCGAAAGCGCCAGCGCCGTGTCCTGACGAACGCAGTGAGGAAGGATCTTTCACATAACATCCGGATATCACGTGACAGATCCTTCGTCGCTTTGCTCCTCAGGACACGGCCGTGGCACGAAAGCGCCACGGCCTAGTTACAAGCCGTTTTGCCTTGATCAAAGCCCATAGTTTCTTTAAAACTTGCTGATAGAATTCACCATATTTGCGAATTTTTAGAAAGCTTGATATGCAACCCTCTCTTGTTAACAAGATTCTTTTTTTAGTAGCTATTACCAGCACTTACCTCTATGGAGGAAAAGACCATACTGCGTCAAAAACCGAGCATTTACCGTCAAAATCAGGCTCTGCCCCCCCCCCCGAGGGTGGGTCTGCGGCCTCTGCCAAAGCCACTTACTCAGATCTACTCGTACCAATGAAAGCTGCGGATGTTCCTGCAAGCTACTCTAAAGAAGAGATTCTTCGCAGCAAAGAGCTCCTCGACAAACTAAAAAACCGTGTGCCCATAAGAGTGCCAGGGAACTCCTACACCACCTACGAGGGTGAAGATCCTGAGGGATATCAGCGGGCTCTTGATCAACAACAGGAATGGCGAGTGAACAAATTAGAACAAGAAAAAAACCGACAGCGTCTGTCACGAATGAGACAAGAATAAACGCAGTTACGGGGACACGCACAAATGGAGCGGAAAACGGGGTTCGAACCCGCGACTGCCAGCTTGGGAAGCTGGCGCTCTCCATGCAAAGGGCTACCCCCAAGCTGAGCGTGTAACGATTAATTTTTTATCTTCTCCCCAATCAATTTGAGGAGTTCTTCCCGTTGTTCCTTTTTTAGTTCGCCATCAACGCTAAAAACCACCCTGCCGGTTTTGTCGAACAAAACAAGGTCGTTGCTATGGTCGGCAAGACTCCACTGCTTAACCAGGACATTTTGCAAATCACGAACGTAGAGGGTATTGGGGTACTCTTTCTGCTTCGCAGTGAGCGCCCGATTGATCATAAAATTGGGCTGCCAGGAGCTCTTCATATTGATCACTGCAATGGAGGCGAAAGCATCCTTAGAAAACTCAGCTTTTTTGATTGCCTCGGTGGTTTCGTTATTAAGATCTTTGGCGCCGACGGTGGAGTAGACCAGCATATGCACCTTGCCGGTGAGGCTCTTGCTGCTCCAGGCTTCCTCATTTATCGTGCTGCCGCTCTCGCCTTTTAGTTCAAGCTCCGGGGCCAGCTGCCCCAGGGGGAGGCTGGCCGTAGCCAAGGGCGCAAAGCTTGCGGCGATAAACAAACAAATATGGCGGATAGAAGTAGGGTGACGCATAGGGTTCTCCTTTATGCTCGAGAAGTACCCGTCGACTGTAGCTATGCTCGAGGAAGAATACAATCCCCTGCTGATCTAGGAGATTTAACCTTGACCAATTCCTGCCTTAGCCCGTATAGGTGGAAGCTAGCCTTCGGTTTGGTCCCGTAGCTCAGGGGATAGAGCAATGGATTTCTAATCCATCGGTCGCACGTTCGAATCGTGCCGGGATCGCCATAGCTGCTTTGCAAGCTTCTGAAATACAAACAAAATAGCACTATTATTTGCTAAATTCTCAAGAATCGCCCCCTTTGCGTCGACACCTCTAAGGACGGAGGCGGACATGGCGGGTAAAGCAAAGATCCAATGGAAGGGTGTTTCAAGCCTTGCTGAGGCACAGCGGGTGATTGACGGCAGTGTTTTGCTCGCCTGGGCAAATATGCCGGGGCTTAAACGTGCATTTACGGCAGATGATCAGGTCCTCCTTATTGGCTTGATGATTGCCAACCTCAGGAAAAAGCCCCAAGAACAAAAACACGTCACCTCCTCGATCGCAGTAGAAAACATCTTAATTTACCTGGCCAGTGTGGGGAGCGAATTTCTCGACGAGGTCCTTGTCAACGAATTAGCCCACAATCATCACGCCGCACGGGAATTTCTTTCCTGCTGCCAAAGCCTCGACTATACCGAGCCTGCACACAGCGAAGAACTTGAAATACTCTCGCTGCTGCTCATCGCCAAACTTGGTTTAGCCCTGCATCACCAGCTCCCCCCTCGTGATCATCCCGCAGCACCTCGTCATCCCTCGCTGAGCGAAGGACCTCCCAAGTCTGCTTGTGATACTGAGAGAGCGAAGCTTCTAGCTGCCATCGATAGCCATTTACTCTCTATGAGTAACAAAGCAAATTTGGCGATTCGTTTAGCCTTGGTGGAGTACTTCGGCTTTTTAGCTGGAGCTCAGGACGAAGCCGCGAGCCATTTTATTCGTTTAAGCGAGCGTTATGGCTATAGCGTAGCCGAGCAGCTGTTTGTGCTGCTCGACCACAAGGAGCATGGGCCGGTGGCTCGGCACTACTTACTGGCTTTCTGTCAGCACCTTTTGCGAATTGGCGGCAGCAGTCAGGAGATTCTCCATTTTATCTTCCGGGGTTTTATGCTGCGCCAGCCCGAGGGTTTTTTGCTTTTTTTCGAGTCTTTTAGGGAGCATATAGTAGCCCACTGCCCTCTCGGTTCAGCAGAACGAGTTATATTGATGCAGCATATGGCCAAGTTGCTGGAGAATATCGCCGAGACCGAAAATCGGTTGCTTACGTCGAGCCTCCTGTACTTTCTCGCAACGAATTTTCGTGAAAAAGATTATCAGGAATTACTCCTGCAATTGCAGGGTAAGGCGAAGCTTGCCGGCCGACGGATTCATCTCGGGCTCAAAGATATCGCCGCGGTTACGAGTCTTCAGCAATTGCTTAAACTCGAAGCGGCTTTGCGGATAAAAAAGCGCGGGAGAAAACCGCGACTGAAGGGGGAGGAATACACGGGGCCACTGAGCCGGATTGCCTCTTTGCAAAGCTAACCCGTGCGAGATCCTTCGCCTTCGGCTCAGGACACGGCGCTGGCGCTTTCGCGCCAGCGCCTGATTATGACTTGGTATAAGGAGCATCCACAGACACCGCTTCAGGACGGGTCTTGACATCTTCGGCGCTCATAAAGGAGAACTGGTGCCCGAAGTAGATATTGTTTTCTTTCACTTCTACTACATCCATAACCACCTCACCCTTTTGGACAGTGAAGCTTCCGCAAGTCTTGCCGGTAACTTCGGTTTCATGATCTACAGCCCAGTCGGTGATACCGCAGAAACCTTGGCTGTTCATCATTTCAACCGTAGCAGGCGAGGCCACCGAGATAGAGGCCACGTCCACTGTAAAATCGATATTCTGGAGGCTGGGATTGCTGGGGTGCTGACCCATGGTGGCGTAGGTGCCGCTCGTTTTGTAGGTCAAGGCATGGGGCTTATCGCAGCCTTCAGCAAAGAACTGCTCAGTTTTTTCAAATTTCCCTTCGCTGGTCATTGCTACGGTACGACGACTGCTGCTGAGTTGGAGGACAGCAGCAGGGGTACAGCTTGATTGCCATGCATTAGCAAGGGTACTCGTATCCGCCACCGAGCTCGCCGCAGCAGTAGCAACGGCGCTTGGCTCGGTGGTGGGAGCCTGCTCAGTAGTAGCCGCGGGTTCTTCGGCTTTCTTCTCACCGCTTCCCTTGAACAGATTGCAAGAAGTCACTGAAACCAGTGCCGCCACCCCAACCATACTCAAAACTACTCTTTTCATACTTGATCCTCCTAAGACTAAAGCTGATCGCTAGTGCAGCGGTGATAGTGTGCAGAGCAGCGGATGTTGCAAAGATAATTTGCAAAAATTTCTGCAGCAAGTTTACCCAGCGTTATAGCAAATTTTTTTCGCTTTTCAAGTACTTTTAGCCTCTTGCTAAAGTCGGCAGGGTTAACCCTCAGCTAATTCCGGGAGTTTAAGCGGAGAAGTCTGCTTGTCCAGTACCAATTTCCTGCTGATTCAAAATCACTCGATACAAAATAGGGCCAGCTTTAATTGCCAGAGCACTCACCCCGCAATGCTTGGTTTGAGAAAGATGCACGGCTTCTAACAGGTGCGCAGGATCGATGCTACCCGTCACCTCAAAGGTGAGGTGAAAAGCTTGAAAGGTAATGGGCTCCTTGCCTTCAGTCATGGTGGCTGCCGTTACGACCCGCAGGCTGCTCATCCCCTGTTTATGCTTGCGCAGCCAAGCGGCGATATCCATCCCGGTGCAGGCTCCGAGGCCGGCGAGGACCAGTTCCTTGGGATTCAGCGCACTTTCCTTCCCAAAAGGTCGCTTGGCATCGATAGCGATGCTATTGCTGCCCGATACTGCGGTAAATTGCATCCCCTCGCGCCAATCACAACGCACTTCCATCAACGCCCCCCTTTCTGTGGCAATAAGGTAGGATACCCTAAACGAGGTAAAGCAGGTAAGAGAGGAAAGAACCATGCTCCACGAATTTTTAGAAACAGCGATTTCTCGGCAGCTGAGCAACAAAGCTGCTTGCCTGGTTATCCCGAACAAAAAAAGCATTACCCTTCATTGCGGTGACTCGCGTCCCGACACCCTTTACGATCTCGCTTCTCTCACCAAGATTATTTGCACCACCCTGCTTACGGCCCAAGCAATCTGCGAGGCAAGCCTTAGTCTCCATGAGTGCCCTTGGCCGGGCTGGCCAGGAGTCAGCGTGGGCAATGTGCTTAACCATACAGCGGGCCTACCCCCATGGCGCCCCTTGCATTCCCTCGCTGAGGTGTATGATATTAAGCCCCTCCACCCGCCCTCTGGGAAAACCCTGTATTCCGATGTGGGCTTTATTGCCTTGGGAGCCTTGCTGAGGGAACGGCGCGGTCGTGGTCTTGAGGACTTTGCTCACCTGCTCGGTACTAAGGAGCTGCAGTTTGGTGGGCCCGAAGGGGTCGATGACCCTCGTTGTCATGCCCTTGGTGGAGTAACTGGTCATGCTGGTGTATTCGGTACCCTCGCCGGCGTTGGCGAAGCGGCGCAGTTTTTCTTGCAGAGCCTGACGAACCCATCTTCTCCCCTGGAGCTGATGCTGCGTTATTTTGCCTTATTTCCCGGAGAACGGGCCCTTGGTTTTGATCGTCCGAGCCCTGGGGGCTCCACAGGTGAAGCTTTATCTGCGGGTGCGGTGGGACATTTAGGTTTTACCGGCTGCAGCCTGTGGGTGGATCCTCTGCATCAGGGATTATATGTGCTCCTACTGCGTCGTCTTGACCAGGGGGAGCGGCAAGAGGAGCTGAAGAATTTTCGTCGCGAATTTCATCGTCGAGCTGCAATTTTTTTTCGTTGAATTTTACTGCATCTTCTCGCATCTTTATCTCAGCTCAGCGCTATTGTTACGCCTATACATAATACCTCGGTGTTCTCTCTAGGGGGGCCATGGTGGTCGCTCCTAGGTATTTTTATTTATGCTCGTGCTTTTAACAAAAGGTGTGAGCATAGGGAGGAATTCGGTGAACGTACTATTAGGATTCGTTGGTCTTTTGACCGCAGGTTCCTTGATGGCAGGCGTCCAAGCAAGCCGAACTGCTGTGTCTCTCCAAGCAGTAAAGCTGGTAGAAGAAAAAACCATCACCAGCAAACCCGTGCTCAAAGAAAAAAACAACTGGGAGCGTTGGGAACGTCGTCGCGAACGTTGGGGCGAACGTTGGGGAGAGCGTCGTCGCGAGCGTTGGCATCGCAGTCACTAGAAATGAAGGGGGCTGGGGGTGCCTTCTCCCGGCCCTTTGTCTACCCCCCGGGAGAAGGGATAGGTGATGCTCGTAGCTCGACGTAATTCTTCTCTCTGGAGCTGGTGGCAAAACTTTTTGCAAAGCTTGCTCGTTCATAGTTCTCCTGAAGGGGTCTCCCCAGGGCTGCTCGTTTTTTTTCGCGTCTTTCTCACCGTCAAAATCCTCTCTCCCGAGCTCTTTCCCCAGGGCTGGTTGGCGACTCCTGCGGTGGCCTCCCTGGGAGTACTCAGCGTTATGCTGCTGCTCACCGTCAGTCGCTGGTATCGTCTAGCCCTTGCCCTCGTCGCTGGTGTTTCTGGCTACGAGGCCTATAGCTCCTGGCCCTTCACCATCAACCATGGAGGCTTAGAATTTATCGCCTTAATGTTGTTGCTGCTTGAGCCCCCACCTTCCTCCGAGACTCAAGTACTTAGGGCTGGAACTCTTATCAAACTACTGATGATCTCCGTCTGGTTTTATTCGGGCATGCATAAGATCTGTGATGGTTATTATTTGCACGGAGAATTTTTTGCCCTCGAAGCTTTGGGGCAGGATACGGGCATGGGAAAAAAACTCGCGGCCCTCTGGCAATTTGCTGCTGGGCTACTACATGAGAATACCTCCCTACCTCTTCTTGCCTGTTGTAGCGCTCGTCAATTGGGAGTGAGCGTTGCCGGGGCGGCTTTTTTTATTGGTTTATCCTGGGCCACCATCCTTGCGGAATTACTGCTACCTCTCGCCTTGTTTTTTCACCGGACGCGTTATCTGGCTTTAGCAGCACTTTTTGTATTTCAAGGGATGATAGCTTATTTTTCTGGAGAAATAGATTTTGCTTTTACCGCTTATGCCATTCTTTTATTATTCGTTCCCGTTCTCTATCGCTGGACTTATCCCGTGTTGATCGCTGCTTATCTGTGGGTGTGCCCATGGGGCTAAGATGGAGACGTAGCAAACAAGCTCAAGCTAAGGCCTTAGTCGTCATTGCCAGCTGGGCACTGTGGTGGCCACCCCTGCATCTTATTGCTGCTAAGTGCTGGGGCTTTTCCACCTGGCGTTTTTTTGGCTGGGGTATGTATGCTAATCCTGATCCCGAAAGCCAAACCCGCCTACGTCTAGTGATACTGCCCGCCACCATTGCGGGTGAGGGGAAGCCCCCCTATCAGCAACTATTTAGCGAACTAAGCAAGCTCAGCACTAAGCCCGAGGATGAAAGTTGGTGTGTTAATCTCTTTGTGCCGGGGCCTTCAGGAGCACTGCAGCGTCAGGAGGTAGCGAATTTTTGTCAGTCGCCAGAGATTAATCGCCATCTTGATTATACCCTGCATTTTTCTTCCCAGAAGCATTTGCGGTCCTTGGTTGATGCCATCAAAAAACAAAGCGAGCAGCACGGAGCCTCCGTGCTTGTTTATCTGACTCACCAACGCCTCGATTTAGGGAGGAATATAGCGTATACCGAGAGTGAGGCGTACTTCTTTGATCAGCAGCGGCCAAGGTACCTGGGGAGAATCAACGATGAACCGTAGGTCTGACGAAGGAAATATAACCGTCAGCTTTTTTCAGGGCATGGTTTTGAGCATAGCTTTGGGACATTTGTTGCTGGTGAGCTTGGGAGCTGTGTATAAGGATTTTCCGGGAAATAACCCCGTCTCTGCAGGGATACAATGGTATAGCAAGGCCTCAGGTGCGGATAGTAGTTACGGTTTTTTTGCTCCTCGGGTTGGTTCTAAAGTGCGAACTATCTTTGACAGCATTGATGGGGGAGGAGTAAAAACCACGAATTTGCGCTTAGAAAAAGATTCGGGGCGTGAAGCGGCAATCCGCCTCGGAGGATTTTACGACGAATTCACCAGTAAGGAGGCAGAGGAGGATCCGGAATTTCGTCAGCAATTAGGAGCCACTCTCGCGGCGGCGATTTTTACGGAACACCCGGAGGCAGTGCAAGCGGTCTTGCACTTAGAGGAATACGATCCGGTTTCTATGGAGGCCTACCGTCAGGGAGAACGCTCGTCCTGGGAGGAAATCTACCAGGCGACCTTTGCGCGCATTGAGGAGAAGCCCAGCCCATGAATCACCGCGCTATGAGCGAGGTTTCTCGCCATATTTTCACTGGTCGTTTTGCGGCGCTGCAGGAATTTTGTTTTAAACCTGCTTCAGCTGAGCCACTGGGGTTTTTTCGTCTCGGCCTTAGTGCTGTCTTGCTGCTCCAAGCTTGGCTGCTTTATCCGGTTTTTCTGGAGTTCTCCTCGGCTGCGGGTCTCGTACAACGAGAAGTAGCAAGGGCCCTGGTAGATCCCTCGCTGCCCACCTTAAACGCTGCAGCAGGCTTGCTGATTTCCTGGGGACTCAGCGAAGCGAGCGCCTTGTATTTTCTTGGCAGCTGTTATGTGCTTAGTTTGGGGGCCTTGCTGCTGGGCCGGGGAGCACGCTGCTGGGCCCTGCTTGCCTGGTACTTGCACTGGTGCTTGGTAAACACTGGTTACAGTGGGGCCTACGGGGCGGATATGTACGCCCATATCTTTTTGTTTTATCTTATCTGGCTTCCTGCAGGAGATGCTTATGTCCTTGGCAGATGGGCTAAGCCAGTGTGGTCGTGGCAGGCTTGTCTCGGCATACGAGTTTTGCAGGTACATATGGGACTGTCTTATTTGGTGAGTGGGGTGGAAAAAGCCTCGGGTGAAATGTGGTGGAACGGGGAGATTCTCTGGCGTTCGCTGAATATGCCGGGTTATAGCTTTATGGATTTCCATTGGCTTGCTGCTTACCCGCTACTGCCGACGCTGCTGGGTTTGGCGACTCTGGTGATTGAAATAGGCTATGGCCTGGCTATGAGTTATGGGCGCACTCGCCGCTGGTGGGTGGTGGCGACCTGCGGAATGCATCTAGGAATTGCGGTGTTTCTGCGTTTGCCGATTTTTGGGTTGCTGATGTGTGTGCCGACTCTTGCGCTTTTTAGGGAAAAAACATTGCAGCACTAAGCAGCGATACAAAATCGAAGCGGATGTGGAAACCCCCGCTATTAAACTCGAACCTGTCGGTCGCTGCCAGAAAATTTCAAAGGCTAGGGAGAAGCCCATCACCGGCCTCGAAGTGGATTTCGCTCCTCGCCACCCCCAGCATGGCAGGAGGCTTACGGTGGCATCAAATTCCATCCGCTCGAAGCGGATAAAATTTGACCCCACCTAAGCCCCCTGCCCTTGCAAAGAGGTGAGCGAAGGACGAAAAACGAGCTCTCCCAAAAAACATAGGTCAGCGGCTGAATTGCACTATTTTTTGCTCTCGCTATTTCTCAAGACTCCCCGCTCTTCCACGGTAAGCCGAACTCCAATGCCCCCTTTAAGTGATTATGAGCCTGGCAGTACACTTGTAAGTTAGCACTTTCGTGGGAACCATCTTTAGCAAACGAGGTAATATGATCTATATGGAGAAAGGTCTTCTGGGTACAACGCCTGTTCTCACTGCTACGGTATTCGCACTGGAAATCAGCGCGTTTTTGTACTTCTCGGCGGGTAGCTGCAGGAATTGTTCTGCTTCTTTTTTTGTGCGGTGAAGAAACATCTTTTTTTAGTCTGGGCGAGTCAGGAGCAGACTGTTCCCTGGAGTTCTCACTCCCTTGTGGTGCAACGATTGGAGCCTGAGGGTTGGGGTTCTTTCGTTCAGCCTTAGAAGGCCGAGGATTTTTTCGTGCAGTTCGTTGTGCGGCTTTTATAGCTGGGTCTTTTGCCGCGAGAGCTATATCAGTTATTTTTTCCAGGAGCTCAGGCAACTGGGCTTGCATAGAGGCCACGCCCAA
>JAHFAI010000016.1 GCA_023250635.1 Deltaproteobacteria bacterium | reverse complement strand
AAAGGCAAGACCATGTTTTTATCGTCTTTTTTCTGTTTTGGTAACAATTTCTCAAACTCCTGCCGCCCTACACTAATTTATTGGGGGGCAAGTGTCTCACTCTTTCTGGCACAGAGGGCTGCTGACTTTTCAGTATACAGACGCGAAAGATCAGAATAAGTAGATAGATATATCTCAGCTTGCTTTAAAAAATATTCCTTCTGCTTAATAGAATAATCCTTGAACACAAAATTTTCATTTTTCAAATCATAAATAATAGTTTCATTATCCGCGGTAATCAAGGTCAATTTTTCCCCTCCATTATATTGCAATACAACTCTTGTTGTTTTTAGTTCTCTTTCTAGATTTACAAGTTCTCTACCAAAGTTATTTTCATCATTTAATTTTTTTATTTTTTCATCTCGATCTTTTACAAAACTATGATAGTCACCACTTCCTTTCTTCCAGAGATCTTCCTTCTCAGCCCTTTTTTTCTCCCATGCCTTTATTTTTTCATCTAATTTCTTGCTGTCTTCGCTTGTCTCTAAAGCAGTCTTTTCTGCTTCTAAAGCTCGCTGTCTTTCGGACAACGCAGTCAAATCATGCTGAGTCTTTTTCCAAAACTGTTCGTCTACATTGAAAAGCCTAATATGTTTTTCCAGATCACGTAATCTCTTATCTTCTTGCTCAATTAGCGCCTTATTTGCTGCTATCGCCTGCTCTCGTGCATGGATGTCGTCATCACGAAGGGACTCCAGACTATTCAATCTGCCTTGATAAGACGCTTCAGCTGCTGCAAGCTGAACTTGTGCTTTATTAAATTTTGCTACTTCTTCTTCTATATTCTTCTGCTTCTGATCTATCGCATCAGTAAGCTCTTGAGCTGCTTGCCCAAATTCTCTTTCTTTTTGTTTCGTTAAAGCAAGTGCAGCAAGTGCCGCAGCGGAACCACCTGCGGCAAAGGTGGAGCCAATGGCAATAAGCGCAATGTTAGCTGCATTGCTGCTCCCCCCCCCAGAAGCTGCTGGGCTAGGAGCCTGAGTACCCATCCCCGCATCAGTTCCAGCTCCAGTTCCAGCTCCAGCACTCGTCCCCGCATCAGTTCCCGTTCCAGCACCGGGGTCAAGGGTTGGTGGTTGCCCACTCTGGGAGAGTAGATTGTTGGTAGCATCGGGGCCGAGCTGCTTTATATCATCCATAGCTTTTTTAAAATCAGTTCCTTTTCCAGAGGGAGAATCAACATAGTCGCTGGCTGTTCCCACAATACCCTTGCTGGTATCGAGGATCTTGGCAGCAGCCTGCTTTTCAGCAATCATCTGTGCTTGTAAAGCAGCATCGACCACTGCTGCCTGGGTAAAAGACTCCGTAATCGAGGCACCACAGCCGTAGGTAGGATCGCGAAAACAAGCTCGAGCCATAACCCTATCAGCACCTGCTGGAGCTTCAGGAAAGCTCATGCTGGCTATGGAAGATTCCTGAGGCGGAACGGCACTACAGTCAGCTGAGGCGGAGCAAATAGAGAATTCTATATAGTCAAACTTACCATCACCACCGACATTTGCCCTGATCGTTTCTATGGTGTTACCGCCAATGACATTAGTCGTCGCATCCAAACTATCGATACTGGGCGGACCTGCTGGCACGGTGCTGCTTCCTCCGCTACTATCACCACTGCTACTATCACCACCACCGCTGTTATCACCAGCACCTTTGGGGCTGTTATTCACAGGTTCTTGGGGGGAATTAGACTTGAGATGTCTGCTGGACTTGCACGAGGCAAGTCCAAAAAGCATCACCGCACAGACGGTGATGATTCCAGCTGAAAAGCGCCAAAACATACCCTGCTTCAAAGTCATCTTTCAGTCCTTTATGCTAAATTAAGAAAACGACTCAGGTCATCCCTCCGTCATCCTGAGCGAAGCGAAGGACCTCCCAACTATGAAGTAACTTGGGAGGTCCTTCGCTTCGCTCAGGATGACGGAGAGCGACGGAGGGATGACTCCCCTTCTGACAAGTAACTTGGGAGGTCCTTCGCTTCGCTCAGGATGACGGAGAGCGACGGAGAGCGACGGAGAGCGACGGAGAGCGACGGAGAGCGACGGAGAGCGACGGAGAGCGACGGAGAGCGACTCCTCTTCAAATGCAAATGAGAAATGAGAAATGATATTATGTGAAAGATCCTTCCTCACTGCGTTCGTCAGGACACGGCGCTGGCGCTTTCGCGGCAACGCCTGATTAAGGTTTCGGTGAGTGTCCCCCAAATCACTTCTGACAAGTAACTTGGGAGGTCCTTCGCTTCGCTCAGGATGACGGAGAGCGACGGAGAGCGACGGAGAGCGACGGAGAGCGACGGAGAGCGACGGAGAGCGACGGAGAGCGACTCCTCTTCAAATGCAAATGAGAAATGAGAAATGATATTATGTGAAAGATCCTTCCTCACTGCGTTCGTCAGGACACGGCGCTGGCGCTTTCGCGGCAACGCCTGATTAAGGTTTCGGTGAGTGTCCCCCAAATCAAATCGACAAGTAACTTGGGAGGTCCTTCGCTTCGCTCAGGATGACGGAGAGCGACGGAGAGCGACGGAGAGCGACGGAGAGCGACGGAGAGCGACGGAGGGATGACTCCCCTTCAAATGCAAATGAGAAATGATGTTATGTGAAAGATCCTTCCTCACTGCGTTCGTCAGGACACGGCGCTGGCGCTTTCGCGCCAGCGCCTGATTAAGGTTTCGGTGAATGTCCCCCAAATTTGATTTGGCGGATACTATTCACGCGAGCTTGACTACGCCTAACGTTTAATTCACGCGCTTTTGCTTCGTGCTTACTCATTTGCCAGAGGGCAAATTCTTCATCACTCATCTTATTACGCATCTTGGCAGGAGAAGTGCTTGTCAACTTCATTGCTTCCGCACCAACCGCAGTAGAAACGATACCAGCCGCCATTGCACCGAGCCCACCCCCTCCGACTATACGTGCCTTACTTTCTAGTTCCGCAACTCTTACTTTCTCTGCCTCAAGAGCCTTGGCGGCAGGAATGCCTTTGTGTAGTTCTTCTAGGCGCTTCTGTAAGGCTTCCAAGCTAGAATTACGTTCACTTAGAGAAGCTCGCTCAGGTGCAACTTTTTCTTTTTCAAAGTCTGATTGCTTTGTTTTTGCTGCCACTATCGCTGCTGCGTCAAGATCCGAAAAACTCTGGTCGATTGTCGCCCTCATGGCCCCACCAACTGTCTCATGAGAAACTATCTTCATCGAGCTTTCACTCAGAACGAGAGAAACCCTCTCTGCTATTGTAGAGCGGCCAGGAAGATTCCTCTCTGCCAAAATTTTTGCAAATTCTTCTTTTTGCAACAGATCTTCTACTATTGTTTTTTTCTCTACTAGAGTTTTTGAAGCCCGCGTAAGAGCAGCCTCAAAGCTCGAAGAAGGGAATTCTTTTGCAGCTTGCAATGTTTTAAAATCTACTTCTAATTGAGCTAATAACTTTACATCAGACTGATGTTTAGCTAGAAGCTTCCCTTTCTCAGAGGAGTGAAAGTTATCAAAATTGTCTTTTTTACTCTTAGCAACAGAAGCTGAGTGAGCAGTCAAAATATATTTGGGCTTAAAATCATCAAATGATTTTTTAATGCTCTCTTGTATTTCTTGTGACAGCTTACTTGTTTTGGAAACCTCAATTTCATTCTCAGCAAGGTCTAATATCATTTCTATCTTCTTGTCAACGTAAACAGATATTATTTCGCCTTTAGTTCTAAATTCACAAGTTTTACATATCTCTCTTTTCCATTTTACCATTTCCTTATCAAGCTCGTTTTTTAGATCAAAAAACGGTTGTTTATCTGTTGTCTCCCAAAGTTTTTCTAACTTAGTTAATTCATTCTCTGCCTCCGTAGCGGACTTCTGTCGTTGAGCAATCTCAAGCTGTAATGCGTCAACTTTTTCTTTTACTGCTGCTGCCTGAGTGTCTTTATCCAAAAGAAACTGCTGCTTTTCTGCTTCTAATGCTAAGACAGTATTTTCCGCTAATTGTAACTCCTCCTGGCTTAGCGCTAGGGTTTGCACATCGAGAGAGAATTCTTTCCATCTTTTCTCTACCTCTAAAGATACCTTTCTCTCTTGCTCTGCTTCCGCTCGTGCTAATACTCTCTCATTCTCAAGTTGAATAACACTCAAAGATAGCTCCTTCCATGTAAGATCTATCTTTTCATGCGCTATAGCTAAAGCCTTATTATAATCCTCCTTCGCGTTTCTAACTGCGACGACTTGGGCCTCATAGTCAGTGGTACCCGACTTGATCTTTTCTGCGAGATCCGCAACGGCTTGGTTAAGTTTTATAGCTTCTCTTTTCTGTAAAGCAAACGCTGCAATTGCTGTCGCAGCACCACCTGCAATAAAGGTTGAACCAATGGTAATAAGCGCTATATTGCCAGCATTGCTGCTAGCCCTCGAAGAAGCGGGGCCAGGCTGAGCCTGCGACATTCCCGCCCCAGTTCCCGCAGCCCCAGAGCCCCCAGTTCCCGCATCACCAGCGACCCCAGAGCCCCCAGTTCCCGAATCACCAGCGACCCCAGAGCCCCCAGTTCCCGCATCACCACCGGCACCGCCAGCCCCTGAATCAGGCGGTGGCGGTTGGCCGTTCTGAGAAAGAATATTATTCGTAGCATCGGGGCCGAGCTTGCTAATATTATCCATAGCTTTTTTGAAATCAGTCCCAGCTTCCTGTCCTGAAGGCGAGTTGACATAGTTTGTCGCCGTCGCCACGATGGACTTGCTGGTATCGAGAATCTCAGCTGAAGCTTGTTTTTCAGCAATCATCTGTGTTTGCAAAACTGGATCTACCACTGCAGGCTGGGTAAAAGACACGCTGGCATAATCCCCACAGCCGACGCTAGAATCGCGAAAACAGGCACGAGCCATAACCGTATCGGTGCCAACGGGAGCCTCGGGGAAACTCATACTTGCTATGGACGATTCCTGGGCTGGAGTAATGCTACAATCCGCTGAGGCAGAACAGACGTAAAATTCTATATAGTCAAACCTACCATCACCGCTAACATTCGCCCTGACCGTCTCTACCGTGTTACCGCCAATGACGTTGGCCGTCGCATCTAGACTATCGATACTGGGCGGACTCGTTGGTGCAGCACTGCTTCCCCCCCCCGTAGCACCGCTGTCACCGCTGCTGTCACCACTGCTGTCACCGCTACCACCACCTCCACCACTGTTATCCCCCGCACTTTGGGGGCCCATGGACTCTCGGGGAGCAGTATCCTTCCTGGTGGATTTGCACGAGGCAAGCCCGAATATCATTACCGCACAGACCACGGTAATTCCAGCGGAGAACCGCCAAAATAGACCTTGTTTTACAATCATCTTTCAGTCCTTTACGCCAAATTAAGGGGAATTATCCATAGTACTTATCTAAGTATTATCGAAAATTCGTATGGACACAAGCCGTCATCCTTCATTTTCCGTCATCCTCCATTTTCCGTCATCCTCCATTTTCCGTCATCCTTCATTTTCCGTCATCCTTCATTTTCCGTCATCCTGAGCGAAGCGAAGGACCTCCCAACTATACAGTAACTTGGGAGGTCCTTCGCTTCGCTCAGGATGACGGGGACGGAGACGGAGACGGAGACGGGTTAGTTCCAGCCCAGGACTTTTTTGCCAAACTCGATAACGTGTCCGCGGAAAAATCGGTAATATTTGCCGTTTTTATTCCAGGCAATTGCTTGTTCAGCCTTAGCTTCTTCATAGACCGTATGTAAGTTGAGCCATTGGTGTCCGTAGGCGGGATCGTTCTCATGGCTCAGGGTAGTGTTAGGTTTGGCTTTTGCAAAAACAACGAAGAAATTCACATTGCCAGAATAGCTCTTTTTGGACGCCCTTTCTTTCAAATCACCCCCTTGCAGATACAGCAACTTGGCGCTGGGAACGGTGATTCCGGCTTCTTCCATCAACTCCTGGGCTGCACCTTCGCGCCAGGAAGCACCGTCGTGAAGATGCCCGCCTGGCGCTTCGATTACTTTGCTGTGTTTTCGTGCCTGGGTGAGGATCTCAATCTTATCTTTGCCATCTCCATCCGCCCTCCACAGTACCAGAGTAAATGCAGTCCAGAACAAGTCCTTCTTCGCAGGATTATCATAGCCGCAAACATAGCTTGCCCCATTAGTTGTGGTAAACCTCTTGCCGAACTGGGGGGGAATAAGATCGCCCTTCTCTTGTTGGGGCGGGATATGCCAGCCAAAGACACGGAGCTGGAGGGGAGAAACGAGGGAGGGAGAGCTCTGTTCCTCCTCGTGAGAACTCTGCTCCTCCTCGTGAGGTGTAGGATTATCCGGGGGAAGATTGCTACGTGGGGGGTTTTTCTTTTCTCCGCTCTGGCAATTGGGCAGCGTCAGCAGCAGCAAGCAGAGCAGCAGCAAGCGATCAAGCTTCATAGGTTTCTCCTTGGGGGGGTAATAGTAGCTAGATTATAGCAGATTCTTGCTTTTGCAGCATGCTACAGCTCTACAAATCAGCGAGGAGCAACCGGGCTTTCCACCAAGGTCGTACCCGCAGCCGGCTGCTCCCAGCTGGCAATAATCGGCTGCGGGGCTGGCTGATTCCAGGCGAGGGAACCCTGGCTCTTTTTGCCTACCTGAGTCGGCGCCCAATTGGCATCATCAACCGGTAAATCGTAGAGGGTATAGCGATAATGACCCAGGGGAAGATGCAGCACTTTAAAATGACCATTACTCAGCGAAAAGGTTGTCTCACCTAGCAGGGAACTGCTTAAATAGCTGGGCGCATTAGCGAGGGCCGGGGCCGCTTCTTGGTTATTGGGCTCTTTGTTCACCTCAAGGCTGCCCGACTTGAGCAAGCCGAGTATCGTCGCCACGGTAATTTGCTCGGGGCTGGCACTAAAAAGCGGATGCCAGCGGGAATGCCAATTCATCCGCAGCTGCTCCACAAAGCCTGGGCCGAACTGTTCCAGGGCCTGCTGCCAAATGCCGTTACCAACATCAGCCTCGGCCTCGAGTTTTAACCACAGTTCTTTGTCTTCAAAATTACTCTGGGGAAGCTGAATGCTCAGCCTGCCTTTACGAGTGCTACTCGCGGCGAGATGCTTGAGAAAACTCAACTCGGCAATCCCGTAGTGAAGACCCACCCCATAGGCCTGTTCTTGCTCCTGCCACGATGAGGCTGCGCAAAAAGCCTGCTTCCACAGGGGGGAATTCATCACCAAGGGCTTTTCCGAAGCGAGGGACTGTTCGAGACCACGACAGAACTGCTTGCTGCTGATACTGCGTTCAGCCGGAGGAGCAGCAGCGATCTCACCCAACTGCTCCAGCATACTGAGTCGACGTAGCAACACGTAGGGCGGACGGGCCGACAGCCCCAAAAAAGCGTTTTTGAGCCCGCTTAGGGCCGCATTTCCCTCCACCTCGCTCATTGCGGCGGGAGAACACACAAAGCCCTGCTGCTGCCAGTGCCAGGCACAGCTAGGAGCGAGACTCGACAAAAGCGGCAGCAACGCCTGCTCAACCTCTGAGGATGCAGCCTGGTGCTGCGCCGCACAGGCCGACTGCGCCAAGCGACTGAGGGCAGTTCCAGGACTGGCTAATTCCACCTGAGTCTGAGCGACAGCAATCAGGATCTTGTAGGGGCTCGTGCTGCTGGTGGTAATTCGCAGCTCAAGCTTGCTGGTCAGCACCGTCGCTTCAAGCTGCCAGACGGTGCTTGCCGCCCCCCGAGAACAGCTCTCTCCCGAGCTGCTCTGCAAGGCCACCATATCAGCGGTGCTGCCCGCTGCGAGCTGAATGGTTTCTACCGCGAGGGAGGGGCCTGGTACTTCCCGCAGACGCGGGGAAGCTGCTTCATTCGGACTTAGGGTTACGCTGCTAGGGGGTCTTGGCAGGTGCTGAAATTGATCGATGCAGGAGGTCAAGCAGGCAAGAAAAAAAACGAGGCCAAGCAGCATACCCCTCATAATTGGCCATGATGAATTATATCTTGCACAAACACCTGGATGCTTTCGCTATAGCCTCCCAGGGAGGACTCAGCCACTTCGATCGAAGAAAGATAGGGTTTGGTTTGCACGAGGGTGTAGCGATCAACTTCCTCGCCAAACTTGTTGCAGAGCACCAGATCAATATCCCGAGGCTGGGTATGAGGATTGAGGGAATAATTTCTAGCCCAGTCAAACAGAGACTTGTCGGCAATAAAGGTGTGATCGAGTGGCAAATCAAGAATGCCACTGGCGCTCTCCCGCGGACTAATCAGGGGTTTGAGTTTGGCAAAATTCTCGAGGCGTCCGTAGCTCACCCCCTCAATAAAAATCTCTGCGCTTAGATCCCGTTCCTGGCTATTTGCCGCAACTTTATTGATCAACAGCAGCACACAGCTAGCCGTCAACAGAGCTCCACAGGTGGAGCCAAGTAAATACGATCGCAGATTGCTTCGAAGGCGCGCAGAAAAAAACAAGGCCGTACCATCCTGGGCTAAGACGGGGATACATTCGTTCGTGTGTATACCGTCAAGCTATCATATTAGATACGAAAAATCTAGACGGCGTCTTATCTCTGCCATGGGCTGGGTTTAGGAAATAAGCTCATCCAGATACTCATGAACCTCCTGGGGGAGGTCTTTGCGGCGACGCAGTCCCTGCACGGCTTTCTGAAAGGCCATCTCATCACCCAGGGCCAGCTGCGCCTGGGCCCCGTGGAGCAGCAACTTCCAGGGAAGAGGGGCTGCTGCTAGTTTTTTTGCCCGCCAAATAATTGCGGGAATTCCCTCGTAGAGTTCTGCTGCTCCCAGCGCCCCCGTGTACTCCAGCAAGAACTGGGGATTAAGCTCTCCAGCCTCGTAGTAAGGTTTGAGCAGATCCACCTTGAGGGAGGGGGTATTCTCAGCGCTGAGGGTCGCGACTAGGGACATTCCCGCCCAGGAATTAAAGCGCTCAGCCAGAGTACGCAGCTCAGGGAGATCGAGCGCTCCCAAGCGTTGTTCCATGGTGCTGACCAGCAGATGCCAGAGAGGATAATGATTTGCTTCCACTGCTAAGCAGCTCAGGCACCACTGCCAGGCTTCTTCTCTGCGGCCCTCAGTCAGCATAATTTGTACGGTATTTACGTAAGGCGCCGGCTCCAGGGGGGCTGCGCGCTGGGCAGCACGAAAATACCCCTCAGCGCGCTCCAACTGGGCGCAGAGCATCGCTGCCCCACCACAGGCAAGCAATTGTTGGAGATCGTTATCCTGGAGATGAACACTCCACTGCTCGGCTAGGGCCAGCACCACCTCGGGGAGATCCATGGCTAATAATTCGTCGAGGAGCCTGCCTAAGTGCTGGCTACTGACTACGGGAAAATTCCTGAGTTCTCCCTGGAGAAAAGCCGCGAAGCCAGCTTTGTCCGCGGCTTCTCCCGAGCTGCTTTCTGCCGCGGAGATGGGGGGGAAGCCCAAGCACCCGCGCACTTCAGGGCCCATGGGATAGTAGTGCCACATGCTTATAAGTCCTCCTGAGCAGACCCGCTCGCGGGCACTGCCACACTGGCAATATACAGTTCTTTCAGCGCCTCGGGACTTGCCTTGCTCGGTGAGCCGGTCAGCAAGCAAGTTGCCTTCTGGGTTTTGGGAAAAGCAATACTATCGCGAATCGCCTCACCCTGGGTGAGCAGCATAATCAAGCGATCAAAGCCAAAGGCGATGCCCCCGTGAGGAGGCGCGCCAAAGCTCAGGGCCTCAAGCAAGAAGCCAAATTTTTCTTGGGCTTCTTGCTCGCTCAAGCCGATGCGTTCAAAAACCATCCGCTGCAATGCGGGACTATGATTGCGAATCGAGCCACCACCAATTTCGTAGCCATTGCAGACAAAATCATAGGCAGCAGCCCGCACCCGGCCGGGATCGCTCTGTAGCAAGTGAATATCCTCGGGATTGGCCATGGTAAAGGGATGGTGGCGGGCAAGCCAACGCTGGTTGGCTTCATCGTGTTCAAGCAGAGGGAAATCGGTGATCCACAGAAAGTTAAACGCGTCTTTTTCGTAGAGCCCCAGTTCCTTACCCAAATGGGTACGCAAGGCTCCGAGACCTAGTTTTACCTGCTCATAAGCCCCGGCAGCAATCAGCAGCAGATCGTTTTCACTCGCCCCACTCAGCTGGCTCAAGTGCTCGAGCTGCGCGGGAGCAAAAAACTTCCCTAGGGGGCCCTGCCAAGTCTCCCCTCCTGCACCAGCTTTCTTCTTGAGCCAGGCCAGCCCGCTGAGGCCGTGTTTTTTGACCAATTCGTTGAGTTCATCGAGGCGCTTGCGGCTAAATTCCTCGGCCCTACCTTTGACCACCAGAGTATTGATGATGCCTCCGGCAGCAAGGGTTTGGGCAAAGAGGGGAAAGGAACTGTGCTGAGCGGCGGCACTAATATCCGTCAGCAGTAACTCAAAACGCGTATCGGGTTTATCGCTGCCATAAGATTCCAGAGCCCTAGCATAGGTCATGCGTGGCACCGTGCTGATGCACTCGCGCCCCATAAAGCGATTGATGGTTTGGGTGAGAATGATTTCGAAGGTGCTGAGCACCAGTTCTTGATCCACAAAGGCCATCTCGCAGTCGATCTGGGTAAACTCCGGCTGACGATCAGCGCGCAGATCTTCATCGCGAAAGCATTTTACAAACTGAAAATAACGGTCAAAGCCCGCGATCATCAGCAACTGCTTGAACAGCTGCGGGCTTTGGGGCAGGGCATAAAAAGTGCCCGGATTAACCCGCGAGGGCACCAAGAATTCTCGCGCCCCCTCGGGGGTGGACTTATACAGATAGGGGGTTTCCACATCGACGAAGTTATGCTCCGTAAAAGCCGCAGAAAAAAGCTGCTTCAAGTGACTACGGGCAAATAACTTCCCTTGCATCGACGGGCGCCGGAGGTCGAGATATCGGTATTTTAAGCGTAGCGCCTCCGAGGCTTCCCGCTCATCGTCGATGGAAAAAGGCAAAACGCCGCATTCATTGAGGATAAAAAGCTCGTCGGCCAGCACTTCCATAGCACCAGTGGCCATGCTGGTATTCACCATGGTTTCAGGACGCCGACGCACCCGTCCCTTAAGGCCGATAACATATTCGTGTTTGAGTTGTTCGGCGAGGGCATAGGCTGCGGGTGCCGCGTTTTGGTCCACCACGAGCTGGGTAAGCCCGTAGCGATCGCGCACATCGATAAAAATAATATGGCCGAGGTTTCTTCGTTTTTGCACCCAGCCGAGCAGGGTGACCTGAGCACCGTCGTCTTCGCCCCGCAGCTGCCCACAATGGTGACTACGTCGAGGAAAAATAGCTGCAGAGGTGCTCTGAGAGGAAGCCATATCAAACCCTTTGAAAAAGAACCGTTCAGAATACCACTGTATAACAAAGGCTAGCGGTAATTCAAACTAGGAATACGCGTTACTGCTGGGGAGGTGGCGCAGCTATCTCGTTCTTGCTCGCCTGAACCAGCGGTGGTAGTTTATACCGTCTTTAGCCCCTCGCTTCACCTTCTTGAAAACGGAGCTCTTTGGCCCATGAGAGAAGAAAAAATCTCCGCCCCCACTGCAGCCGCTAGCTTTGCGGCACGTCACCAGCAGCATTTTTCCAGCTCGGCCCTGAGCCATAAAGCATCGAGCTCCGCCTATAACCATGATGAAGATGCTCTGATCGTAAGTCCCGAAGCGCTGCTGGCTGTTACCAAAGCTGTGCACCGCGAATTTCCCTTTCTTATGGATGTCTGTGGAGTTGATTATCCGGAGCGCGAGCAGCCCAGTGAGGTGGTCTATCATTTTGCCAATCCCGAACAGGGTAAACGCCTGCGGGTAAAAGTACCGCTGGCCCCTGAGGAAACCCTCCCCAGTGTAACCTCCATCTATAAAGCTGCCGACTGGTTCGAACGCGAAGCCTACGATATGTTCGGTATTATTTTTACCGGACACCCCAAGCTTCGCCGTATTCTCTGCCACGAAGAATTTGTCGGCCACCCCCTGCGCAAATCCTATCAGGCCAATCACAATCAATCCCTCAGCACCCCCCTTGAACACACCTTCGCCCACGAACAAGCAGCAATGGTGGGCGCAAAGGACCAGGATTATCTCGCCGACAAGGTCTGGATTAATATCGGCCCTGCTCACCCGGCCACCCACGGTACCCTGCGTTTTATGGCAGTGCTCGCCGGAGAAACCATCGAAAAAGTCGATGTGGAAATAGGCTATCTCCACCGTTGTTTCGAAAAAATGGCTGAAACCCATACCTATACCCAGGTGATCCCCTACACCGATCGCCTTAACTATTGTTCGGCACCCATGAATAATAACGCCTGGTGCCGAACCATCGAAAAAATGCTGGGAATAATCGCTCCTCCCCGGGCGCAAGCCATGCGGGTGATCCTCGACGAATTCTCCCGCTGTATTGATCACTTCGTCTGCATCATCACCCAGGCCCTCGACTTAGGAGGCTTCACCAACTTCTGGTTGGGTATGCGGGCTCGAGAAGCGGTGTACACCCTCTTCGAAAAACTCTGTGGGGCCCGCCTTACCGTCTCCTTAGCACGGGTGGGAGGCATGGGCTTTAATCTGCCCCTGGGCTGGGAAAAAGAAGCGCGCGAGGTCTGCAAGATCATCCTCCAGGCCCAGGATGAAATTCACATTCTCTGTACCAACAACCGCATTTTTCGCAAACGCATGGAAGGAGTAACCGCCATTAGCGTCCCTGAGGCCATCAACTGGGGCTTTACCGGTCCCTGCTTGCGCGCCGCCGGCGCTCCTCGTGATCTGCGCAAAGATCAGCCCTACAGTGGTTACGAACACTACGATTTCTCCATTCCCATCGGTTCCACCGGCGACTGTTATGATCGCTATCTTGTCCGCATGGAAGAGATTAAGCAATCGGTGCGGATTATCGAGCAGGCCCTCTCCCATCTCCCCGGTGGACCCATCATCGTCGATGATCGACGGGTGGCCACTCCCCCCAAGCAAGAGGTGTATGGCAATATCGAAGGGCTGATGAATCACTTTATGAAGATCATTAATGATATTCAGCCTCCGGTGGGCGAGGAAGTCTATCACCCCAGTGAGGGGGCCAATGGGGAAGTAGGCTTCTATGTTATTGCTGATGGTTCCTCGAAGCCGTACCGAGTCAAATGCCGACCACCTTGTTTTGCTATATTTCAAGCCTTTCCCCAGCTACTCAAAGGCCACATGTTAGCCGATGCCATTGCTGCTTTGGGAACGATCAATATTATTGCCGGTGAGTTAGATCGCTAATGAGAGAGGAATCCTAGGATGTCGTCGCTATTTTCTCCGGAGATTCGTCAAAAAATAGAGCATTATTTGCAACGCTACGAGACCAGACGTTCGGCGATTTTGCCGATCCTCCATTGTATCCAAGATGAGTATGGATGGGTCAAGGAAGAGCATGTGCTCGCCCTGGAAGAACACTACCAGCTCCCGCGGGTACAGGTGGAAGAGGTGCTTACTTTTTATAGTATGTATCGGCAGCAGGAACCCAAGCAGTTCCGTCTGATGCTCTGCGATAATTTGGTCTGCACCATGATGGGCTACAAAGAAGTAGACAGCGCCATCCGCGGCCACTTGCAAGAGTACCAGCACAAAGGCAAAGACTGTCCCTTTAGCCTCGAAAAAGTTCCCTGTCTCGGGGTCTGTGATGGTGCACCAGCAATGCTGATCAATAAGACGCGCCACCTCAACCTTGACGCCAATAACGTCGTAGCAATCCTTAAAAATTGTGATACTCTGGCCACGGGCACTTAGGGGATACCGATGGAAAAACCCAAAATCGTAACTCGCTTTGCTGGTTTGGCTGACAGTCGTAGTCTCGACACCTACCTTCGCCACGATGGTTACCAGGCCCTCCATAAAGCCCTCGCCATGAAACCAGCTGAGCTGATCGAGCTGGTCAAAGCAAGTGGTCTGCGCGGACGGGGGGGAGCCGGATTTCCCACCGGTCTCAAGTGGAGCTTTGTGCCAAAAGACGCTCCCGAAAAATATCTGCTCTGCAATAACGATGAAGGCGAACCCGGGACCTTTAAGGATCGCTATATTCTCGAACTCAGTCCCCATATGCTGGTGGAGGGGATGATCATCTCCGCCTATGCCATCGGTGCTCAAAAAGCCTATATTTATACTCGCTGCGAGTTTTATGAAGAGATCGCCTGGATGGAGCAGGCTATTCACGAAGCCTATCGCCACGGTTACTTGGGCGCCAATATTCTCGGCTCAAAGTTTTCTTTTGATCTCGATCATTATGGAGGAGCCGGCGCCTATATTTGTGGTGAAGAAACCGGACTTATTTCTTCCTTAGAAGGCAAAAAAGGCCAGCCCAAACTAAAGCCGCCTTTTCCAGCTCTTTCCGGCTATCTCAACAAACCAACGGTGGTCAATAACACCGAAACCCTAGCGGTGATCCCCTGGATCGTCCAACATGGCCCAGAAAAATATCGCGCTATCGGCACCGAAAAAAGCCCTGGAACTAAGTTGTTTTGTATTTCCGGTCCCGTCAAGCGCCCCGGTGTCTACGAATTACCCCTGGGTTATCCTCTGCAAAAATTTATTGAAGACGATGCGGGGGGGCTGAGGGACGGCAAGACCCTCAAAGCGGTAATTCCCGGAGGAGCTTCAGCCCCGGTACTTACCGCTGACGAAGTCGCCAAGGTCACCTTAGATTACGAGTCCATGGCCAATGCAAAAACCATGCTTGGTTCCGGGGCGGTTATCGTTATTCCCGAGGGACAGAGCATGGTGGAGCTGCTTAAAGTCACCGTGGATTTCTTCCATCACGAAAGCTGTGGTCAATGCACCCCCTGTCGTGAGGGCACCGGCTGGCTCAGCAATGTGATGCACGGCATTTATCAGCGCAAAGCTAAGCTAAAAGATGTGGAAAAGATGATTGCTATTGCCAATAATATGGAAGGCCGAACGATTTGCGCGCTCTCGGATGCTTGTGCAATGCCGACCCGCGCCATTGCCACTAAGTTCGGTGACGAAATTAGATCTTATATTCAACGGGGAAATCACGGGTGAGCAAACAGGTAAGCTTTACATTAGATGGCCAAGAGGTAACGGTCCCCCAAGGCTGGACCGTGATGCAAGCTGCCCGGCAAGAGAAGGTGGCAATTCCACATTTTTGTTGGCACCCCGGCTTGAAAGTAGCCGGGGTTTGTCGCTTTTGCTTGGTGCACGTCGAAGGCGCGCGCAAACTCGAAATTTCGTGCAATCTCGTTGTCCAACCCGGGATGGTGGTCTCCACCCTCCGTGATGAGGTCAAGCAAGCCCACAAATGGGCCCTTGAGTTTCATTTGCTCAATCATCCCTTGGATTGCCCGATTTGCGATCAAGCCGGGGAGTGTGGGCTGCAAGATTATTATATGGAGGTGGGTCTCTATCAGAGTCAGATGACCCGCCCCAAGGTACTGAAACCCAAGGCCCTCGACGTTGGCTCGGAGCTGGTGCTCGACACCGAACGCTGTATTCTCTGCTCGAAATGCGTGCGTTTCGAAGATGAGGTTACCAAAACCGGGGCTCTGGGAATTTTTGCGCGGGGCGATCGCAGTATTATTGGCACCTATCACGGACAGAAGATCACCCACCAGTATCAGGAAAACCTGGTGGATATTTGCCCGGTGGGGGCCTTCACTTCGCGACGTTTTCGCTTTAAACAGCGGGTGTGGTTTCTTAAAGAAAAATCATCCATCTGTCCCGGTTGCTCCACCGGCTGCGCCATCAAGGTCCATGGGAAACCGGAGATGCGCCGTTACTTTCGGGTAAAGCCCGAAGAAGATCAAAGCGTCAATGGTCATTGGCTCTGTGATAAGGGACGCATGACCCTTGAGCATCTCAATCCCGAAGCGCGTTTGATGCAGGCTGCCCGCTGGCAAGCAGCTCAGCAGGCCTGGGAGTTTTCCCCGCAAACCGCTCCCTTTATACGGGAGTTGGCTCAGGAAATCGCCCGCCTCGCTCCCCAGGATATAGCTCTGCTGGTTTCGGCCCAGTACACCAACGAAGAGTACGCCGAGTTCTTTGATTACTTCGTCAAACAACGGGGCATCACCCAGGTATATCAGTGGCGTGAACCAAGCGAGGCGCGCGATGATTTTGATGGTTTGTTACTACGCGGTGATCATAACGCCAACACCCGGGGGCTGATGGCAGCACTCAAGCAGGTGGGAATTAAGGCTAAGATTGGCGATCAACTAGAGAAATGTGTGGCCGCCAAACCACAGTTGGTGATTGCGCTCTCTCCCGAAATTTCGTTTACGGCTCCCAGCCTGCCCGAGCAATTAGCCCAGCTGAATAGCTTAGCGCGCGTCTCTCTGTGGACCACCCATTTTAGTGCCAGCCAGTGGACACAACTATGGCAGCTCTTACCCCTGCGTGGTTTTGCCGAAAAAATCGGGACGGTAACTAACTATCAGGGGAAAACACGAGTGCTAAAAGAGGCCTTTCCTCCGGTGGCCAGCGAAGTATTGGCGATTTCTCAGATTATTGCTGGCTTGCACAAGGAACTCTAGCCATGGGTATCATTCGCGTCAATCGTCCTGCTGCCGATCGCAATGCCTTTGAAGCTGCGTGGGGTTATGTAACGAGCATTGCCAAGGGCATGCAGCTCACCATGAAAATTATGCTCAAGCAGCTACTCAAGCTCGAAAAAAGCGAAACCCTTGAGTGGCCCGAGCAGCCCGCTACCTACAGTGAGCGTTTTAAAGGCAAGCATTTTCTTACCCAGCGCGAGGATGGGCAGGTGCGCTGTACCGCCTGTTTTCTCTGCGCTACCGCCTGTCCGGCTGAGTGTATTTTCATCGAAGCGGGCGAGCACCCGGATCACCGCATCGAGAAGTATCCCGTACGCTTTGAAATCGATATTCTCCGCTGCGTGTTCTGCGGTCTCTGCGAAGAAGCCTGTCCCGTGGATGCGATTCGTCTCGGGCCTGAGTACGTGATGGCTGGCAGTGCCGGTGATAAGTGGGTCTACACCAAGGAATATCTCCTCGCCCGTCCTCAGCTCCAGGGGGGGATCGCCTCGATCAAGGTCGAGAACGATAAGCATCCTGCAATTAACAAGATCGCCAGCGTAGAAAATAACAAATCCGTGGTGAGGCATTAAGCGTTTGTGCACGGGGGACTGAGATGCGTTGGTTCGTTGCTGCTTTGCTGGCTATGGTTATTGCCGCGCTGTGCTATCTTAATTTTCCCGGTGCTTCTCGGGGGCTGGTTAGCTTTTATCGTCAAGGCAGCTTAGTTAGTCAGCGGAGAATTGCTGAACTCAGTGCTACCACTCCCTCACAAATCGTGGTGGTCCAGGACCCCCACGAGCAGGCTCGGAAAATTAGCTATGAGGGCTTCGCCGTTGACGAGCTCCTTGCCCGTATCTTTGACAAAACCGATCTGGGGCAATTTCCCTTTGTGACTTTGATCTGCAGCGATGGCTATCGAGTGGTGGTGGAACGAGCCTCCATGGGCGGAGGAGAGGCGCTGCTCGCCTTTAAACGGGCAGATCAGAGGGAGTTTAGTATAATCAATCATCTGGCTAATCCCCAAGCCCCGCATTTGCAACAGCTTGCTCCGCTCTATTTAATTTGGCGCCAGGGGGCAGCAAGCACTGCGCAGCTCTGGCCCTACCAAATTATCTCCCTCGACCTCGTGGAGCACAACGAAGAATCGGCGAGCATTCCTCATCCTACTTTCGCCGCCACAGGAGAAGTGAAGCAGGGCTATGAATTGTTTCGCCGCAATTGTCTTGGCTGTCACGGTGGGGGAGAGGGCGAGGTGCCCACTGTTCGCCAGTTGGCTGCTCGCCTGCACGAAAAAGGCTTTGTTTGGTTCCAGAGCTGGGTGCAAGATCCTCAGGCCAGCAAACCGGAAGCAAAAATGCCGGCGATTAAGCTGTCGATTGCTGATATAAACGCTATTATTCGTTATTTGAAATCATCCTCATTCTGAAGCTTTTTTAGTCGTGGATATCCCGGGAATCCACTTCGATGGCATCCTCGTGGCGTTTTTGACGCTGCCCACCACGGGGATAATAGATAACTCGGCGCTGAATTGCATACTTCTCGGTGGACTCCCCGGCAAGAGCCATCACCCAGGCTATGGTCACCAAGAGGGGATTAACCAAGCCGTAGTGTATCGTTGCCAGTACCGCAATTAAATAGCGGGGTACTAGAAAAAATCCGAGCCACCACCACAGTCCCCCAAAAGGAATGGAAGAAAAAAACAGGGTTACGCGCGGAAAAAGCGCGAGAAAAAGTAATAAAAAAACCCCGTGATGTCTCCAATAGTTCTCGTGCCCAAATACCACCATGCCATCGCCCAGAATCGCTGCCGCCAGCAGGGTAAACAGCACTATCATTATCGCTAAGGGTACAACCCGCATTTTTTGCTCCTCTGTAACAAGGCGCTAGCGCGAAAGCGCCAGCGCCTTGTTACTCTCCTCTTTAGTCTCTTTTTTATCAGAATAAATCGTAACTACTCAGCACTTTTTCAACTACTCAAGGCTTGGTGCAGTTTTGCTGCTTTCAAGGAGCGAGCAGCGGAGCAGCCGTCTGGCTGTGAGCACGCGCAGCAACGAAGAAAGCGGCGAAGATGCACCAAGACCTGAGTAGTTACAATAAATCTAACTTGCCTACCAAGCTATAGTAACTACGGAGCCTCCGTCATCCTGAGCGGAGCGAAGGACCTCCCCAGCAGCGAAGTTTAGCCGGCAGCCCGTTCGAGTAAGGCTAGGCCATGAATAGAAGTCGCTGCATCCAAAATTGAAAGTGGACTGGTAGTCTTAAGAATAAATTTGCAGATAGTGCCAGGGCTCAAATTATTAATCGCACGTTTAGTACTGCTAATCAGGATGACCGGAGTCACCTTTTGGGTTTTTGATTCAAGATAGCGAGTCAGCTCAAATCCCGTAATCGCGCCGAGATCATAATCAATAATAACCACATCGAAATTCCAGCTTTGCAAGTCAGCAAATTCATCCATCGAGGTGCAGTAGGTCAACGGTATGGCACCAATATCTGCCACCCGCTTTAAAATGCGGCAATAACTTAAGTCGTCATCAATCAGCAGTATATTGGGTTTTTTGACAGAGCCAGAGCTTGTTTTTGCTTTAATGTCTGCCTTGGCGACCGTGGGACCAGAAGACTCTTTTGCTTCTCCCTGCCCGCGATTTACCATGCCGAAAAATGATCGATGCTTGCTCATGAGCCCTCCTCCAACTCCCCTGCTGCTCTCCCTATCGCCAAATTTTTAAAAACCCTTAATTTTTTACCGGCCTATAACTAAATTTCTATTTATTTTACTATGTTACAAAGTATGCGGCAGACTCCGCCAGCGCTCGAGCCTTGAAGCAGCGATGATTCCTTGCTAGCTTCTGAGGGCCTATTAGCAACACAAGCGAATATCTGGAGGAGAGAACATGCGCTCTGCATTATCGGTGCTGTGGTTTTTGCTGCTCTACGGAAACAATGCTTTTGCAGAAATATCCTATCCCCTCACTCCCCTCTGGCTCGACTCAAGCCTGACCGCTACCGCCTCTCCGCCCCGTGAATACTTTAGTGTGAATACTTTCAATCTTGATTCCAAGGCCTTTATTCATATTGGCCATGATTTAATTAATCAAAATTACGTTATTTTTCCTACGCCGAGTGTGGAGCAGATTCAGAGAATCAGCGCCGACAAAAGCCGGGTATTTCTTCGCCTCTACCATCCCGAAGCCGAGGCAAAAATTCTTGCTACGTATACTATTCAAGCTCATCAGCTTCTCTACCTGTATATAACAAGTTTGCAGATTTTTGATCAGAAGGGGCTACTCATCGATCAAAATATAATCCCTCCAGGTGTGCACTATCACCCCCCCCAAACCTATCAAATAGATGTTGCTAACGACGTAAAGATTCTTAATTTCGTCGTCGGTTTTACCGGGCGCAGTGCCTGGTCTGATTCGGGGGTGAGCTCCGATCTCCAGGGAATTTATCGCGAATTCGCCGATATGAAAATAAGCAGAGAAGCTTCACTCGAGTTGACGGTCAATCCCGGAAGCTCAGTCAAAGCCTACGAAGTGTATACCTCAGGAGAAAACCAAAGCATCAAAAAAATACTTTCTAATCTGCATTTGCTGGTGGCCTGGGGGCGGCTTGCGGATAAAGAAGAGTTAATTAACCAGATTGCTACTCTAAAGAATTTTCAAGAAGTCAGCATTGATTTAAGTAAAGGAGTAGAGGATCTAAAAAAATATCCCCACTTATTCGGTAATCCCGTCGATCCCAAATATACCAGCGTACTTAAAAAAGCAGCCTCCGAAAAACTAACTGAGCAGGAACTTAACGCAGAGAACTCCTATTCGGCAAAATTGGGGCTGGGCAGCTTTTTTAGTGCCGAGGGCAGCTCAACGGAAAAACGCACCCAGCGCTATAAGGATCTGGTCAAATTTGACCTGGAAGGAGAATTTTATATTCCCAAGGCGCTTAATTTTAGTCTCCGTGCCAAAAATTCCTTTGAACTCATTCATAAAATTGTTTTCCATGCCTATAGCAATCTGGAAGAAGTGCAGTTCTTGATGGGCACCGGCGTGCAGCTAAAAACCCTCAGCCAGGGCTCACCACTGAGCATCTCTACTAGCTCGTATTCACCGCTGACCACGGGGAACAGCGCCATCGATTATCATTGCCATAAGGGTTCGGCCTTGGCCGGCATGCGCAGCACCTACAGTCGAACTACTTTTGACAACGAATATCAATTCGAGTGCCGAAAACTGCTCTTTTATCAGGAGCCTCTTGCCCAGGGGGTCTGCACCCAGGCCAACCCTCTTGGCGGAAGAAGAAAGAATGTTCACTTCGAATGTTCGGGCGATAGTTTTCTGACGGGTATTGCTAGCGATTACGTGGTTCCCGACAAGGATCGTATTGCCCGCTTCACCTGCTGTGCATTGGAAACACCGCTACTGGAGCCGATTAAAAAGGGTAAATGCCAGTGGTCAGGCTGGATCAATCCGTACGAACAGGGATTGAAATATTCCTGCCCCGCAGGGACCATACAGGGCGGGATGCGCAGCGAAGTAGATAGCACGGGCGTCTACTTCGGTCGCCGCTTCGATATCGAATGCTGTGAAACGGCTCTTTTTTAAGCACCGTCTTTTTTGCGTATCCCTTCCAAAGCCCGGGCGTTGCTATGCTTGTAACCATACATGGCATACACCCCGAGACCGATGATCATCCAGACGATAAAGCGTATCCAGGTAGCGGCAGGTAGACTGCACATCAATACCGAACAAAAGACGATGCCCATCACCGGAATAAATGGATGAAAGCGCAGTCTAAAGGGACGGGGCATCGAGGGGTTGGTGATGCGCAGGGAAATCACCCCACCGCAAACCAGAATAAAAGCTGCTAGGGTACCGATGTTTACCAGTTCGGCAAGCTCACCAATGGGGGTTAGTCCCGCGGCTAAGGCCATAATTACCCCGCTCACCAGGATAACCGGCACGGGAGTTTTGGTACGGGGATGCAACTTGGCAAAGCGCTTGGGCAAGAGGCCATCACGAGAAATCGCCAGAAAGATGCGCGAAAGGCCGTAGTACAGCACGTAAAGAACCGTGGTAAGACCAGCTATTGCTCCGGCAGAAATCATTCCCGCAGCAAAGGGGTGATGCAGCGATAACAAAACTTCCGCCACGGGTGATTTAGCATCGAGGGTGTTATAGGGAACGACTAAGGTCAACAGTGCGGAAACGATCACGTACACTAAGGTGCAGACCAGCAGCGAGGAAATAATGCCAATGGGAAGATTGCGTTGGGGATTGATGGTTTCTTCGGCAGCACAGGAGACCGCATCGAAGCCTATATACGCAAAAAATACCAGCGCTGCTCCCTGGACCGTACTGGCCCAGCCAAAGGGCATAAAGACCTGCCAGTTATTCATATCTACGTGAAAAACCGCAATGCTGATAAAAATAGCAATGGCCAAAAGCTTGATGCCTACCACCAAAGAATTGATCCGCGTGCTTTCACGCACGCCCATACAGAGCAATAACGAGAGTAGCATCACGATTCCCACCGCGGGGAGATCGATATAGCCCCCTTCGGCGGGGCTATTAACTAAGCTCTGGGGCAGATGAATTCCCACTGCCTCAAAGGCGTTTTCTACGTAACCCGACCAGCCGATGGAAACCGTGGCTATACCGAGGCCATATTCCAGCAGCAGATCCCAGCCGATGATCCAGGCAATAATCTCGCCTAAGCCCGCATAGGCATAACCATAGGCGCTACCGCAGCCCCCAATACTGGCGGCAAGTTCTGCATAAGAAAGCGCCACGAAGATACAGGCAAGTCCGGCGATAACATAGGAAACCACGATAGCCGGCCCCGCATGGGTAGCTGCGACCACACCGGTTACTACAAAAATACCCGCGCCGATGATGGCGCCGATACCCAACAACGTTACATCAAATGCAGTGAGGCAGCGCTGGAGCTGCCCCTGGTTCTCTTCAATGTCAGAGACCCGTTTTTTTGCAAAAATTCCCATAACTCCCTCCGAAGACCCTTACAAACATTAGAAAAGCCAATATACTACAAGTTGACTGGCCACATCTCTCTAATAAAAATCTATCGGGGAATTGTTCCTGAGGAGCAACACCGTTGCAGACTAAAACAGGATGAGTATATCATGAAATGACTTCTACTAGTGTTCGGCTTATCCACTCGCAACCTTAGGCAGATGAAGGACTTGAATGAATGCTAAAAAACGCCTGGTCTTAACCGGAGGCGGCACTGCTGGCCATGTAATTCCCCATCTGGCTCTGCTCTCCGGATTGCGTCAGCACTGGGATATTCTCTATCTGGGCTCTTCAGGAATCGAAAAAACCCTGATGGAGGCCGAGGGAGTGGCCTTCAAAACCATCGCCACCGGCAAGTTGCGTCGCTATTTTTCATGGCAGAATTTTAGCGATTGCTTCCGCATTATCCTCGGTTGTTGGCAGGCGTTTTGGTATTTGCGGGCGTTTAAGCCCCAGCTAGTTTTTAGCAAGGGTGGTTTTGTGAGTGTACCGGTAGCTTGTAGTGCCTGGCTTTTGCGCATTCCGGTAATCACCCATGAAGCTGACTATAGTGTTGGCCTCGCGAACAAAATCATTATGCTGTTTGCTCGGGAGATTCTCTACACCTTTCCCCAGACACAAAAATTCCTTCGTGCCGGCAGCAAAAGCCAATTAACCGGCCTGCCGATTCGTCGTGAAGTGCTGCAGGGTGATCCTGAACAAGGAAAGCGCCTCTGTAAATTTCCTCAGCTGTTGAGCAAACCGGTCCTCTTGATTATGGGTGGCAGTCTCGGGGCCCAGCGAATCAACCAAGCTGTGGCGACCATACTGCGGCGCTTACTCGAGGATTTTTACGTGGTACATCTGACCGGCTTTGGCAAAGAAAGCGCTGCTCAGCATCCCCATTATGCAGCCTTTGCTTTTCTCAATGAGGAGCTCCCCCATATACTTGCTTTGGCTGACTTGGTCATCTCGCGGGCGGGAGCCAATGCGATTTTTGAGCTGCTGAGTTTACCACGACCGATGCTGCTTATCCCTCTGAGTCAGGGGAGCCGAGGCGACCAGTTGCACAATGCACGATATTTCGTAGAACAAGGTTGGGCGCACTTATTGCCCGAAGAAGGCCTCGATGGCCAGAAACTCCTCGCGGCGCTGACCAGACTCCAGGCGAGCAGTGCGGCAATCATAGCCCAGCAGGCAAGCTTTAAAGCGGCTGATGCCCGAGAACGAGTTCTCGCTGTTATTGCTGCTTACGGGGAAAAATACTAATAAAGGTTTTGGTGCGTGTCCCCTAAATCCCCTAAATCTCTTACCGGCGCAACAAGCTCCCGCAAATGCCAGCGCAGAGCAAAGACCGTCAAATTATGCGGCGAGGGCAAGAGAGAAAAAACCATCTGGTAAGGCGCAAGCAGCAAATTAACTTTGCTAATACTATTCCACATCTCCTGACGGCGCTGCTGGTCGTGATAGACATCCCCCTCACTGCAACTCAACAATAAAAAACGCTCGTTTTTGCTTTCTTTAATCCGCAGTGCCAACTGACAAAAACGCACTTCCTGGGGCAGGGCCGAGGCAATCGCCTGAAACAAATGATGCAACGTAGACGCCAGGGTGGCCTCTGGAATCGGCATTTCCTTCAAGGCAGCACAACTGGCAAGATTACTAATACCAAAATGAACCACCCCACTATCTTTATCACGCAAAGCCAGGGATTGCTCGAGGAGCGCCAATAACTCAGCACCCTGGGTGCTACTCGTCGTATCCTGCCCCTCCTGGGCAATGCGATACCAACGCTGCAGTATCTGCTTCTTACCGGCAAGATTCTGCTCGTAGAGGCCGAGGCTGGTGCAGAGGAAAAGCCCCTGATCAAGCAGGGTTTGCAAGCGCGCCAGAAGTTCCGCGAGCTGCTCTTCCAAAAGATTAGGATAGGGAGAATCCGGGTTTTTTTGCTCGCATAACGAGCGAATAAATTTGCGTGAGCCTTGGCTCTGCAAGTTGCTCTGCCAATTTTCGCTCAGCACCATTATTTCTCGACAACTGTGCATCACATCTTGTTTTACGGTGAGGACAATCTCATTAAACTGCTCTGCTTCTTTTCCTAACTCCTCCACCAGAGCTGGCGCACTTGCTTGTACCTGCAAGGCCAAACCCTCAAAACAGGCGAGCTGCTGCAGATCGCGTTTCCAATTTTCTTCTTGTTGCCCATAAGAACCCAGCTTTTCGCGCAAGTCTCCCACCAGAGTCTGTTCTTCCTTAAAACGCTGCTGCGCACCAAGAATTTCCTTCTGCAGCCGCTGCATACTCAGCAGGGCTGGAGGATACCCCCCCAGCTGTGGATCGTGATGGGGCACATAATTGTAGGCCAAGCCCTCATTGCGAAATAAAGATTCCACCCGCTCGGTAAATTGCTGCCAGACCCGTCGTTGCTTATAAAGCTGACGCTTATCGCCAAACCATAAGAGCAGCAGCAGCAGACAAGTCATTGCCATCAACGGCCAAAAAACCAGGCTCTTAAAGTAGGGAAAGTAGGGAGAGGAGGCAAACCTCAGCGACCACCCTAAGAAACGTTCACTAGTCCAGAGGCTGTTTTCTTCGTTACTCCCGTTTATCAGCTGAAAGGGAGCTTTCTCTGCCTGAGCCGTCAAACTAAGCCCAGCATGGGAAAAATCCCCGCGGAGACTAGGAAACAAAGCCAGCCACTCACTGGTGAGCAGCACCTGCCCGAGGAGCCAAACTGTTTGCCCCGAACTTAGGGTCTCGCGGCTGTAAAGAGCCAAGAGCGGCGGTTGGTCTGCGCTCGGCGGAGCAGAAACCCTAAAGACGCTCGTACCCCCTTGGGGACACGGCGGAGCACTTACACCACTGAGGGAAACACCCACTAACGAGGTACAATGCTCATCGAAAACCTCGAGATGATCGATCTGCCCTTTACGAAGCTTGGTTAACAGAGCTTTTTCGAGGGCATTACGATAATTGGCGCTGAGATTCTCCCCCAAACTCGGATCATGGGCGAGTTCCTGGAAAAACGCTTGCAAAAAACTGCGGCTGCTACTGATTGCCGAACTATAGTGGGCGAGAATAGCGGTGGCTTCGCTATTTTTTTTGAGCACATAATCGTGGCCAGCGAGGCTAGCCACGCCGAGCACAAAACAAGCTATAATCAGGGTTTCAAGTCGACTGCTCAGAAACTTGGCAAAGCTAAGCACCGAATCACCTCGCTCGTTATGCAGGATGATGTTGTTGAGCCACCAATTCTACGAGAATACCACCGGTTGATTGGGGATGCACAAAGACCACTTCGCTGCCATGGGCCCCAGCCCGAGGTTCCGGAGAAAGCAACCCTACTCCGTGCGCGCGTAAATAAGCGATTGCTCCGCGAATATCATCCACTCGAAAAGCCAGATGATGAATGCCACCTGACTTTTTTTCGAGAAACTTACTAAGAGGACTCTCCGGGGCGAGCGGCGCCAGCAATTCCAGATTAGGGGAAAGAGCTGGGGCGGCAAGCATCTGCGAGCCAAGCATCACCAGGCTCACCTGTTCACGAGGCAGCTCTTCTGCATAAGCAAGGGGCAACTGCAGCACTTCATAAAAAAACCAGCGTGCCTGCGCCATATCCCGAGGTACGATACCGAGATGATCGAGACCCAGCAGCTTGAAGGGGGGTGGTTTATTCATAGGGACACGCTTGCACATCGGCGGTTGGTGATAAAAATAAAACAGCTTAAGCCATAATAGCATAGGATAGGGGGAAATAGAACCAGTTGCTCAGCAGTTTAAAAGCTGACTAAATGCACCTCGTTAATATAGGGAAGCTCTTTGAGTTCCTTAAGGGTTTGGGCTTTGATCGCCCCATCTACTTTGATCAGTCCGAGGGCCGCTCCCCCCTGACTGAGGCGCGAAAGATTAAACGAATCGATATTGATCTCGGCCTCGGCCAGCAGACTACCCACCCCCCCGATTACCCCCGGTTGATCGTTATTGCGAATCAGCAAAAAAGAGCCCCGGGGTTCCACTTCAAAGCAAAACTCATCGATTAAGGAAATCCGTAAATTGGTTTCGTCGAAAACCACCCCTCCCACCGTTAAGGTCGAACCATCCTCGTGGGAAAGCACACAGGTAATTGCCGAACGATAACTATGAAAATTTGGATCGTTGGTTTCAAACAAAGGCAGGCCAAGTTTGGCAAAATGCTCGGCCGCATTAACGAAGGAGACAAAACCATCCACCGCATGAGCAGTAAACCCGGTGATCCAGCCAAGGCGAATATAGCTCTGATCACCACCGGCAAGATCACCACGATAGAAAAGTTCTACCTTGCTAGGATTGGAGGTTTTTAACTGGGCCGCCAAGGAACCCAGTTTTTCGGCCAGTACCACATAACTTGCCACCAGCGCACTCGGGAGCACACCCAGGGTCGGTAAATTGATGGGGTAATCGACCATAGCACCAGCCAGAGCCTTAAGTACTTGTTCCACGATGGTGATGCCGATAAGATTTTGCGCCTCCAGGGTGGAAGCCCCAATATGAGGCGAACACCAGACCCGAGGGTGTTGGGCAAGCTCAGCTCGTGGCCTTGGTTCTTCATCCCAGGTGTCAATGGCAACACCTGCTAAGTGCCCGCTCTGGAGACAGGCAAGCAAAGCGTGTTCGTCGATAATTCCGCCCCGCGCGGCATTTACCACATAGCTACCCCGAGGCAGCAGACGCAGCAGTTCTTCGCCGATCATTCCTGTAGTCTCGTGATTTAAGGGAGTATGCACCGATACAATATCCACTTGGGCGAGTAACGCACTCAGGCTCGGACTTGCCTTGACATCATGACGGGTAAAAACCTGGGGGGAAATATAGGGGTCGTAGGCCAGCACTTCCATATCAAAACCGCGGCAGAATTTTGCCACTCGATGACCGACATTGCCCAGACCAACCAAGCCGATTTTTTTGTGGCGTAGCTCCCGCCCCACAAACTGATGGCGATCCCACTGGCTGTTTTTGAGATGCTGATGGGCCTGAGGCAAATTACGCAGCATCCCCAGCAGTAAGCCAAGGGTCAATTCTGCGGCACTATTGGTATTCTTGCCGGGGGTATTGACCACCAGGATTCCCCGTTGGGTAGCGTAGGCAATATCGATATTGCTTACCCCGACCGCGGCCCGCGCAATGACCTTGAGCAGGCTTCCCTGATCGATTACGGCGCGATCGATCGCGGTTTCGCTCCGAGAAATCACCACCGTAGCGGTTTTTATAAGCTCAAGCAATCTGTCCCGCTTACATTCAGGCTCGTAACGAACCAGCAGCTCGGAACAGCTGCGGAGCGTGGTAATGGCGTGGGGATCTAAGGTTCCGGTAATCAGAATTTCGCGGGGGGGAAGGGCCATGAAACATTTACTCGCGGCTAGGGGAGAAAAATTGCCAATCTGCTTCAGATACCTTGCGCGGGGCGGATGGGTCAAGACGGAGCTCACTATCCCTGCCCATAACAATGCGGCGACGGAACGTTACGCGATTTTCTTCAACCACCGACAGATTCGCCTGCTGCTTGTCTCGCCCCCAATACTCCCAGGAGTTATTGCCGCGGGGAATAGCTTTTATACCGGCGATAAAAACATCGGCCCCGCGGGGATGCAGGCCAGGGAGAGCAAGCGTGTATTTTTGCCAGCCACGAAGAGCAAATTGGTCGTCAAGATGGAGCTTGAGTTTCTTAAATATTTCTTGCACCACCTGGGCTGGCCCCTGAGTCGCTGCCACCATGAAATCGAGACTTTTTGCCTTCTCCAGATTCTGAGCGTTGATGCGAATTAGGGCAGGATTCTGGGTCGCTTCGGGAATTTCAATACTGTTCAAACCGATTTGCCACGAGCTCGTGGGTTGTAAACGCATACCACGATGCACGGCTTCCCGTTGGAGCACAGGTAGGAGCTGCTGCTCGAGCCAACGAAAATGCGCCTGGGTTGATTTCTTTTCTGAATCCGCTGGCGCCAGTAATTGAAACCACACACTGGCAAAGAGTCCCCCTGCTATTTTTCGTGGATTAAGCTTTAAAGTTAGCTGTACTGGGGCTGACGGGTGACTCTCTACGCGACTTAGGCGAGGAAAGGGAAGATTTTTGCTGGCAAACTGCTCGCCATCGGCGGTTGATTTTTCGATGCGGATATTGAGGAGTGGACTCGCGGGCAGGCTCACGGATTTTCTCCAATGGCCAAAACTATCGCTTACCCCGAGCATCTGGTTTTGGATAAAAACCTGGGCACCGCTCACCGCCTGGCCTTCAGCGGTAATCGCCGAGAGCTCCAGGTAGAGCTCCTGGGGGCCGGGTGACTGACGATGCAGGAAAAACGCCGAGCCCAGGAAGAACAGGGGGAGGAGAAGGGCGGGGGCAAGTATTTTGGCCAGCATGGGTGTTTCCTTGCGCTCTTGGGGGAAATTCCTGCTTACCTTTCGTCATCGCAGGGGGGCTCCCTTAGTTTTTTCCCACTTCTTTCCCACTTCTTGCTTGTGCATACTCGCCGGGTTAACATAATACCTTTTGAGATATTTATGCTTTAACCAGATGCACTTGATCGTTATTATCGAGCCAAAACCTAAGGACAATCCCTAAGACTATGCGAGAAACCACAAAAACCAAATTCCCTATCCCTCGGCGCTCAAGTCAAGAAATTCGTCAAAATTTCCTCGATTTTTTTAAGGAAAAAAGTCACTTAGTTTTGCCCTCGAACACCATTGCCCCCACCGATGACCCCACCCTGATGTTTACCAACGCCGGTATGAATCAGTTTAAAGCGATTTTTCTAGGCGATAATCGCCGTAATCTCAGCCGGGTGGTCAATAGCCAAAAATGCCTGCGGGTTTCTGGTAAGCATAATGATCTCGATGAGGTAGGCACCGATGGCACCCATCATACCTTCTTTGAAATGCTCGGTAATTGGTCCTTTGGTGATTATTACAAGAAAGAAGCAATTCTCTGGGCCTGGGAGATTCTCACCACGGTATGGCAACTTCCTAAAAATCGCTTATTTGTAACCTATCATCATGATGATACAGAAACTAAAGCCCTCTGGCTCAACCACACCGATGTCCTCCCCACGCATCTGCTGCCGTTTGTGGACGAAAACTTCTGGGAAATGGGAGCCACCGGCCCCTGTGGTCCCTGCAGTGAAATCCACTTCGATAGGGGTGATCTCGCCAGCCAGGCTGAAACCTGTGCTGACCCTGTGGCTGGAGTAAACGGCAAAAACAGCCGCTACTTCGAAATCTGGAACCTGGTTTTTATTCAGTACGAACGCCTCACCGATAAATCCCTGCGCCCCCTGCCTGCCACCCACGTGGATACCGGCATGGGACTGGAACGGATCACCTCAGTTATTCAAGGGGTGGGATCTAACTACGAAACCGATTTATTTGCGCCGCTTATTGCCAAAATCGCCAGCCTGAGTGGGGTCCCCTACGGAGCTGATAGCAGCGGCACCCCCCACCGAGTTATAGCCGATCACCTACGCGCCCTGACCTTTGCCATCGCTGATGGGGTAATTCCGAGCAACGAAGGACGCGGTTATGTTATGCGCCGGATTTTACGGCGTGCCAGTCGCTTTGCCCACGGTCTCGGGCAAAAACAGCCCTTTATCTACCGCTTGGTGGAGGTCCTCGTGGACGCGATGCAGCACTGCTACCCCGAGCTTAGGGAACGCCAAGCCTATATCAGCGAAGTTATTCAAGCTGAGGAGCAGCGCTTTTTAAAAACTCTGGACAAGGGGCTTGCGCGTATTACGCTGCTGCTGGGAGAGCTGCTCAAAAAGAGCGCCACAACCCTGCCCGGAGAAGAAATCTTCCTCCTCCATGATACCTATGGCTTCCCCTATGACCTTACTGCCATGATCGCCGGCGAACAGGGATTTTCCCTAGATCAGGCAGGCTATGAGCGCAGTATGCTGCAGCAACAAAGTCGGGCCCGGGACGCCGCCGCCTTTAGCGCTGAATTTGCAAACGAAGAGGAGTGGCAGATTATTGTCCCCGGCAAGGAGAGCGTCTTTGAGGGCTACCAGAGTCTGAGGGCTGAGGCCCGGGTGCTGCGCCATACCAGTAGCGCGAAGGATGCTTACCTCTACATAGTCCTTGACAGGACCCCTTTCTATGCCGAAGCCGGTGGGCAAATTGGTGATCGTGGATACTTACGCAGCGCTGATGGCAGCTGTGAATTACAGGTACTGACCACTTTTAAACGCTGGGACATGCATCTGCATCGCTGTGTGCTCGTGCACGGAGATTTTGCAAGGGCCGTGCAGCACAAATTTATTGCGACGGTTGATCGTCAGACTCGTAATCTTACCATGCGTAACCATACGGCCACGCACCTGCTCCAAGCTGCCCTCAAAAAAGTCCTGGGCAAGCAGGTGAGCCAGCAAGGTTCGGCAGTGGGATCAGAACGTCTACGCTTTGACTTTACCCACCACCAAGGGCTCAGCAGTGACGAGCTCCACCGGGTTGAAGCTCTGGTTAATGAGGCGATTCAAGAAAATATCAGCGTCTCCACCCAGCTCATGCCCCTTGCCGCAGCCAAAGCCTCTGGCGCCGTGGCCATGTTTGGGGAAAAATACGGTGATGAGGTCCGCGTGCTCCAGGTGGGCGAGGTAAGTCGTGAGCTTTGTGGTGGTACCCATGTGGCGGCGACGGGGGAAATTGGCCTGATGCGCATTACCCAGGAAAGCTCCATTGCGGCTGGGGTGCGGCGGATCGAAGCGGTAACCAGCCACGAGGCCCTGCTGCTTGTACGCAGCGAAAGCGAGCTACTGGCTCAGCTCTGTAAGCAGCTGCTGACAAAGCCCGAAGACCTGCTCGGCAAAGTAACGGCCCTGAGTGCTCGCCTCAAAGAAGCTGAACGAAATCTCGGTGAACAACAGAGCCGGGTGCTGCTCCACAAGCTCGACACACTCTTGGCTACGGCTCAGCAGCAGGGGGATTATACCGTGCTCATCGCTGAGCTTGATTCTCGGGACTATGCACGGGATGCTTTGCAAGCCATCTTAGATCATGCCGCCTCGCGCCTCGATAAAGGAGTCGCCGTCCTCGTCCACGCCGAGAGCGAACAACTCTCCACCCTGGTAGCAGTTGGCCGACAAGCAGTGGCCCAGGTAAACGCCAATGCCCTGTTGCAGTGCCTCAACAAGGTGAGCGAGGGACGCGGAGGCGGGCGCCCTGATCGAGCCCGGGGCGGTTCACGCCACCCCGAACGAGCCGCAGCGGTGCTAGCTGCCGCTCGTCAAGAACTTACCAGGCTTTTGGGGTAACATCATGTCGTTAGTAAGAACCATAGTGCTGGTTTTCAGCGGGATTTTATGGGGAGCGCTGCCCCTGGCACAGGGGGCTGCACTGCCACTCTTACCCGTGCCCAGCAATCTGGAAAGAACAGAAATCTATCTGCTGACCGTTGGTCTTGGACCCGGCATCGAAGCCCGCTATGGCCATACGATAATTCGTGTGGTGGATGGTGATAGTGGTCACGATGAAAATCTTAATTGGGGAGTATTCTCTTTTGATGAGCCTAATTTTGCCCTAAATTTTTTCTTAGGTCGTCTCTGGTATTGGGCAGGAAGTGATTCCTACTCCCATATTCTTAGCCATTATCAGCATTATGAGGAACGTCCACTCTTCAGCAGTAAATTCAATCTAAGCTCAACCCAAAAACATACTTTTATCCTGGCGATTAATGCTTTTTTGCGCCGTCAAGGCGGGAAATATCCCTACCAGTATTTTTATAATAACTGCGCCACGATTCCCCGAGATTTACTCAACCAGGTGTTGGCAGGAAAACTCGAGGAGCATTTTAGCAAGCAAGCTGCGGGACGAACCTTTCGTGACTACGTGTATACCAATCTTAACGCCCCACCGATCGTCGCTTTTATACTTGATATCACCATGAATAGCCGCCTTGATTTTGAAATTACTCGCTGGCAGGAAATGTTTTCACCCCTCATGTTACACCAGCATTTGCAGCATTTTCCGCAGGTGGAAAGCCCAGGAGAGATCAGTGCCGGTATGCCCTTGCTAGGAGAAAGCCACAAACTAAATTCTTTCAGCGATTATCCCGCCTCCACCTGGCATCTCTATCCCTGGTGGCTTGCCGGCAGCATACTCCTCCTCTGGCCGGCCTTGCTTGAACGAATTTTCGTGCCAAAGCGTCCCCAACGAGGGCGACGGCGCTGGACTGCAGTTGTTGGTCAAAAGGGTCTCGGGGTATATTTGCTGCTCTGGGGGCTTTTTGCCGGGCTGCTGGGTACAGTGATGACGGTAAGTTGGTTATTCTCCGAACATCTCGATCTTCATCACAACGCCAATCTATGGTTTCTCTGGCCTACGGATTTTATCTTCGCCTGGGCAGGATGGCGCCTCCTCTTTACCAGCAAGTTTACCAGCAAGAAAGCCACAAATGCGAATTTTACCTGGCAGGCCACTATCTGCACAGCAGTTTTGCATGTGCTGACGAGTGCGATCACCATCGCTCTGTTCCTCACGGAAACGATTCAACAGGATATTTCTCGGGTTTTGATTTTTCTCGTTCCGGGGATGATCCTCGCCTTTGTTCTGGTGATGCCCTGGTGCTGGCAGCGCTATATCGAGAGTACAGGCCAATAATATTACAGCTTTTTTAGAAAAATTTAAGTTTTACAGCAAAATACCGATCCGGGGTGAGTTCGTCGATCTCTCTCTATCACCTTGGAGTACGTATCATGAGAACACGATATCCGTTTTCGCAGCACCTGCATTTGTTGTGTCTGCTCGCCATTGCCCAGCTCAGCTCAAGCTGTGGCATGGTCAAGAAGAGCTCACCGGCAGCAGAGAGCGCTTCCTCCTCGAGTGCTGCTACCACCGTGGCAGCAGCAAGCTCATATAATCTTTCTGGGGGAATTACCGTAAAATCCTTAGGCCTCAGTTCCCTTAATTTAGATGCCACCCAAACCATTATCAAAGCCACCTATGCAACGGTAGCTGAAGACTCCGGTACTATTGCCAGTGACGGCAGCTACCAAATAAGCATTAAACCCTTACCCTTCGCTTTGACGGTCTTCACCGGGGCAACTGCCGATACTCTAGCCCCCCAGTGCTCTTTTATTTTTAAAGTCGGCAATCAAAAAGTAGGGAGTATTCAACCCTCCAGTGATATGAATCTCGGCAACCTAACCTGTGCCGACGGGCAAGTGGTGGTCGATACGTCAACCATTAAAGGAACCGTTGATAGTTCATTCCAAGCACAAATCGCTAACGGTTCTATCGATGCTGAGACCAAGGCGAAACTTCTCGATGCCAAAGGCCTACAAGTAACCATGTTGAGCCAATATAGCGATCGCTCAAACAGCTCAGGCCAAGGAAGTAAACTAGCTTTAGGCGATGGAGCCCCCACCGTCGTCACGTCCCAGGGTCAGCCTCAAGGTCAGCCCCAACAAGGTCAGCCTCAAGGTCAGCCCCAACAAGGTCAGCCCCAAGGTCAACAAGGCATGGTACAAATCGACCCTAAAGTTTGTACTGCTGCAGGTTACTCAGTTCCTGACTTCTTCTATAATGACTTCCAAGCCAATAGCGGCGGGAACAAGGACGGAGGCTCGGACAATGCCCCCACCCTTTTCCTCAAGCAAAATGCCGATGCCTCCTTTAGCATGCGGGCTGAAAGCCGCGGTGATGATGGTCAAGCCCAAAACGAAATATTTGACAATATCAGCCTCAGTGGGGTTGGTCAGGAATTTGCTCTGGTAGGTGAATCGCAATTACCAAGTCATGACATCAAAGCTAGTGCGGCCTCGGGTATCCTTCGCCAAATAATGTTCACCCTCAACACCGGCAACGAGCCACCTCCCATGCCCACCTGGACCGATATGAGTTGTGACCCCGTGCAATTGGTCAACACTATTGTCACCTCTCTCGGTCGTAGTGCTTACACCCTCGACAGTATCTTTACGCAATTCGGTAATTTCCAAAAACCAGGGGTTATGGGCGCCCAAGGATCGTCAAAGCCTCTGTGCTCAACCTTAACCTCGGGCAGCCCCAGTTCATCACTACAGACGGTAAAAGACCTGTGCTTTGCAGCCGATGGTAAAACCGCCAAAGTGCAAACCTTAACGGCTGCCAAAATGATTTGTCAGGTTGCCCACGGTGGTGGCCCGGTTAACTATTGGACCGCAGTGTTAAAAGATGATGCCGGCAATCCCGTAAAATCCTGCGTCAAAGACTCGAACAATAGCTTCGGTACCGATCCCCATCACGATTTTGTGGCTGGAACCCAGGCCGACTGCGATAAACTACGCAACAGCTCTCCTCCCCCCAGTCCAGGCAGCGCCTGGGTCAATTACAATTGGACCGATGTACAACGTAACTTTAATATCGACTGTTCAGAGTTGCGTGCCAACAAAATCAGCCTGAAGGAATGTCAATTTAACGGTGACAACAAGGTGGAACCTACCTTTAAGCCACCTATGCCCCAAGATGTGGCCCAACCTAAGAACTGGTGGGATAACACGATTTCTCTTCTCGACGCCGCGGTAGCTATCGATTCTGCTGCTTCTTCCCAGGGGAACCCAGGCGGTCAATCGCCCTTGCAAATGGTTAAAGACACCATAGACCGTTGCGTCGGGCAATTCGACCGTACCACTACCGAACTTAATAAGCGTCGCGACAAGATCTCTGGCATCAGCACGGCGGTGAACTTGATCGCGAGCACCACCGATTCTGCTGGTCAGCTTAAGTATATAAAGGCTCAAGCCGGCGATTTCGTAAAACAAGGTGACTTTACCTTTACCGCTGATAAAATCACCAACCTGCAAGCCGTATTGAAAAAAGCCAGTACCGCTCTCGATGGTTGGGCAGGTAGTATCAAAGACATTAAAAACACCTACGGGGTGTTAAAAAATGCTGCTCTTAAAGCCGAACAAAAAGATGCCAAAACGTGCGTCGCTGACGAAATCGGTACTCAAGCTGCCTTCAAAGTTATTTACGATAAATTCACCCTTGCCTACAACGGTGATACAAGTAGTACGACCAGCCGTGGCCTGAAAAACTGGCAATCAGCCGCTCTTAACCATTTTATGTGCATGGAGATGGACGATAATCTCCGTAGGATCCGTGATTTCGGTATAAACGCCCCCACCTCGGGGATTGTAGACAGCAATAAAACCGTCAAAGATTTATCCAGCTCTATGTTCTTAGTCGCTCCTGCCCAAGACTCCTTAGAACTTGCTGCCGATACCTGTGATTACACCGACCCACAAGGTCGTTGTATCAAATCAGTCGCTTGTCAAATTCCTGCTGGCTCTGAAACCTACATTCCCTTCGATACCCTACTGACTAAAGCCACGATCGATACTGGTTGCGACAACATTGTTGATAAAGTAGCGATGATGGGACGGGTAAACCAGCTGGATCACACCGTCAATGGCATCGATGTGCCTGCGGGCGCCTTAGAAGCCAAAGTGCTGCTGATGACCAGCTTGCCCAAGGCTGACTGTAAGCTCACCTTACAGATACCTAAGCTCAACAAAGACAGTTGCTTTATCTATGCTAACACTGCGGGTAAGATCTGGGGTGACCTCACTTCCGATCAACGTGCCGCAGCCAAAGCCAGCGATTATGTTCTCCAATACGATAGCAAGCCTATCCCTATTCAGAACATCGCTAACCGTGAAGTGATTCAAGTGCTCTTGACCCCAAAAAGTTCGATCACCTCGGTGAAAGACAAGCAGGATGCCACTATCAAAGGCGGTTCGAGTTCTCAGGATCTCAACCAATTGATCAATAGCAGCAAATAATCTCTGCTGCTATACTTGAGGCCGCGGGGGAAGTCCCTCGCGGCCTCTTCTTTTTTATTTTTCCACCTAAGTGAACAGCATGCAGCAGCTCCTTAGCAAACCTCTCGGCTTAATTCTTGTCCTTATCCTCATCAATCAAGGGTATCGCTGGTTGCAGTCAGGCTCTGATATAGCCACTGCCCCAGTGGTTGTTTCTCGCCAAGAGGGGCAAATGCCCATAAGCGGTAACCAGCGCATAGCCAACTTTCAAGAAGCTAAAAAGCGTGCCCGCACCATATATCGGGGCATGGAGCGAACCTTCTACTGCGGCTGCACCTATAACGAGTCCTTAGTAGATCACCGTAGCTGTGGCTACAAACCCGAGCATGAAGTGGCACGAGCCTACCGCCTCGAATGGGAGCATGTGGTTCCCGCTGCAGCCTTCGGTGGTAATCTCGTCGCCTGGCAGCAGGGTGATCCCCACTGCCGACAAAAAAATGGACGTCGGTTTCAAGGGCGACGCTGTGCACGCCAGGTCTCAGCTCACTTTCGCCATATGGAGGCCGATCTCTACAATCTGGTACCAGAAATTGGCGAGATGAATCAGTCCCGCGGAACCTTAGGCTTTCAGAAACACCTTATGGGAGGAGGGCTGCAGCGAGGAAGCTGTGCCACCCTCATCGGTATGGATGGGGTTTTACCCCGCGAGGAAATTCGCGGTTTTATTGCCCGTACCTATCACTATATGCATGCTGCTTATCCTGGACTGGAGCTGATCAACGAAAAAAACGCCGAGCTCCTGAGGGAATGGGCGGAGAAATATCCGGTATCGGCAGAAGAAGAGGAACGTGGTCGGCGCATTGCCAAAGTACAGGGTAACCGCAATCCTTACTTAGACAACTAAATAGCACTGCTTACAATAATTCTTAATCGGCATCCACAAGAGATGCTTTTTTAATTTTTTTACTTACCTTAGCAATCAAAGAATCCATAACATCGCGCTTGCTTTGCAAGGTCGTACTAGGAACATCGAGAATTCTCGCGGCTTCGGAGAGATTGCCATCGCTCTCTTTGAGAGAACTCGCAATAATGGCTGCTTCAAAAAGCCGAACCGCTTGCTTCAGTCCGAGGCTGCGCGCATAAGGATAAAGTTCGTTTTGCACTGAATCAATAATCATCTGATCTGATTTTTTGCGTACATTGCGTTTTTTCTTCATGTTCTCGTCCGTATTAGCAAGAGTTGACGAATTATCGTTAGAGCAACATATAAGAAAAATATTCCTATTATGCAATTACTTTATTGCAGCCTCGCAAATTTACGCACTGGCGAGGTTTCCCTGGAGCCGCATGACAAAACAGCTGCATGCAGGTGTCGGTATAATGAAACGCTCCGCAGCGTTATAGTGCAACGAATTATTGTGCAAAGAAAAAGGAGAAGCGCGGTGAAGCTTTTTTCTCTGAGAACAAAACCACCGCAAAGCGGCGGGGTCGTTCTTGAATACTTGCTGATTACCTTGTTCAGCACTATTCTCTCGCTGACTTTGCTCGGAGTTGCAGCCCATATTTTTCAAGAAAAAATCGAACATTTTGCCGCTGAGGCCGGAGTGAGTCTCCAGGGGATTCGCTGGAATCCCTTTGCTGATGTCGATGCCGGGGAGTGATTGCAGCGTGTGGCTCATCATCTGCGCCTGGTATTTCATCATCGTAAGCGTAGCCTTTTCGCTGCTGGTGAGCAGCAAACAGCTGGGCTTAGGGGTGGAAAAATTCCTGGAAAATCGGCGACAACTTCTCGTCAATCCCCGCAACTTTCGCCAGCACTGGTGTAGCCGCGAAGAGCTTCCTGGTGAAGCAACTGCACGACCTCTTCCGCTTGTCCCTCAGGAAAATCCGTTGATGAGCTGGGGAGCCGTGTCCATGGACTGTGGCGAGGAGATCAGCTGGCGAAAAAACCATCTCTGGCAGCCATTTTGCCAGAATTTCGGCAGCCAAGCCGAGGTTTTTTCTCCTCGTTACTATCGCCTGAGCTTGATTTGTCACCTCCGAGTTATCGCTCTAGGCGCAGCCCCCGTCATCCTGAGCGCAGCTCCGCTGGTTATAAGCGCCCCCCCCGTCATCCTGAGCGAAGCGAAGGACCTCCCCTTCCCCTCGTTACCCATAGTGAGCTGGGAACTCTTCCGATGAAAACATAGTTGGGAGGTCCTTCGCTGCGCTCAGGATGACGGGGGCTGGCTTATCATCC
>JAHFAI010000091.1 GCA_023250635.1 Deltaproteobacteria bacterium | reverse complement strand
TCAAGGGGGGCGCATAGCTCAGCTGGTTAGAGCACTAGCCTTACAAGCTAGGGGTCCAAAGTTCGAATCTTTGTGCGCCCACCATTTCCCTCTTACTGTTCCAAGTAAAAAAATTTTAGCGCTTACTCACTGCCGTTGGCGCCTGTTCGAGGCTAGCGATACCGCGAAGAATGCCTGCATCTTTCGTCTTGGCCGCTTGAACCCAGGAGTTGATCGTTTGGTTGCGAAACACGTTATCAGACCACTTGTCAGCATACGTCCACAGCTCAGCCTCGCTGAGAGGAGGAGCCCCAAAAGCTTTCTTAAGCGCCTCACTGCCCTTGGTCTTGAGAATAAGAGCCCAGGTTTTCTTATAGTGCTGATGGTTATCGATGTGAATCGCCCCAAAGAGATCACTGAGGAGGTTATCAAGTCGGCTAAGCTTGGCAATATCCACCTGAAAGGTCGGTTCGCCTAAGAGGAAGGGATTACTGGTCACCGCTAGTTTGGGGTCTGCTAGGGTCGCAAAAGCCTGGGGATTAACCGGAAGGCGCCCCAACACTGCGTACTTAGGACCATCAGGATGCCCTTTGGGAAGAATAAAGAGTTTTTGCGCTTTGCTCGAAAGCACAAACTGAATAAATCTCTGGGCCTGAAGCGTGTTGCTCGCCCCCTTAAGAATCCCTATGGGATCCGCATTAACCACTGTCTTACCAGCCGGCAAGACAAAACCCAGGGCATTTTGTCCAAGTTCGGCAACTTTTGCATAGGCATAGAAATCAATGGCTGTCGCAATAGCCGCATCCCCAGAAACCACCGCTTTGATGGGATCACTGCTGGAATGAGTGAAACTGCGAGCGTTTCCTGCCAATGCTGCTAGATTTTGCCAGCCCTTGTCCCAACCTTCGCTGTACAACATCAGCATCTGCATAAATAGCGACGTCGCAGAGTGACGCGGATCAGCAAGGCTGATTAAATCGTAGTAGCGTGGATCAGCTAGATCTTCCCAACTGCGAGGCTCTGGCAGTTTTAAACGAGCAAGCAAGGGTTTATTATAAAAAATACCGAAACTCGACAAGGCAGTGGCATGCCATTTATTGCTTTTGCTATGGAGCTCTACCCCAGCTGCGCGCTGGGGAATTTCCTTAGCAAGATCAGCGGGCAGGGGATAGGCTTCGAGAAGCGCTGCATTTTCAAGATCGGTAAAGACTACGTCTCCACCTCCCCAAAACACATCAACACCTGAAGTCGCCGGCGTGCCTTTGTACTTTGCTTGCACATAGCGCAGATTGTTTTCCGTCCCTCCCTGATCAATCCAATCCACCGTAATTTCCCGCTGGTATTTTTCCTGATAGTATTTTTTGAATGCGGGAACGAATTCATCTTGGATTGATTTGCGATGGGGCGAGATAATTACCAATTTTTCTGCTGGTACACTCACCGACGCCATACTGGGGGCCTCATAGGCTACGAACAAAAAGCAGGCTACGAACAAAAACACGCCGAAAGAGACATGTGCGCGATGAAGGATGTTGTTCCATAAATTCATACACTCTCCTTCATAATTAAACACAGTAATTAAAACATAGTTTTGTCCTATTTGGGCGCATGACAAAAGAGAAGTCAATTGCAATTTATAAGCTAACGAAGCGCCGGCCCGAGAGCCCCAGCCCCCGACTAACCAAAGACCTTACGCAATTGCTCTTGTGCCAACTGCAGCTCATCAAGATGCTGGATTGCCGCTATACTGAGCCCACTCCCTAGGGCCTCATTACCAAGGCTCTTTACCAGAGCGCGAAGGGCTTGTTCGCAGTGAATGGTAACTACTTGATGCTCGTGAATGGTACGCCGATAGTGTTCCCCAAGCTCTAAGGCCTGCTGATGGCGTAGCTCCAATTCTTTACCCGTAAATTCTAAGCTTGTTAATTTATCTGCCAAGTCAGCCAGATCACTACAGCGTTGATTAAGACGAGCAGTCACCAATCCAAGTCCCTGGGAGAACTCGCCAGAGGCCTGCTCAAGCTGCAGAATTTTCCGGGTATAGAATCCATGATAGACTTCGACATTTCCCAAAAGATGGTTGATTTCACCCGCTGATTTTTTAACCTGGCTACTCTGGGCACTGAGATGCTGAAATTTACTCGCCAAAATTCGACATTTTTCTTGTAGAATCATCAACTCACTACAAATATCTGTTCCCGGCAAGGCTTCTTGGGTAGAAACACCGACGTTAGCAAGGGATCCATATTCAATCAAGAGACTGATTTTCTGCTGCAGCTCACTCACCACTCCGGCGCAAATAGTGAGCAAGCCTTCCCCCTCATGCATGCGCTTCCACAGAAGACGCTGGGTTTTTACCCCGCTATGCACCATCTTAAGCTGAGCCTCAAGGCTCTGATGCAATTCAGTATAGAGTGCACAAAACCCCCCTGCTTCTTCCCGCAATGAATTAAGCTGACGATGATCACTGGTGGCACGATATAAACAGCCGCTGGTCAAATCTCTAATATTAAGGACCTGGGCTATGCTTAAAGGAACAACGGCGTTATCACTTTTGCCTAAGCCATCCTGAGCACCCGGGGGAGCAATACGGGAACTATCCCGATAATGGGCGTTGACCACCTCGAGCCGAGAGATATTCCCTTGTAATTGCTGGGTGAGGTGAGCACGGAGGGGTTTGGAAAGTGGCCTGCGCATCTCGATCAAGCGACCGCGAGAACTTGAACTATGCTCTCCGTTTGGCTTTTCTCCCCGCACTCTCGGATCGAGGCGAGAGAGAGATTCCAACAAGAGAGAGAGGGCACGCTTTAAATCCCTAACCGAAGACTTAAGCAAAGAGAGGCGGTTTGATGTAAGCGGCCTTTGAAAGAATTGGGTGAACACGGCGATATTCAAGCCCGCAAAAATCAGAGTTATTAGCTGCAAAATAAGCAGAAAATACCAGCAGTTTTCGCTGTAAAAAATAGCTGGTTCGATCAAGCGAGCTGAGCCCACCGTATTTAGGTGGGCTGGCTCTTGGTAGGGGAATATCTGAGCAAACAAGAGCAGCTGCAAGCAAGCCAGCGCGGTCTCCAAGCCCCCACCGAGCATCGCCAAGTGTCGTGGAGAGTTAAAGAGCTTCTCAACAAAAGTTTCTTTGTTTTTTGCTTGGTTTTTCATACAGCAAAGCTTGCCGCTTAGGCAAGCAGTCCGCAAGAGACCAGTCTTTCCTGGCGATACGCCGCAACTTGGGCAAGCTGCTCAGGGGACCCTGCTGGCAAGAGAGCCAGGATTTCTGTTAGCCGCAGCAGGGAGTGCACCGGCAGATTAAACTCTTCGTTGATTTCTTCGCGAGCAGACTTCAACCCCTGCCCCCTTTCTTCACGATCAATGCCTACCACAGCCCCGATCACCACCAGGCCTCTTTCCTGCAAGAGACGCAAGCTCTCACGAATACTCGTGCCGGCAGTAAGCACATCCTCGACGATAATCACTTTTTCGCCGCCGCGAAAATTATACCCGGCCAGCTCGCCGCCCTCCCCATGGGGCTTTTTTTCTTTACGATTATAGCTAAAGAATACCTCTTCCTCTCGCAGAATTTGCAAGCGATCCGCCACCAAGGTTACCAAGGGAATGCCCTTGTATGCAGGACCAAATAAGATCGCTTCTTTTTGGGAAAACTTCTCGGCGATACACTGAGCAAAGGCCTCAGCAAAAATCCCCAAACTTCGCCCCGAACAAAAATTACCCGTATTAAAAAAAATTGACGAGATTCTCCCTGATTTAGTTTGAAATCTACCAAATTGCAAAACTTCATATGCCAAAAGCGTATGGATCAAGGCTTGCTTAGAGTTCATGCTCTCCCACTCCTATGGCTAGTTTAGCAAGACGACAGAATTTTTGCATTCCCACCGGCAGGGGCGCCGTAACCAGAACCTGTTCCCGATCGTTCTGGCGCGGAGAGAAAAGCAAACTACGCGCATGGAGAAGGTGATGCTGCATACTGAGACGCTGCAGCTCCTCGGGTAGCTCAGGCTTCTGCCTTAAATATTTTTTATCACCGACAATGGGTAGCTGGGAAAGCTGCAGATGAACCCGAATCTGGTGGGTACGACCGCTGCTTGGATAACAAGCAAGCAAGCAGAGCTTGAGGGTTTTATTCACCGCTATAACTTTAAAGCGAGTATGGGACCAACTACCTCCGGCATGAACCTGAGAAACCAAGCCTGTCTTAGGATGGAGCTTTGACAAGTAGCAACTTACCTCCCACTCATTTTGGCGGGGAAGGCCCACACTGACCGCCAGGTAGGTTTTTTCTAGTTTTCGTGCTTTGAACTGGCTCATAACTCTTTGTGCTGCCTCTGCACTGCGCGCTACCAGCAGAATTCCGGAAGTTTCTTTATCAAGACGATGGCAGAGAATCAGCTTGGGGTTCTGCTTTACCGCTTCTCCTTGCTGACACAAATAATCCTCAAGCACCTGCAGCAGGTGGGGAACCTTTGGTGAACGAGTGGCTTGGCTCGCAAGCAGAGGCGGCTTATTAAGCGCAATCAGCTCCTCCTGGTCAAAGAGAATATCCTCGGGAGCAAGGCGAATCGTCCCTTGTTCGCCTGTGGATTTTTCCTCAGGCAGATAGATCACGGTGAGTCTGTCTCCAGACTTTACTTTATAGGAGGCAAAACGCTCCACCCGTTGATTGACACTCACCCCACCCTTGTCGAGCATTTGGCGAATTTTACGCCGTGAAAATCCCCAGGCAGCTGCCAGCAGGGCTCGGTCGATTGCCATGCCAGCCTGGGCAGGGGTAATCACCAGGGATTTTTTAAGCACTTTCATGGATTCTTCTCGTTTTTTTTAGTGGAGCTCTTGTAATGTGAATTCTCGGGGAAGCCACTCGTCTAAACGCGAATGAAGATATTCAGCAATTTCGTGAAATATCGGCGGAAGCTCGGGGTGCTGGCGTATTACCACCAAGAGCGCCAGGGCGCTATACACCTTGCTTGGTCCCGAAGCAATTTTGATAAAACAAGAGGCCGGAGCATGGTGCTGATCGCCAAGAAATTGCAGGAGAAGATCACCATTGCCGCTTTCTTTTGCCAGGACTTTGCTGTTTGCGGCGAGAGTTAAGTCGGAATCTAAACGTCCAAGTCCCCCTACCAGGCGAGGATTTTGTAGCCACAGAGTCTTAAGCACAACAGCTTTATCGCCTTCATCAAGGGCAAAACGTTCCCACATCCCCAGATGCACCCGCAGCGGCATATAAAATGAGGGCATTCCGCAGGTGTCCTTGGCCCAGCGGACCTGCTCGCCGGCTTCCCGGCCAACGAGATTAAAAATTCTTTTCTGCAGGGGGTGATCAACCTCCCAATACAGGTCTTTTTGATAACCAAACTTCTGACAAGCAGCAAGCATCAGCAGATGTTTACCCGAACAGGGGTGATGCAAGCGCAGTGGTTTACGTTGTGTAAAGCGCAACTGAGCAGCACGCTCACCATCGAGGGGATATTCCCGTGGACAGATAAGATCTTCTTCCCCTGCTTGGGCGTAGGCACTGAGATGCCCGAGAGCTTCGAGGTGAATATCCTGACCAGAATGCCAGGCAACCCCAAGGCTCCACCAGGGGTCAGTTTGGTTGATTTCGCTAGCCAGGCATTGCCAGGGACTGAGCAAAGATCCTGCAAAAAACGAAAATTCCTCATCACCACGGCATTCTTCTCCATAACGCTTTATCGCGTAGGAGCCGTGAACCATTAATTCTGGAGTAGCATGACGAGTTAAGGCAAACAGTGGGCGCGAAAGAAATGAGCTCATCGGCACCTTTCTTGTTACTTAGTGCCAAAGAGCCGGTCACCAGCATCGCCCATCCCCGGGACAATGTAACCTTGCTCATCTAGATGGTCATCAATAGTCACTGCATAAATATCCACATCGGGATGGTGTTGGCGGAGATATTCCACCCCCTGAGGAGCAGCTAAAATACAAACAAACTTGATTGATTTAGGGCCAACTTCCTTGAGACGGCTAACCGCAGCCACCGCTGAGTGCCCGGTGGCCAACATCGGATCAACCACCAGGACATCTCGCGAAGCAATATCATCGGGCATTTTAAAATAGTACTCGACCACCCCCCCGCTTCCTTCATCACGATACAAGCCAATATGGCCAACTCGCGCACTGGGAAGCAACTGTAAAATGCCATCAAGAATACCGCTGCCAGCCCGCAAAATCGACACCACGGCCATTTTCTTTTTAGCAAGCACCGGTGCTTGCATCGTCGTCAAGGGCGTTGCAATATCTACCAAAGTCATGGGCATAGAACGAGTAACTTCATAGGCGAGGAGCATGCTCACTTCGCGCATCAAGTTACGAAATTTCATTGTGCTGGTGTTTTTCTCCCGCATCAGGGTCAATTTATGCAGTACCAAGGGATGAGTGATCAAATGAACGGCGGACATGGTCTTTCTCCCGAGAAACGACGAGAACCTCTTGCTTGACTCACTAACGTTGGTTTACAGTAGACAAGGCCATGGGCAAGAAGTGAAGTATTTTTATCATAGGTTCAGGGGATGAGCAAACCATATATCATTGCCGTAGCAGGTGCTTCAGGCTCGGGCAAGACTACCTTTGTCAAGGACATTGTGCAAAAATTCGGCGGTATTACTCTGGCTGTTCTTTCTCAGGATCAGTACTATCGCGATATGGCTCACCTGAGTCCCCGTGCACGAGCGCGGGTTAATTATGATCATCCTGACCAAATTGACGCTCCTCTTTTGGTCCAACATCTTGCCCAGCTGGCGGGGGGCAAGACCGTTGCCGCGCCCCAGTATGACTTTAGCCAGCATGCGCGAATGAGTAAGACCACCCCGGTCAAGCCCTGCTCCCTGCTGGTATGCGAAGGCACCCTGACTTTGCACTATCCTGCACTACGTGAACTTGCTGATCTCAAGATCTTTATGGATGTGCCAACAGATATTTGCTTAGTGCGACGTATTATTCGCGATCAGCGGGATAGGGGAAGGACTGTTGCTCAGATAACTTCCCAGTATTTAGCTTCGGTACAGCCAATGTTTCAGCAGTATGTCGCGCCAAGCAAAGAGTTCGCTGATATTATCGTTCACAATCCACGAGATTTAGTTAAGAAACTAACTAAACTACTCAACATAAAAACAAACGATAATTCGTAATAAGAGGTTATAACCATCGAGAGTATATACCCATTGGGTTTTGGAGGAGTTTTTTATGGCTAATATATTATGCTGGTTTGATCTTGCCGTTGGTGATTTAAAGCGCGCTAGCGCATTCTATCGCAGTGTTCTCGCCTGTACCCTCGAAGCCTTTGAAAACGAAGGCATGCAATGTGCGGTTTTTCCCCATAGGGATAACGACGTAGCCGGTTGCCTGGTGGAACAGCCTGGGTTTAAACCCAATTGCAGTGAAGCCTTGTTGGTGTATTTTAGCGTCCAAGGTCGCCTCGACCAGGCAATCGCCGCGGTGGAAACTCACGGTGGTAAAGTCCTCAGCCCCAAGCATAGCATCGGCCCCCATGGATTTCGCGCCATCGTTCTCGATAGCGAGGGCAATCGCATCGCTCTCCATAGCATGTAGCAGCTCCGCAGATGCCCCCTTGCTTTCCCCAATCACCTTAGCCTAAAATCGGGGTGATCTGAGATTGTGCTCTCACCTGGGGGAGGTTTTTGTGCGCCCATCTGCCGTAAGCCTAGAAGAAATAGCAAGCGACCTCGACTCCTCTCTTGACGCCGGCGCGACCCAGCCGCCCAAATCAGGCTTTGCTGGGTTTTTTTCTCTGCGTACCGCCATCAGTCTTGCCATACTGGCGTTTCAGCTGGCTTTGGCATTTTTTCTTATGGAAGATTCAGCCCGTTTTTATACCGCAGTTGGACAGAAACGCCCCTTAATCATGTCGGTTCTTACCGAGGCGGCACTGATCGTTTCAGCTTTGATTTACTTTAGCGAAAAAGTTTGGTGGTTTCTCAACAAAGTCATGCTGGGAGCTATCGTTTTTTTTCTTATTTTTCTCGTTCGGGAAAACTCGCAAAGTCAGCTAGGCATGAGTACCTTTCAGCACGCCTCCCTGACCCACGAGGCGCAAACCATCGAGGAGCAAAACAGCAGCCTGCGTAAATCCATTGCCGAACTTGAAGCTCGCAGTCGCGTGACTCTAGCCGGAAAACTCCACGACCAACTGGCAGGCAATAACCTCCGCCTGCAGGCAATCAATGACCAGCAGCGGGCCCTGGCAAAGCCGATGACCGGCAGCGAAGCAGACGTCATGTTTTATTTCCGCCTTGGGGCGGTCTTGATGACCATTGTCTTAGCTCGCTACCAACGCAGCCTCTGGCGTCTTTCCTCCCCATTCTGAGCAGGCCGAGCCTCCTCCCCTGGTAAACCAGCACTTCCCCTTGTCTTCGCCGCTTTTTTTGGCTAGAAGCTTCTATATTTATAATGTTCTTCCCTTAGGATTTACACCATGCCTGATACAAAAATTACCGAAAAAATCGCCAACGATCTTAAAAACAATCGTATTATGCTCTACATGAAGGGCGAGCGGCAGCAACCGATGTGTGGATTTTCCTCCCAGGTTGTACAGATTCTCGATAGCTACGGCGTTGACTATACGACTGAAAACGTCCTTGCCGACTGGGACCTGCGTGAAGGCATTAAGGAATACGCTAATTGGCCGACCATTCCGCAACTCTACGTGGACGGGCAGTTTATCGGCGGCTGTGATATTATCGCCACCCTTCATCGCAAGGGCGAGCTAAAAAAGGTACTTAACGGAGAGGAGTAAGCTCCATGAGTCATGATCATCCCACGCAGCATCTGGACACCATCGCTATCCACGGAGGCATCGAACCAGAGGCCATCACTGGGGCGGTGATGACTCCCATCTTCCAAACCTCGACCTATGTACAGTCAGAACCAGCTGTCCATAAGGGTTTCGATTATTCACGGGCCGACAATCCCACCCGCCAGGTCCTTGAAAAAGCCTTAGCCTGCATCGAAGGCGCCCAATTTGCCCTCAGCTTTGCCTCCGGCCTTGCGGCTGAGCAAGCAATTATCCAAACCCTGGATCCCGGCTGCCATATTTTGGTTAGCGAGGATATTTATGGGGGAACCGGACGGCTGTTTCGTCAGTTGTTTGCCAAATACGGCTTTGATTTTGAATTTGTGGATCTCAGCCAGCACGAAAATCTGCTAAAAGCCATACGTCCCACCACTAAGCTGATCTGGGTGGAAAGCCCCTCCAACCCCACACTTAAGCTCGTCGATATTCGGCGCAGCGCAGCGCTGGCTCGACAACACGGCGCCTTAGTGGTGGTGGACAACACCTTTGCTAGCCCGATATTTCAGCAGCCTCTCGCACTGGGCGCTGATCTGGTGGTCCATAGCACCACCAAGTATATTGGCGGGCACTCGGATCTCATCGGTGGTGCAGTGATGGTCAATAATCCCGAGCTCCATGCCGCTCTTAAGTTTGTGCAATTCGCCGCAGGAGCTGTGCCCAGTCCCTTCGAATGTTTTTTGTTGCTGCGTAGCCTCAAGACCTTGCCGGTGCGGATGCATAAGCACGCGACAAATGCCCAGGCAGTTGCTGAGTTCTTATCCCCTCACCCGCGAGTAGAAAAAGTATACTTTCCGGGACTGCCGAGCCATCCCCAGCACTCCCTTGCCAAGGAGCAGATGAGCGGTTGTTCAGGTATGGTGAGCTTTGCCTTACGCGGTGATTATCAAGAGGTAAAAACTCTGTGCAGCCGGCTTAAACTCTTTACCCTTGCCGAAAGCTTGGGAGGAGTTGAATCGCTCATCAATCATCCCGAAAAAATGACCCATGCTTCGGTACCCGAAACCCTTCGCCGAAAAATCGGCATCGGCCCGAATCTGCTGCGTCTCTCGGTGGGCATCGAACATCCCGATGATTTGATAGCCGACCTCAAAC
>JAHFAI010000090.1 GCA_023250635.1 Deltaproteobacteria bacterium | reverse complement strand
TCTGGAAAGTAGACAACGAATTGAAGCCCAGTTTTTTGCTTTGTGGACCTAGTTTTGCCCAAATCTGTGGACACGATTCCGAGTTTGTGGACAAAATCTGTGGTCACGGGGGTCGGCAGCTTTATAAGCTACCGTGATGATAGGACGAATCCTACATCATGCCGCCCATACCGCCCATGCCGCCCATGCCACCCATGCCACCCATGCCAGCGCCGCCGCCTGCAGGAGCTGAATGCTCGTCTTTTGGCTTATCAGCGATCATCGCTTCGGTGGTCAAGAGCAATGAAGCCACTGAAGCAGCGTTGATCAAAGCAGTCTTCGCTACTTTAGTAGGATCGATTACGCCAGCTTTGTAGAGATCTTCGTAAGTCTCAGTAAGGGCATTGAAGCCAAAACCTTCTTTACCTGCACGTACCCTGTCTACGACAACCGCAGCTTCAACACCGGCGTTGTAAGCGATTTGACGCAGTGGCTCTTCAATCGCCCGACGGATAATGTTGATACCGAACTGCTGCTCAGCATTCAAACCTTTTACGGAATCAAGAGAAGACTGCGCCCGAATAAACGCAGTACCGCCTCCACAGATGATGCCGTCTTCTACGGCTGCACGAGTAGAGTTAAGAGCATCTTCAACCCGAGCTTTTTTCTCTTTCATTTCAGTTTCAGTTGCAGCGCCAACTTTTATTACCGCTACGCCACCCACCAATTTTGCCAAACGCTCTTGGAGTTTTTCGCGATCGTAATCGGAAGTGGTATTATCCACTTCGGCACGGATTTGCTTAACCCGACCATCGATATCGGCTTTTTGGCCGCGACCATCCACCATCGTGGTGTTGTCTTTGGTGATGGAAATGCTTTTTACTTGGCCCAAAGAAGCAAGGGTAAGGGTCTCGAGTTTGTGACCGAGGTCTTCGCTCACCACCATACCGCCAGTCAATACGGCGATATCTTCCAACATCGCTTTACGACGGTCACCAAAGCCTGGTGCCTTAACAGCACAGCACTTAAGGGTGCCGCGGAGACGGTTAACCACGAGGGTTGCCAAAGCTTCGCCATCGATATCTTCAGCGATAATAACGAAGGGACGGCCAGTCTGAGCGATTTTTTCCAAAACTGGCAGCAGTTCTTTCATATTCGAAATTTTCTTCTCGTGGAGAAGAATAAAGGCGTCGTCGAGGTTACACTCCATACGCTCAGAGTCAGTTACAAAGTAAGGAGAAAGATAGCCGCGATCAAACTGCATGCCTTCTACTACTTCGAGGGTGGTCTCCATGCCTTTCGCCTCATCCACGGTAATTACGCCATCACGGCCTACTTTATCCATGGCTTCAGCAAGAATATCACCGATCTCACGATCGTTGTTTGCGGAGATGGCGCCAACTTGGGCGATTTCTTCGCGGCTGTTGGTTGGGCGAGAAATCTTGTTTAAGGCGTCAACCACGGTGCGCACGGCAAGATCGATACCGCGTTTCAGTTCCATTGGGTTGTGATTAGCCGCAACCAACTTGGAACCTTCACGGTAAATAGCCTGGGCAAGTACAGTGGCGGTAGTAGTGCCGTCGCCTGCAGCGTCAGAAGTCTTAGAAGCAACTTCCTTAACCATCTGTGCGCCCATGTTTTCGAACTTGTCTTCAAGTTCGATTTCCTTAGCAACACTCACCCCGTCTTTGGTGATGGTTGGCGAGCCAAAAGAGCGCTCGATTACCACGTTGCGGCCTTTAGGACCAAGGGTTACTTTTACTGCGTCAGCGAGGGTGTTCACGCCCTTCAAAAGCTTACGACGGGACTCTTCTCCGAAATTAATAGTCTTAGCCATGTGCTACGATCCTTCTATAGATAGAGAGATAAAATATTAAAAAACAAGAAACCTCAGTGCCTTACTCAAGCCTTAGTGCTCGATAACGCCTAAGAGATCATCTTCGCGCATTACTAAATGCTCGCAACCATCAATTTTAACTTCAGAGCCAGCATATTTGCTGAATAAAACACTGTCGCCAATTTTTACATCGGGTCTGTGGAGAGAGCCGTCATCCATAACTTTGCCGTTGCCTACCGCTACGACTTTGCCTTCCATCGGCTTTTCTTTGGCATTATCAGGAATAATAATACCGCCTGCAGATTTTTCTTCACCTTCAACGCGCTTGATCAAAATACGATCTTGTAATGGTCTAATCTTCATTGCCAAACTCCTCAGAAAAGGTACATTTTTAGAAACTTTAACCTTAGTATTGAAGCCCTCACGCAATCGCCAGGGCCAGGTGCCGAATGAGCGAAGCCTAGAGGGTTCTCCTCAGTACACGATATCCGGATGTCGAAACATAGTGTGCAGGAGAAACTTGTCAAGGGGAGTACACCCATAAAGTGAAGATTTCTTACAATTTCCTAAAACTATGTAGAAGGTTGGCAAAACCAGCTTCAATTAGAAGGAGAGCACCTTGGCCAAGAGCCCCTCGTGGTGGAGCTGTTCGCGGTTAACATATTGGGGCTTGGGAAAGTGCTGAAAAACCTCCCGCACAAAGAAACTCGGCGCCCTAATGGGGGTGGACTCCTTGGTGAGGTCTATTTCAAGGGCACTGAGGCTGGTATTTTTTGGCTGAAAAACCATGCTCAAAGAATGGCTATAGGCCGTAAGCGAATGAGCGAGATAGACCGAGGAAATTTCATCCCAGCGCCAACTAATCAGCTTCAATTTAGTAACAAAACGTATCCCTTCGCGGGTAAGCGTTATTTCCCGCAACGAGGCAAGATAAACCATAAATATAGCCACCCAGGGGATAAGCACCAGCAAGAAAAAAAAGATCACGGAAATAAGCGGCAAGGCCAAAAGGCGATACGATAGGCCCCAGCTATGGATAAGCAAAAATAAGAGGCAGCCCGCTACTCCCAGCACCGAGGCATTGAGCACCGACTGGGGTTGGGTAAGAAAGCGCCGCCCGCCCCCCGGTAGATAGTCAGAGAAATAGAAATTAAATCGCTCCTCAAGGTCGAGATGACGAAAAAAATGAAAGGCATCCTCGTCTTCGTGGTAGAGTTCAAAGATCTGCTGCCAAACTTGTGCCTCCTCATCAAAACGCCCCTCCCGAGCAAGCAGCAAGCCCTTGAGTTTAAGCATGCTCAGATTATTGGGGCCCATGGCAAGCAGCCGATCCACAGCCCGATGGGCTTGGCGAAGGCTGCCCCGGTTGATCAAGGCCTTAGCCCCTTTTATGGTGATTTCTTGGAGTGTTTTCTTCATGCCTGAGGTATCGGCATAAGCTGGTAAAAAATTAGGCTATTGGCAATTTATACTGAATTTGTTTCTTGTTTTAGCTGATTACCCATACCGCTTATCCCCTCTTTAGCTTGCCAGTTTTACCCTAGGCACTGGCAAAACAGATTGCGCAGCGAGGGCGGAAGGAGGATCAGCGATGGAACCACGCAAACAAACAGCTGACCACCGCGGTATCGAGGCGTATCGAGGCAGTCTCCTCGATTTTACCGACGATCCTGCTACCAGCACTGATCCCTCCTCTGGGGTGCGCTTTATTGAAGATGGCCTACTGCTCATCCAAGACCAGCGAATTCTTGCAAGCGGGCCCACCCCGCAACTGAGCCAAAGCTACCCAGAACTTGAACCGACGGATTATCGCGGCAAATTAATCCTGCCAGGATTTATTGATTGCCATCTCCACTATCCGCAGATGGCGATTATCGGCTCTTATGGCGAAGCACTGTTACCCTGGCTCGAACGCTACACATTTCCGGCAGAAAGCCGCTTTGCCCATAGCGCCCACTGCACGATGATGGCTGAGCTTTTTGTGCAAGAACTGCTGCGCAACGGCACAAGCACCGCTTTGGTGATGGCAAGCTCCCACCCCCAAGGGGTTGAGAGCTTATTTGCTGCGGCTGAGCGTCGAGGAATGCGTTTGATTAGCGGCCTGACCATGATGGACCGAGGGGCTCCCTCCGAGCTGCTGCTGAGCCCTGAAAAATCCCGGCAAGAAGCAAGCAAGCTTATTAAGCGTTGGCATAAGCACGGTCGCCTCAGCTACGCGATTAGTCCGCGCTTTGCCCTTACCTCGACCCGGGAAGGTCTACGAGCAGCCGCGGCTCTTCGCCAGGAATTCCCCGATACCCTGCTTCATACTCACCTGGCTGAAAATACTCAGGAGTTAGCCCGGGTAGCCGAGCTCTTTCCTGAGGCCCGCAATTACCTCGACGTCTACCGGCAAGCTGGATTAGTGGGCCCTGGCTCAGTGTTTGCCCACGGGATCCACCTCAGCGAAGAGGAACACCACTGCCTGGCAGAGAATCGTGCCACCCTCGTCCATTGCCCCAGCTCTAATTTATTCTTGGGCAGTGGCTTATGTAATGTGGCTGAGGCACTACGGCGGGGAATCACCGTAGGCCTCGGAAGCGATGTGGGTGCAGGGACGTCGTTTTCCCTCCTTAAAACCATGGCTGAAGCCTATAAGATCTCCACCTTTCATCGCAGCCCCTCTCAAGGCCCGCTTTCTCCTTTTCAGGCTTTCTATATGGCCACACTCGGTGGGGCGAAATGCCTTGGTTTAGACCAAGTCATTGGTAATTTTACCCCGGGAAAGGAAGCTGATTTTATAGTTCTCGACCCCCGCGCCACGCCAATTCAAGCTCTGCGCTGTGAGGGCGAGCCTGCTCTCGAAGAGCTGCTTTTTTCACTGCTTATCTTGGGTGATGATCGCTCAGTGGTGAGAACACACATCGCGGCTGATTAGAATCCCTCTCATAAAGGGATCTTAAAAAAATCATCGAGGGCCTGACGGTGTTTTTTCCCCGCCACCTCGTCAGGGGTATTGATGTACACCCGCTTATCCACAAGCAGCACCCCCTTGCGGCGAAAACCGTGAATAAACTCTACTTCAAGGCCATCAAAGGCGCGGCTGGGGAGGCTTTCCAGAGCCATAAAACCCTGGGCGGCGCGATTGAAAGCCTGCCAGGTATCCGCCTTGAGAGGCTTAGAGAAAAACTCCCAGCCCTTTGCTGCCAAGATCCAGGTATTTTTGTCCTTCTCCAGCTGGGGGCTAAAAATTGCCGGCCTGGGGGGATTTCCTCCGGGAGCCAGGTAATTGGGGGGAATATAATAAAAATTATGCGCACTCCCCTGACTAATTGCCAGAAACTGCCCCGAATCGGACCAACCGCCAGAGGTGAAAATCCCCCATAGTTCTAGATCCGCGTTGGCTGGAGCGAAACCCTGCACCTCGCTCAAAAAGGCCCCCTGCCATGATTTTTGCACCCGGACAGGGTCATTCTCACTCGGAGATTTGAGCCCTAGCCCTGCAAGGAGGATGGTAAAAATCCACAAAACACCCTTAGCACTACCAGGCTTATTTTTTTTATCTTCACGCGATAGATGCATTTTTATATTCTCGACTTTTAATACAAGCAATTTCTTACTCTTTAATAGTAGCATTCTAGAGACCGATCTGCGCGAAGGAGAATGTATTAGCGATGGACTTAGCAACTGAGATGCATTATCAATATGGTTAAATTGCCTTATACGAGAGGAGAAATTTGCTTTATGAGGAGTTTTCTGAGGTACCCCGTAAGCAAGATTCATCGTCTTTTATGCGGCATCCTTCTTATGCTGAGCTGCGCTTCGGCTTTTACCCCTGTTTTTGCCGAAGTCCAAACGTCCAGCCCACAAAAGCTAGAAAATAGTCCCCCTACTCCCGAGAATACCCCGCCCAGCGACGATGTGGTGCGTCTACTCAGCATCATCGATTATATTCGCGGAGACTATGCCGAGGCCATCGCCAGCGACGGCAAAATTCGCGACCACGACGAATATGTGGAGATGCAACAGTTTGCCAGCACCGCCAAAGTTATTTTTGCCTCCCTCGCAAACGCTCTTGCTACCACACCTAAGGAACGAGATACCATCAGCGCTTTTCTCGATACCCTGGCCCAGCATATCGAAAGCCGGCATGCCCATAAAGATATCTTAGCCATAACCGATCTGCTTAAAGCGCAATTAATTAGCTCTTTTGCCATAAAAACAAGTCCCCGCAGAGCCCCGCAACTACAGCTGGCGCGCGCAGCTTTTGCTGCTAATTGTGTTTCCTGTCACGGCGAGCGTGCTGATGGTCAGGGTCCCCTTGCCAAAAGCTTTGATCCTCAGCCACGCAGCTTTCAAGATGCCGAACTCGCGGCCTTGGCCTCACCGTTTAAATATTTTAACAGCACCTTTCTCGGTATTAGCGGCACTGCGATGCCCTCGTTTCGCCATCAACTCCGCGAAGATGAGTTGTGGAGCCTCGGCTTTTTCCTCGCCGAAATCCCCTACCATCACGAGAAAGCTTTTAGTGTCAGTTTGGAAGAGCGTCAACAATTGTGGGCAGCGTTACCCCAGCAACTTCGTGGAGATTTAGTCGCTAACGGCCTCAGCTTGAGTATGCTGGCTAGTTTTAGCAATCAAGATCTCGCTAATTGGAGCGAACAGCTTCCTGCAAGTCTTTGGGAGCAACTTACCGTAGCCGGAGTCGATCGCTCCGCTTTATTGCATCTACTGCGGGTAGCTGCCCCCTATTACCACGATCTGCCGGTGCAGGCCCATACTGACAATGCCGCAGCAGCTGCTGCGGCGCCAAGCCTAGCCCGCGATGGAGCAAGCCAGTTTTCTGCCTCTCAGCATACCCTCAGTGGTATTCGTCTCGCACACAGCAAAGTGAATGAAGCCTTGGCACAATTCGCTGCTGGCAACGCTGAACGTGCCGAAAAGACCCTACTGGACGCCTATCTTCTCGGCTTTGAAAAAGCCGAGGTCTCCCTGCGCCTCGTAGACGCCCACTTGGTCAAAAATGTTGAAGGTTTATTTATCGAGATGCGTGCTCATGCGCAGCGTAGGGAAGCAAGCTTATTTAGTACTACTGGGCAAAGGGTTTTGGCCTTGCTGAGCGAAGCCGAGGACCTCTATCAGGCTCATTACGGCTCCCGTAAATCCATGTCGGGATGGAGCTCCTTTGCCGCATCTCTGCTCATTATCCTCCGCGAAGGTTTTGAAGCTTTTCTACTGATAGCAGCCCTCTTGGCACTGCTTACCAGCATGGGGTCTGTCCGGGGAAAACGCTGGGTGCACGCGGGATGGATAAGCGCTCTACTCGCCGGTTTTATTTCCTTTGCAGTTTTTGAGCGGATTCTCCATCTCTCGGGAGCAGCGAAGGAAACCATCGAGGCCTGTAGTACCGGGGTAGCGGTGGTTTTTCTTTTTTACACTGGATTCTGGTTGCTGAGTCAGTCGGAACGCATGCACTGGGGGCGTTTTCTTAAGACTAAAACCAGCGTCGCCCTCAGCAGTGGTAGTCTGTGGGGCTTGTTTTCCATGAGTTTTATTGCGGTATACCGTGAAGCGGCAGAAACCATACTCTTCTACGTGGCTCTGTATAACACCACCTCCTCGCCATTTCTGGTTAGTCTCGGCTTTCTTGTTGGTTGTCTGGCGCTAATTGCTGCCTGCTGGGGAATTCTCCGTTACAATCTCCGCTTGCCGATCAAACAGTTCTTTCTCGTCACCAGTTGTTTTATGCTTACCCTCGCGGTAATTCTCGCTGGCAAAACTGTCCACGAATTAATCGAGGCCGGCTATATCCAGGCAAGCCCGCTCAGCTGGATGCCGGCTATCGAGTTCCTCGGTCTCTATCCCAGTGCTGAGACCCTCGCTGCGCAATTGCTGTTGATTGTCTTTGGCCTAGGTTTAGGCTGGTTTATTCGCCGGCGAAGAGCTTCTTAGCGTTCCTAATCATTTTGCAATAACCATGTCAGGAGGAGGTGTCATATGCACAAACTTTTCTTTTTGTGCCGCAGTTACCGTTAGCTTAATAGAGGCTCCTTTAAAACCACCAAAATTACTTCCTACTGAGCCCAGGTCAGTCATAACAGCAAGGTTAACATTAATTTTTTCAGCACTCTCTTTTTTAGTAACTCTATCAGTAATGGTCTTAAACCTTTGAAACACACCGTCTCCGATCGCCGTTACCTTGATTAATTGATCAGCATTGATTACTGCTCTTCCCCGAGCCCCAGCCATAAAATAATCGGGAAGCTTAGTTACCTGTGCTAAGTCCCTGCAATCGAATTCTCCAAAGGTACTCTCCATCATAAAACGAGAAGCAATTGTCCTAATCTTAGGTAGGGTAGAAAATTCAAGTCTCTCGAATGATGCCTTGCGTAAGAAAGACTCGCCAATATCTGTAATAGATCCTGGCAATTTCACCAGCTCCACCGTTGACTCAGGTAGAAAAAAATTCGGAATCGTCTGAAGCGAGGTTGCCTGTGATAAGTCTAGTTCAGCAAGCACAACACCTGCGAGAAAAGTCTCACCAAGCTGCTTAAGGGCAGTAAGTTTCGAAAGATCTAAATCACTTAGTTTTGCAGCTCTACTTAAAAAATTCATACCTATACTTGCCACCGCTGGAGGCAATTTGACTGTCTCCACCGAGCTGTCTTCAGCAAATGTATACCCGATCACCTTAAGCTTAGGTGCATCAATAACAATAGCTTTAAGCTGCTTTGTGCCCACCGCGAAGTACTCTTCGATTGCCTCTAGCTTCTCTGCCATGATAGTTACCGTTTCCAGGGAGGGCAGCTCCTGCAAAAAATGAGCGGGAATCGCAGTAAAATTGCCAACAAGCGCAAGATGAACGATAGCGTTCCCCCCTCCCTTGCTTGAGAAAAATGTCTTATGAGGTCTCGCATCTCTGTCCTCCATCCTTGCTACAAACAGGGTGTCCTTAAAAGAGGAGCTTGCCTCCGGAAGCGGCTTAGCCAGATCAATTTCCTTCAGCTTTGTCACCTTGGCCAGTGCTTTCTGGCCCTTGGCTAAAACCCACAGCTTCGTCAGGGGGTCTCCATCTCCCTTCCCGAGTAACACCTCTGGTAAGACAGCACTCTGCCCTTGATCACGTTTAATTTGGGGGTTAGGCTGCTTCAGATACCCCAGAAGAATATTCCTCGCTTCGCCGGCTTTTTCTTTATCCTCAGAAGGCTTTGACCATTGCAGAAGTGCGGCTTTCGCTATGGGTCCATCTGCACCTGGTGCTAAAACTCTTAAGCGATCTAATGATTTAATCAAGGTACTGACATCATGATCTTCGAGGATCTGTTGAAAAACCCCACCTAAATCATCCCCTGAACCGGCAAGGCAGCAAGCACTCGTAGCCCAAAGCCATCCACTGAGAAACAAGTTGACCAATAATGGGAATTTCATTTGAACTCCACAATGGTTAAGAAACGGTTTGCTACCCCTCGGGATAGTATACTACCTCAAAGACCAGCCCGTCAAAATCGGCCAAAGTCGAGCTAGGGTAGCTCTTGTGCTTTTTTAACTAAAGCAGCCAGAGCCGCTTCGTCTTTGCCATCAAAATAGCCGCGAATATTCATTGTTTTATCGACCAGAACGACGGTGGTGCTATGCAGATCGGGATTTTCGTCCGCGGAGAGTTTGAATTGGCTACGGGCAAGCTCGATAATTTTTGCCTTTTCACCAGTTAGAAAAGTCCAGCGAGAAAGATTAACCTGATACTTTGCGGCGTAGTTAGCAAGCTCAGCCGGACCATCGTGCTCAGGATCGATCGAGATCGAAATCTGATGCAGACCCGGCATTTCTGCTAACTGCTTTTGCACCTCAACCAGATGAGCGGTAAGGAGAGGACAGGGGCCCTGACAGCGGCTAAAGAAGAAGTTAGCAAGCCATACCTTACCGCTTAGTTCTTTGCTACCAAAGGGCCGGCCAGCCTGATCGGTAAGCATAAATTCCCCCACCTGACCATAACTTGCCGGCTCACTGGCCTGCTCGGTAATGCGATGTTTAGTTTTTAACACGTAAGCGATAAGCCCAACTAAGATAACGAAAAGAATAGGACGCAGCATTCTGGCCATAAATATACTCCCTAAAAGGCTTGTTTAACTAGTCGCTGGCGCGAAATAGCATATTTCGTGCCGCGACGTGTCCTGAGGAG
>JAHFAI010000089.1 GCA_023250635.1 Deltaproteobacteria bacterium | reverse complement strand
GATATAATCGCGCAAAAAAGAATGCACTCGTCGAAAGGGCCAATTTTAATTGGCGAGATTTATACGAAGATTTAAGTGAAGATGAGGCAGGACCGTGCTAATCCGTGCGAGATCCTTCGCCTACGGCTCAGGACACGGCCGTGGCGCTTTTGCGCCACGGCCTACTTAAGAGGCCGCAGCGACATCCCTTGTATAGCCTCTTGAATGCGCGTTTGGTATCTGAGCTTCTTGGGAAAGATAAAGTAATTAATGTTCTTATTAGCTATATCCTTCAGCGACTTATTGCCGGCAAGTTCGAAGGTAGGAAATGGAAATTGTTGGGGCATGCGTATATCGATACATTTATTCTCAGGATTAAACATATCACAATAGAATTTGGTTGGTTCCTCACAGCTATGAGCATAAGGATTTGCGAGAAAATGTGTGGCCCCACGCTTGTACATATGAGTCAGAATACTGCCGCTAGCCTTCATCAGTGGCCAGACCAGATCGCGAAGAAAAAGCTCATCGTCACCGTACTCGAGGCGATAGGGAAAATACTCGATTTTTTCGAGCATATTTACATGGGGACTCCGGCCGGTGTGCACACCACCCCAAATACTTGCGGTAAGCGGACCAACACAGACAGGAAAAAGATGCATACGATGATACTGTAAACCGCTGTTGATCCACTCACCCACGGTAAAGGCTTCGGCTGCGGTTATCTTCCAATCCACATCACGCATCAAATAGCGCAGCGTCTGCCCCTCGGGCATATGTTCGCCTGCTACCAAAAAACGCCAAAAAGTAGCATCGCGACCAACTTTTTCCATTTCATTATCGGTGTAAGCAATTTCGCAGCCTAAATCGAGGAGTTTTTTAATAAAAATATCCGAAGTCGCATTTTTAAGTTCACCAAGTTTCGCTTTATCAGGGTGGCGCTTAGCGACGTAAACTCGCAAGGTGAAAGTTTCAAAGCCCCACTGGGGGTCGACTACCTCATTCACCTCTTTCAGGAATTTGATGCTTTCAATAAAATTAAGCAAACCATCAAGATAACGTTCATTATTACCAAAAAGTGTCAGTGCAATAATGCGTGCTTCAGTAGGTATTTTCCAGTGCTGCTTGAGGGTGGAAATTGGCTGAGATGAAGTCAGCATTTCCCCCGATTTGTCGCGGTACTGATACTGCCACACATTCACTTTTGGACTATTGGGAAACAAATCTGAATGGGCGCGATCGAATTTCAAAATAGTATGATTAAAGGCATCGGCAGCTCGCTTTCCCTGAGTAGAAATAGCAATTTTGCTTAAAGCGTTTGTCTTGCCTTTTTCGTATTTAAAAATACCAGCACTACTTATGCTTTGGGTCAAGAAAACACCGCAAGTGAAAAGAATAAAGCGCTTCAATCTATGCATGATGACCTCGTTAATGACTTTGGTAAATTGCAACTACTTTAATACCTAAAAGTCTGTAAGAGCAAGAGGTCAAAAATTACTCTTAGTAGTTATTCTAGCTCAATTTTGGCTGATTGCAACATGGGGAGGTCCTTCGCTACGCTCAGGATGACGAAACGACGAAAGCGACGAAAGCGACGAAGAGGCAGCAAGACCTGAGTAGGTACGTTTGATTTTAATAATGGCGATGCAAGCGCTGATGAATCTGCTTCGTAGCCCGATGCAGGGCCAGAAACTCACCAAACAAACGATCGTACAAGCCCCTGTGCTGAGCGTGAGGCGTAAAAACTTCGGCAACTGCAGTCTTCTCCTCCATTTCATCGAAGGAGAGCAGCCCAAGGCCAGCCGCTGCTAACCAGGCAGCCCCCCGAGCATTGGCGTGGCGAGGAGCAGCAATTTGCTTAATTTCACAGCCAAGCACATCCGCAAGAATTTGACACCAGAGCCGGGATTGCGCTCCCCCGCCAATAAGATGCAACGAACGAATAGGGCGCCCGATAAAAGCCTCTACCGCTTGCTTCAGCCAACGACTATTAAACGCCACCCCCTCATACACTGCCCGCACTAACTCCGAGCGGCGATGCTCAAGACGCAAATGATGAAAGCCCCCCCGCAGGGCATGATCATCAACGGGAGTTCGTTCGCCATTAAGCCAGGGCGTAAAGAGCAAACTTTTGGCACCAGGAGGAGATAACTCCGCTTCGGCTTCCATCTCCGCAAAAGTCAGCAGGGGGGCATTAGCACCTTCGCCAGCCAGTAGTTGACGGAGATACTGCAAGCAATAGGCCGCGGATTCCTGCTCGTTGGCAACAAAGTAGCGACCTGGAACAGCGCTGGGAAGCGTCGCCATTTTGGTGACAATACCGGTTTTTTTGAAAGGGACGTGACAGGTTATCCACGAAGAGGTGCCAAGACAAAGATGTGCTTGATAGTCGCTGATCGCTCCTGAACCCACTGCCGCCGACGGAATATCGGGGCTGCCGACCACTACTTTTAGCTGTTCTGATAAACCGAATTCTCGTGCCAAGCTCGGGAGAATATTTCCTAGAATGCTGGTCGATGCAAGCAACGGCGGCAGTTTTTCTCTCTCCAGACCAGCCAGGGCTAAGAGCCGAGAAGCATAACGCGGAGTTTTCGTTAAATCACGATTATTAGTTACCCAGTGCAAAGCCATCGTATCGAGAGACGAGGCGATTTTGCCGGTAAAGAGAAAATTAAGATAATCTTTGGGTTCAAGAAAAACGGCGGTTTGTCGATAGATTTCCGGAAAACGCTCGCGAATAAGCAGAATATGGGCAAGGGAGTCTTTGCCGCTTAAGCCTGGAGCCCCCCCCGTTTGGTATACCCATTGAGCAAGTTTGCTGAGGCCATAGCCCTCAAAAGAAAGCCGGCCTCCACACAGACGCTGCATTGCGGCTGCCCCGCGAGCATCCATCCAGATGATACTGTTCATCAGGGGAGTCCCTGATGATGACAGCGCTACCGTTCCCGACCACTGGGCAGTGGTACCGATGGCTACAATCTGAGCTTTTACTGCCAGGGACACCGGGGCCAAGACCTCGTGCATGGCCTCACCAATGGCTCGCCACCACGCCTGGGGATCTTGCTCGCCTCCGCCATCAGCACTCAGAATCAGCGGTATTTCCCGGTTGCTCGCCGAGACGATGCCACCCTCAAGGGTGAATAAGGCGACCTTGGGACCACTGGTCCCCAAATCTACCGCAAGAATATAGCTTGAGGACCATGGGGCCAGGGAAGCCTGCTCGTGCTTCACGCCAAAAATCCTCCATCGATACACAGAGATTGTCCGGTGATTGAACGGGCTACCTCACTAACCAGATAAAGCGCCAAAGCGGCAACTTCCTCAGGTTCGACAATCCGTCCCATGGGCACCGAGCGAGGGAGTTGCTCCACCGAGCTGCCCATCGCCGCGGCCCGCTCTGCCGCCATCTGCGTGCGCACCCAGCCCGGAGCTATGGCGTTTACCCGTATCCCACGAGGCGCTAATTCGAGGGCTAGAGCACGGGTAAAACCTAAAAGTCCATGTTTTGCTGCACAGTAAGCGGTCATCTCCGCAAGGCCGCGGTGGGCCAGCACTGACGTGATCATAATAATACTGCTGCGCTGATCCTCAAGAGAGCCGAGACTGGCACGGGTCACCTCAAAGGCCGCAAAAAGATTCGTTGCCAGGCTTGCCTGCCAGTGGGCATCGTCGCCAACTGCCCCGAGGGAACGAGCTTCGGCAATCCCAGCGTTATTGATCAGCACCCGGATCTTCGGCTGCTGAGCGCGCACCGCTGCGATAAAATCTCGTCCCGCACCAGGCACGGACAAATCGCAAGACATGACAAAATCAGCGCTCGCCTGCAGTTCTCGACTGAGCGTGCGCGCACAACTAGCCACCCAATAGGTGCCCTGGGCCTTAAATGCCTGAACCAGCGCCAAACCAATACCGCGTGAGCCACCGGTAATAACCACCACCGGCGCTGCTTCCTCGGTGTTTACCACCACTGTTTCCTTCGCTCCTGAGGAGGAGTCTCGAGCTGCAGGTGACTGGGAAGAATCAGCTCATCTTGAGCTAAAAAAGCTGGATGATCAATACACAAAACCACCTGAGGACGCATACTCGGATTATCGTAGCGATGGGGGAAATAACGCGGCCAATGATGACTAATCCCACTGGCGATTTTGTTTCCCTGCAAGAGCAGGCCATCACCAAGTATCAGTTCGTGCTCATCCATACAGCGATGCTGATGAGTGAGAATACCTTTGCCCGGGGCTATTACTAAGCGATACAGGCCCACGGCTGTATCTTCAAAAACCACAAACACCTCACCAAAATCCGTCTCCTCCCGCCTTAAAGGAAGAAGCGTTTCGCTACTGAGGGTAAAGGAGAGCGTTTCCTCCGCTTCGCGGCAACAGCATAGCTCGAGGTGCTCAATCAAGGGGGGGCGGTTATCCCGCGGGTAACGACCTTCACTGAGTACGTAGAGGGCAAGCGCCTCGAGCAGGTGAGGGAGCTCGGCCCACTGAGCCGAGGAGATAATAAAAGCCAGGGCTCCTTTTAGTCTGGCCAGATACTTCGCTCTGGGGTGGGAGTTGCAGAACAGTCTCAAGGCAAGTTCTCCCCACGGAGTGGCGGTAAAGCTAAAACTTAGGGGGAAAGCAGCCCTATTCTTCTTGCCAAACCTGCTCATGGTAAGTAACCTCTGTGCCTGTCGTTACAGGAAAGTTCTTGCATGGATACCCAGCAACTGCATCGTTATCTTCTCGCCTTTGGCTCCAACCTGGGCGATCGTCAAACAAATTGTCAGCAAGCTTTGGCGTTGATGGCAGCGCATTTTACTCTGCTCAAAACCTCGCCCTGGGAATATACCGCACCACTGCGCTCCGCCCAGCACGAGACCCGTGATCATGAGGAGTATTTAAACTTTGTGGTCGATGGCCTGAGCCACCTTGGCCCCCAAGAATTGTATCAAGAAATTGTAAGCATAGAGAACCTTATCGGTCATCGCCGCGAACAACGCTGGTTGCCTCGACACTTAGATATCGACATTCTCTTGTGGGCTGATAATAGTCACCAGGAATTTGCCCAGTGTCAGCCGCGGAGATTCTTGGGAACAAATGCTCTGCTGGTTCCCCATGCCCAGCTGCATAAACGAGAATTTTTGTGCAAGGCTCTTGCCACGACCTTCAACCTTACTTTTGAGATGACTTCCGCTAATTTTTCGCTATGCTCAACAAAACTTCTCAGCCTTAATAAAGGTTAATCATTCTGGCGCCCACACGAAATTTCGCCATAGGTTATTTTCACTGATTGGCGAGGTCGTTTTCGGGCACCAGGAAAGGTTGGTATGCCGCAGCTACCCCGTTCTGTTTCTTCATTGCCCGCAGCTTTTTTTATGGCCGGATCTTCTGCCGCAAACTTGTTTGGTTACGAGGTGATGCGTAGCTGCAGTAATTCTCTGTTCAATGCGAGCTTTGGGGTTGATAAATTACCCCTAGCACTAACCTTAATTCCTCTTGTTCTTTTGCCCATTTTGTTTTTGTACAATCGTAGCCTCGAACGTTTTGGTCCAAAAAATACCTATTTATTGACCAATATTCTCTTTGCGCTCACCCTGCTTGGCTGTATCGCTGGACTTAAAATGGGCTGGTATTTTGCCAGTGGGATCTTGTATGTGTTTCGCGAAACCTATATTGTCCTGGTGGTGGAACAAGCCTGGTCCTTTATTAACAGCCAAATGAACAAGGATGATGCCAGGCGCTACAGCGGCAAAATAATGACTCTCTCTTCCTGTGGCGCCATACTCGGCGGCCTCAGTGTTCATCAGTTTGCCGAATCCTTCGGTACCACCACCCTGTTATTTATTCCCGCCCTAATGGCAGTGCCCGGGATACTTTTTGGCGCTATGGCTTACCAACGAGGGAACACAGAGTTTGACCGGCAACCTCATCGTCCACGCTCGGAAAACAGCTCTCTCGCTTCTTCCCTCGGTCTTGAATCCTTCAAAAATCATCGAGTACTGCACTTAATTTTATTCTTGGTGCTTATCAGCCAGGTCTACTCGACGCTGGTTACCCTTAACTTTCAGTTTTTTCTTGCGGCTGCCCAGCTGAGTATGGATCAACAATCTTCAATTTCTGGCCTGATTTTTTCTCTGCTGTATGTCGTATCGCTTACCTTTCAGTTCGTGGTTTCGCCACGGCTGATGAAAAAGCTAAGCCTCCAGCACATTCACGTGATGATTCCCCTCGTTCATGCTAGCGCGATTGCAGCAACCATACTCTATCCCAGTATTACCACGGCGGCCTGTGCCTTAATTCTCTTTAAATCTCTTGATTACTCGATTTTTCGGGCAGCAAAGGAAATTTTGTATATTCCCCTGCCCTTCGATGCACAGTTTCGCGCTAAAGAATTTATTGATGTTTTTGGCAATCGCGGCAGCAAAAGTGTCGCCTCGTTTTTGCTCTCTCTCTATCAACAAGCAGGCTTTACCCTGACCTCGTCCCTGCTGCTCTGGCTCAACATCGCGGTTACCAGCAGTTGGATTTTTATTGCCAGTCCTTGGAATAAAGCCATGGCCTCGACCAAGGAAATGGACGGAGGAATTATTCCGTGATAAGCACAACGCGCTTGCTTATATTCGTTCTCGCCTTAGGCCAGGCTTTGTCCGTGGGAGCAAGCACCGCAAAAAAACGGCTGGCGCATTTAATCACGGTACTCGATGAGCTTCCCCAGCTCCGCAAAAAATATCAGCTGAACCCTCAGGAGTCGTTTGCACCGCGACTAAGCAGTGACGATTGGCGGCTGGTGAGTCGAGCTGGTCGGGAAGAAGTCTTTCTCGATTTGCTCACCAACAAATCCTTTACTATTTCTCTGCCCAGCATTCGTGCGGCAACGGAAAAAGCCTATGAACAGCATCTCGACATCCCCCTCTATGCACACTACATCGGCAAACTTGCCCACTATAAGATTACTGATCTTGAGGCGATCGAGCGCGCGCTCGCCCGCCAGCACTATGATCGCTGGGCAGAAAAACGCATCGCCGAGACGGCCAAACGCGAGCCCAGCGACCCCTTTGTTAATTCCCTGGGAAAACTTGCGATTTCAGAAAACTATCGTAGCCGCCTACTCAAAGCATATAGTTTGTGTGTGGATAGCTACCGACAACCGGAAAATCGCTTATTTATGCGTAAAATAACCGTAGAAAAGCCTCTGGATGGTTTTGGCAGGCCCCCCATTCAGGAAAATCTCAACTATAGTCCGATGATTCCCCGTATTGACGAGGCTAATTTCCCTCCCTATAAATTGTTGGTTGAGGCGGTCAGAGAAGTAGCGAGGGAGCAGCAGCTCGATGAATGGCATCGCGCCTGCTTAGCTAAATGTGTTGGCGATGAGATGGTGGTATTTAAGCCGGCCAGTAGGAACTTGCTGCACGCCCTCCTGCTATTTTCGCGCAGCATGCTCGGTGATGGGGCTGAAAACCTGAGTAGCGCTTACGGGGTCTGTACCACCTATGCGCGCATCACTAAGGAAATTGCCGAGGAACTCGGCTTTGGCGGGCGGGTACGCATCGGCAGTAAAGGCCTGCACTTTTTTAATCAAATTAAAATCGCCGGAAACTGGTATCACTTTCACCCCCTGCGCAAATATGGCAAGGACTGTAGCTTTTTTCCTTACCCCTGAGTGCTGCTCGTCTCTTGATCGGGGACTTCTTGCGACTCTACTGCTCCGCTTTCGCTGCGGGGAGAATGCACGGTATGAGCAGGCAGATCACTGGTGATCCAGCCTTCAAACTCAGCCAAAAACTTCTCCTTGTTTTCCTCCCAGAGCGGGTGGCGGGTAACAAAAAGATAGATGTTATGTTCCTGGGCCCGGCAGATGTCTTTGCCGATGGCATGCACTGCATGAGCAAAGCGATACGCCCACTTGGTATAAATATCTTCGGGGTCTTTAAGATACAGTTTCATAATGTCAAGCATGTCAGCACCAAAGCTCTCTTCCAGCTTGGTGACAATACGCTTGGTGAGACAGGTAAAAGGCGCATAGCCGCGCAAATAGGCAATATTGCGTTTTTTGACTATTTCTCGCTTGGCCTCTTGTACTGCTTGGAAGATCCATTCGCCATCGGCGACTTTTTCGTCGACGATAACCCGCCGAGCTACGCGCGCGAGTTCGGCGTGAGGAAGCTTATGATGGGGATCGACCTCAGTAATAAGGTCCATAACCGCGCGCTGTAACTCGTGGTCTACTTCTATAAAATCCATACTTTTCCCCGATTGCAAGCAGGAAGGCGTTCATATCCACGGCAGGGGATAGCTTAAGGAGTGGGCGCCGTCAAGGTCTTTTCCGCAGAGCCTCCGAGAAGGATTTTCTTGGAATATTCAAAAAAAGTATGGGAGAACCTGCCTACAGCTGGATAACTAGGCCGTGGCGCGAAAGCGCCACGGCCGTGTCCTGAGGAGCAAAGCGACGAAGGATCTGTCACGTGATATCCTGATGTCACGTGATATCCTGATGTTATGTGAAAGATCCTTCCTCACTGCGTTCGTCAGGACACGGCGCTGGCGCTTTCGCGCCAGCGCCTAACTAAGGAGAGCCCCATGCAGGTAAGCATCATCAGTGGTAGTCAACAAAAAAATTCCCAATCATGGAAGAGCGCCGAACATATAGCTGGACAGCTAACAAGCCAGCAACGCTTTAGCAGCTGTTCCCTGATAGATCTATCCTTAGCGCCGCTGCCGCTTTTTGATCCGGCAGAGCCACGGGCCGGAAAATGGGAGGAACTCTCCAGCTCCTTGCGGACAAGTGCCGCACTGCTGGTGATTAGTCCCGAGTGGCATGGGATGGCACCCTCGGCTCTTAAAAACTTCTTCCTCTATTGCACCCAGGCCGAAGTAGGGCATAAACCTGCTTTGCTGGTTACGATTTCCTCGGGCGTGGGGGGCACCTATCCGGTAGCCGAATTGCGGATGAGTAGCTACAAGAACAACCGCCTCTTATGGCTGCCCGAGCAGGTGATACTCCGCAATATAGGCGGATTTTTGGCAAGCAAGCCGGAGACAGACGAAGAACCCTTTAAAAATCTCCATGCTCGCCTCAGCTATAATCTTTCTCTGCTTCATGAATATGCCAAGGCGCTCACCCAGGTACGGCAAAGCGAGGTATTTAATCCCCAATTATTTCCTAATGGGATGTAAACTGCGGGGAATACGCTTACGTTTCAACGCTTCCTCTACTTGACTCGAATGGCTACTAATAAAGGGCACAAGATGCTTTTTTATGATACTTTAAGCTTATAGTGAGGTTTGATTATCGCATACAACCTTACCAATCGATCGGTGGTAAATCGTTCAACACGATGATTAAAAATCCTGCTCATATCTGCCTTGGTAATGCCAAGGACTTCCGCCATTTCAGTAGTACTTAAATCATGCTTTTTCGCATATTTTAATAGGTTTTGGCAAATTGAAAAACGAAAGCGGGAAAGCTCATCAGCATCTTGATCGAGAGCTAAAAATCCTTCCATCTTTGCAAGTTTTTTACGCATTTTTGCCAATGTGGCTTCCGATGGAAAGCTCATTTTTTCCTCCTATAAGCGTTAACTACGCCAATATACAGTTGGTCTTTTTCTAGTAACCAAATCAGCTTATAATATTTTTCACGCAATTTTAAATGATCGACCACATAGTATTCGAAACTTTTATCAATGGCGGTTGCAGGGTAAGTGCCATTGTCGAGCAAGCGCACCAATTCAAGGATTATTCCGTCATCAATGAAACCTAGGTGTTTCTCCTCGTAGTGGTCATCTATAATGACCTTTAAAATTTTTCGGCCATTTACTGTAACAGGTAATACGTATTCACGCCGAGCCATTTCGTCACCATCCTAGGCAGACCTTGCCAAAAAAGATAGTCTTAGCTGTTGTCAAATATAACAACAAACTTCTGAAAAATCCAATAAATTGGGGTACAGGGGGTAAGGGGGGGCATCACATAAAAGCGCGGGTTTATTATCACAAGACCACCGCCTAAAAAATAAACCTACGCTGAGGGGCCCGATCCTGCCTTGTTTGTCCTTCCTAGCAACAGCAACCCTAATCATCCCACATGGTCTGACAGCCCTTTGCCGACTCCAGACGGA
>JAHFAI010000015.1 GCA_023250635.1 Deltaproteobacteria bacterium | reverse complement strand
TGGCTACGCGTCAGTCTTGGGATTCAATTTGCGGCAATTAACGAGATGTCGGATGGGGAAAATAAAAAAAGCGGCATGAAGTTAAAACAGACCGTGCTAATCCGTGCGAGATCCTTCGCCGAGGCGGCTCAGGACACGCCGCTGGCTGCAAAACCGCTGCGCCGAGGCGGCTTGCAGTTTCGCGCCATCGACTACTTAGCACTTTCTTTAATTTTGATCATAGCCTACTCTCAGTTTCATCGCATCAATCCCCGTAACCTCAGGAAAATACCAATGAGAAAAGTATTAGGTATAGTGACGTTAGCTGCTCTGCTTTCAGGATCAACCTGTACGGCAAATGCTGATGTACAGAAAATCTCGAGTAAGAAACTCTCTCCAGAGAGTTTGGAAGTTGCAGAACTTTTGCTCAGCCATCAGGTAAAATCCTGTGTAGAACAGCTACAAAATTCAGGTCATTTTTTTTCTTTAGGAGAAATTAAAAAGCAAATAGAACCAAACGGCAAGATTGTTTATACCTTCAGCGGACTTGCCCGTGACATTGATATCGCCCTAGGGACGCTAGTCTTAGAGGTAACTTCGCAGGTGCGCACGGGAGCCTTCGGTCAACCAAGCAAAGTTCATGCATGTAAACTTAGCGGATATGGATTCTAAATTAGTTCTTCTCTCGTAGCTTTAGTTTCGGCTTGCCTCTTGCTCGTAGCCCCGAGAGAGCTGCGGAGAATTCCTTATACTGATCAGTTCAGCCGCAATACTTACCCCTATCTCTTCTGCAGTATGACTGGAAATCGCTGCGCCAAGGGGAGCCTTGAGGCGGGCGATATTTCTCTCGTCAGTTCCTGCCTTTCGTAGGACGCTCAACAAATGCTCAATTTTGCTACTGCTGCCCATGACTCCAAGATATCCCAGATTTTTATTGATCAATTGCTGCAAAGCCAGCTCGTCGGTTTTGGCATTGGTGGTGACCACCACCGCAAAAACATTGTGGCCTTCTGGCACTAAGCGCTTGAGAGCCTCGTAAGGAGCTACGATCACTTGCTGGGCAAAGCAGTTGTCGTGCAGTTGGCTTAAGTGGGGACGATGGTCGATGACTGTCGTATAAAAATTAAGCGTGGCGGCAATGCGCGAGATAGCCAGGCCTACATGGCCCGCCCCGATGATGAACAAATAAAATTCGGGGCTCAGGTTTTCACGATAGCTCCAATTTTCCTTTGTTTCTCTATGGAACTGCCGATGCTGAGCAGCGCTCTGCTGCAGATTTACACTCAGTCCGCTGGCAGAAAGCTCCCAGCTGCCTCTTAGGCCATGGGGGCTGTTATCGGCAAGAATTCTCAAAGCTTCTAAATCCTTGGAATAAAGGGGGCAGAGCGCAATAAGCTGTTCTCCACGGCAGATCATCCCCGAGCTGTGTTTGTCAGAGCGTCGATGCACCTGGGGGAGTAACTCGACTCTCTGGTTTTTCTCCTCCAAGAGGCGGCGAGCATAGGCTATAAGACGATATTCCATCGGTCCTCCGCCAATGGTTCCGGCAAGGACCTGATCGCTGCTTAGAGCCATGGTAAAGCCCTGGCGTCCAGGGCTGTGAGCAGTGCTTTCCACCACCACGAGCAATGCTGTTGGCAATTGCTGCGCTACGCTAGTAAGGAGTTTTGCCCAGAGAGTCATAGGAATTCCTTTATGGTGCGTGCAGTTGCATCAGTACTCGTTCCGGGGTAAGGGGGGCAGTAAAAGCTTGCAGGGAGGTGGGCCTTGCCGCACGCAGGGCATCGCGTAGGGCGAAAAAAACCCCGATACCATACATTAAGGGAGGTTCCCCCACCGCTTTTGAATTAAAAATTGCCTGGGGATGGGTGGAATTTTCAAGGAACGCGACCTGGATTTCTTTGGGGCCATGATAGATATCGGGGATCTTATAGGTTGATAAGGTATCGGTTAGGGGGCGGCCGTCAGAACTAAAAAGCAGCTCTTCTACCGTCAACCAGCCGATGCCCTGGGCTAAGGCCCCCTCGATCTGTCCTAAGTCGATAGAGGGATTCATTGAGCTTCCCCCATCGTGAACGATTTTGACCGCATCTATCTGGTAGGTGCCGAGGAGGGTGTCGACGGTGACTTGGCAAACAGCGCTACCGTACACATGATACGCAAAGGGCTGTCCGCTTCCGGTTTTTTCGTCAAAATAAAGATCCGGGGTTGCGTAATAGCCGTGTTCCGAGAGGCTAATTCTTCTCAGATAGGCGGCTCCCACCAGCTCTTGCCAAGTCAGACCCTGGGGCTGATCGCCGCAATAAACGCTCCCTGCAACCAAGCGTAGGTCGTTTGTTTTGCTGAGCTTGAGCAGCTCGGCAGCGAGTGCTAGCAAGCGCTCACGAATATTCGTGCAAGCGATTTGGCAGGCTTTGCCGTTGAGATCAGCAGTGGCTGAAGCAGCGGAGGGCGAGGTATTGGCGATGGTGCGGGTGGAGCTTGGAAAAATTCTGATCAGCTGCGGGAGAATACCGAGGGTTGTGGCAGCAACTTGCACTATCTTGGTCGATACCCCCTGGCCCATTTCGATAGCAGCAGTGGAAATGCCGACGCTGCCGTCTCCATAGACGTGTACCAGGGCAGCAGCTTGATTCATCGGGGTGTTGGTAAAGGAAATACCAAAGCAGATGGGCATCATCGCCATGCCTTTTTTATAGCGCTTATGTTTGGCATTATAGCGATCCACCTTTGCGCGAATTTTCGGCAAAGCATAAGTTTGTGTGCATTGCTGCCAACAGCGGGCTGCTTGGGCGCCAAGGGCCTGTTGTCCGTAAGGAAACGAATGAGCCTCGTTGATAAGATTCAAGCGTTGTATCTCGGTGGGATCCATGCCTGCTGCTTCGGCAATATGGCGAATTGCCGATTCTATAACGAACATCCCCTGGGGGCCGCCAAATCCGCGAAAGGCGGTGTTGGGGGGCAAGTGAGTGCGGCAGGAATAGCCAATAAGTTCCACATGAGGAATAAAATAGCTATTGGTAGCATGAAAAAGGGTGCGGGCTAAGACCGCTGGTGAAAGATCGGCGCTGGCACCGGCATTTTGATAAAATGTGGCTGAATATGCCAAGATTAAGCCCTGTTCGTCGATGCCGATGCGGTAGTCAGAGGAATAGGGATGGCGCTTGCCCGTCATCCGCATATCATCGTGACGGGAGAGTACCAGCTTCACCGGACGTCCGCTGTGCCAAGCACCGAGTGCAGCAAGGGCTGCCCAGAGGGTCGCCTGGTCTTCTTTGCCGCCGAAGGCTCCCCCGAGGCGGCCAACTTCGACTTCTACCAGGTGACGAGCAATGCCGAGCACTCGGCAAACTCCCCGTTGCACTGCTGTTGGTCCTTGGGTACTGGAGACGATACGCAGAGCTTGACCTTCTTGGGGAAAAGCAATGGCTCCTTGGGGTTCGAGGTAAAGATGCTCCTGACCGCCCGAGTCAGCTCGACCGTGAACCACGGTGGCGCATTGGTTCAGGGCTTTTTTTACACAGCCCCGGCTCAGCTGTTTGGCTGGCATGATCAGCATATTTTTGCGGGCGGCTTCGCGGGGATCGGTGACCGCCGGCAGGGGATCGATGCTAACCTTGACCAGGGCCGTGGCTTGCTGAGCCTGATAGAGGGAATCAGCCAAGATCAACCCTAGGGCCTGTCCGTAAAAATGCACTTCACCCTCGGCGAGAAGGGGCTCGTCGGGAATGATTCCGCCGATTTGGTTTTCGCCCGGGATATGCTTAGCCACTAACACCGCATGGACGCCCGCAAGCTGCAAGGCAGCGTGGTAGTCGATTGCTTTGAGGGTCCCGTGGGCGATCCGTGCGTAGACCACTGCACCGTACAGCGTATTGCTGGGGACAGGGACATCGTCGATATAGCAGGACTTGCCGCTTACATGGTTGAGGGAATCGATGTTGATCATACGAGTAGGCTCTCCTCGCTTATGGTTTCAGGACAGCAGCTGAGAAAATGGGCAAGAATCATCTGGGAGAGGAGGAGGGTCTTGTAGGCTGCAGAGCCCCGCACATCGCTTATGGGTTTGATTTCCTCAGTAACTCGGTTGGCCGCTTCGCGCGCGGTTTGTGGGCTTGCCGCGCGTCCAACTAACCAGCTCTCGAGATGAGACAAGCGCAGGGGAAAGGGAGCGACGCCTCCGGCAGAAATAGCGGCAGCGACAATAGTTGCTCCCTCCAGGGTGAGAACCATGGTGGAGGTGACGCTGGCAATGTCCAGGTGGGTACGTCGCGAAACTTTTTCAAAGCTTACCCGAGTGCGAGGGGTAGGCAGAGCAAAACGCAGTTCGAAGAGCAGCTCTTCAGGGCGGAGGGAGAGGGTTTTATAGCCTAAATACAGCTCTTTTTGCGCCACAAGGCGATCGCCAGCGGTGCTGCGGAGGAGGAGGGTCGTATCAAGGGCAAGGAGGAAATTTGCTATATCGCCGATGGGTGAGGCATTAATTATATTGCCGGCAATGGTAGCTTGTTGACGAATCTGTGTGGATGCAAAAAGTTTTTTTACTTTGTCGAGGCAGGGAAGGAGCTTTTTGAGCTGGGGATGTTCGCAAAAATCGTGAATTGAGCTTGAAGCAGGAATTATTACCTGGCTAGGCTCCACGGCTATTTGTCGAGTCTCCTTTCCCGGATGCAGCAGCTTAAGTTCTTGGGGACGGAGCTCGCCTGGGCGCTGCACGAAGAGATCGCTACCACCGCCGATCAGGGGTGAGGGATGAGCTGGGGAGCGATGAGCAGCAGCCTGATAGGAAGGTAGTTTGTGGGGCACTTGCAAAAAATAGTCAGGCAGAAATCCCTCGCTCACCAGCGCGGCGATTCGCGAAGGTGCTGCTAATAAGCGTGGAGCATAGGTAGCAATCAGCTGCTGAATTGCCCGTTCAATCGCTTTATAGCCTGTGCATCGGCAAATATTGCCATCGATTGCGGCAGAGGCATCAGCAAAGCTCAGGCTCGGTGAATTTAATAAAAAGCCGGTAAGTGAAACCACAAAGCCTGGCGTGCAGAACCCGCATTGGGTGCCCGAATAGTGACAGAGAAGTTCTTGTAGGGGATTGCTGCCGTGGGCACTTAATCCTTCGATGGTCACCACGTGACATCCTCGGGCATTAGCATGGGGACTGATGCAGGAGGTGATCGGTCGATAGCGTAGAGGAGACCCGGTGATATTTTCGCGAGGTGAGCCCAGCAAAACGGTGCAGGCGCCACAGTCACCTTCTCGACAGGCGACGGTGGTTCCGTTGAGCCCAAGATCACGACGCAGTACGTCTACGAGCACCTCACCGTTAGCTGCAGAGCGATGGGCTGCTAAGTTATTTGCCACAAATTCCATGAGTCCCTCCCTTTCCTGTGGGGGGAGTGTATAAAAAAATAGAAGAGTTTTCACCTCGTAAGGAATGATGATAGAATTAGAGCCTATCCTTAATTTAAGGGGAGGCCTCGTATGGGTGCATTACTCCTTTGTTCGCTTTGCCTGACCCTGGCCCAGTTATTCAACGGTACTAATGTCGTTATAGGCAAATACCTCAGCGGTTATATGTCCGTTTATACCTTTGTCTTTATCCGCTTTCTCCTCTGTGCGCTTTGTGCTGGTTTTCTTTATTATCGACGCTGGTTCACCTTGGTGTCGGCACATCACCCCCTTGGGGCACTGACTGGCACTGATTGGGGATATTTGCTTGCCCAAGTACTTTGTGCTGGCCTGCTCTTTAATCTTATTTTCTACCATGGTCTCCAGTACACCACGGCAACTTCTGCCGGGATCGTGACCTGCAGTCTTCCCGTGGTAATTGCGGTTCTCGCGGTGCTTTTGCTGCACGAACGTTTGAGTTTGGCTAAGCAGTTAGCAATTTTGTTGGCGATGCTGGGGATTTTTATAATCAATATTGACAACTTCTTTTTGAGTGTCCCCCACAGTGGTTCAGTCTACGGTGATAGCATCGTCTTTTTGGCCATGTTCCCCCTCGCTTTATATTCTATATTTAGCAAAAAAATTGCAGGTCGAGTCACTGGTCTTGGCACGGCTCTTGTGTCAGGAACAGTGACTTCCGTAGGTATTTCATTTGTTCTTTTTTACGAAATCCCCAGTCCTCAGCAGTATGCTGGAATAATGACTTGGCCCTGGCATTGCTATCCTTTGTTGCTGTTAAGCGGCTTGCTCACCTTGACGGTGTATCCCCTGTGGGCTTACGGCCTTCGGCGAGTACCGGTAAGTAGCGCTGCAATTTTTAGCGGGGCTGTGGCGATTGCTACCTCGGTTTTGGGAAGCATGTTTTTGGGGGAGCATTTTGCTCTTTGGGATGGCCTAGGGATGGCGGTAGTTTTTATCGCTCTGCTTATCTCTTCGCTTAAGTGAGGTTTTTGATGAGAAGGGCGGTGGTTTTTACCCTGATAATCTTTGCGACAATCGCATGCAAGACAAGAACTCAAGAAGAGAGGGGAGCGAATTTTGATTCGCCACTGCCCTTGCAGGCATCTGCAGAAGCAGTCGGCAAGCCCCAGGTAAACAATGCGCTAGTTTTTCTTGATTTTGATGCTACTACCAATTCAAGCGAAGTATTGAGTCTTTTAGGCATACCCGGCTCAGGAGAACCAGAAATAATTAGGCCGTGGCGCGAAAGCGCCACGGCCGTGTCCTGAGCCGAAGGCGAAGGATCTTTCGCGGGTTAGCACGGTCTAGTTTCTTTTTCACTTAAAACATCGTACAAATCTCTCCAATTCTCATTCATTTTAGTAACCAATGCATTTTTCTTCGCTCGATTGTAGCCTTTTATTTGCTTCTCTCGAAGAGTCGCCTCTTCAATACTGGAGAATCCCTCAAAGTAAACCAAGCGAAATACATTATATTTTTTCGTGAAACCATCGATAAGTCGATTTCTATGCAAATAAACCCGATTTTTGAGCTCACCGGTGCTGCCAGTATGCAGATCTGCACCGCTGTGTAAAAAACCAAATGAAACCTATCGTCACATTGTGTTCCCAGATCGATGCAAATTCCCTAAAGCGGATGCCATGGAGTATTCGTCGTGGAGTAAATCAAATCAAGTCTCATGCCTGGCGCTACCTTCTCGATGTAGCGCACTTCACCCGAAAAAATGCCATAAAGGCTGGCAAAATTCTTTCTCTCCATGCGCAGGCAGTAGCTTGCGTCAGCAAAGGAAAAACCGGGAAACCTCACGAATTCGGTGGAGTTTTTCAACTCGGGCGCATCAAAGGAAATTTCATGATGGTAGCACAGTCATTGAATTTGCAAATGAACGACAAACTCTCTTTTCAGGAACTTTTGGGAGAGCATGTAAGATTATTGGGGGACGGAAAATTAAAGTCGGTTGCTACCGACAAAGGATACTGGAGCTTGAAAAATTGCAACAAAGTGATAGCAAAAAAAATAACCACCATCGGCATGCAGAAGCCAAACAAGCCTGGAAAAGTATCGACAGCGCTCGCTCAAGAAGCCCTCCAACTCAGAAATCGACGGGCGGGTATAGAGCCCTTGATTGGACATGTAAAACATGGGGGACAATTAGGACGCAGCAGAATGAAATCGGATTCTGGAACATTGGCAGCTGGCTACGCGTCTATTTTTGGCTTCAATATACGGCAATTAATCAACCATCGGATCGAAAAAAAGAAAAGAGTTGCGTAAATGAATTGCGGGAACGTTCTTTGCTAGAAAAATTAGAAAGTGTTTAAAACAGACCGTGCTAACCCGCGAAAGATCCTTCGCCTTCGGCTCAGGACACGGCCGTGGCGCTTTCGCGCCACGGCCTAATTATCTCGGCCTCCTGTTTTGTTTTACCGTGGCAAGCTGGCAAGAGACGGTGTTGGTTTTTCTCGCTGAGACGAGGAGCAAGCTTACCCGCGACGCAGAGGCTGATTTTTCCTGCTGCAAGATCGGCAAGCACTGCGGGAAAACGAGAGCAGATTCCTGCCACCTGGCAACGCAGGTAGCTTTCTGCCTCGCTAAACCCAAGAACGGTGACGCAATAATCGAACAAGCTGTGGCAGGCATGGAGGAGAAACAGCTTGCGTTTCCGCACCTGACTTCGACGAGCCGCCTCCTGCCATGCTGGGGGTGGCGAGGAGCGAAATCCACAAGGCTGGTGATGGGCTTCTCCCTAGCCTTTGCGGTGGTATGGTGAGAAACCTTTTTTGATGGCTACTAACAGCTACTCGCAGGAGAGTTAAAACCACAGTTTTTTGTTGCGCAGTCTAAATAATTGATAGGCTTTCTCGTAGGGGTCATAGACAAACCAATCAAGGCTCATGTGCTTTTGGTGGGGAAATCCCAGGCTAGATTGGGCTATTTTTCTTGCGCGACTCAACAGTTTGACAATATTGTGTTCAAGGCAAATCTGTTGGCGCAGAGAAGGCTGATGCTCGAGAGTGCGGAGATAGATTTTCTCCACGAGCTTTTCTTTGCTGAGGCGGTAGTTCGCTGCACCGGCAAAGACCTTGAACAGGGCGAGCATTTTTACTTTCTTGGTTAGATCAAGGCATTTGTCTCCACAAAATACTCGATGACCGTCGATGATGATTTTTAATGAAGTCATAGTGTCATAATGTTCATTAATATAGGTCGACCATGATTTAAGCTGGTCGTCATGGTGTGGTGAGACAACCTGTGGACCAGCAGAGCTGCTTATGGAGGTTGCAGTGTTCTCTTGCTTGCTCAGAAACTGTACCATATCTCCCCCGGGGATGAAGTCATTTCGTTGGATGGACTGAATATAGTGCTTTTATAGGGGACTTATTTATTGTTGCAGCAAAGAAATTATTAGCTGATTTGCTGACCTCGATAGCAGGCTTGTCTAACAAGGGCTTGCAATGAAAAATAGTTACCGACCAAAATTCGTTGGTTTGTTTGTTCTTATTAAAAGCAGGAAAGAGGAATGGTTGGAAGTCGCTTTATTGGAGGAAGCAAGGGATATCGCCTGATGAAGTAACGATGTCATTTTCGGGTAGATCATGTCAAGGACATTGCTAGACTATCCGAAAAAGGTGGTTGGGGTAAAAAAGAAAGAGTAAAAAATAAAATCCTGCGCCTGGCTTCTAGCAGCTTTTCTTGGCAACGCAGCTACCACAGCCTTTATCAGCGGAATCGTGGCTTTTTAGTTCCCACTGGCCAAATTCGCTGTTTACGGTGTGGAGGGCATCTTCGAGGAAATCGTGCTCGACTGCAAAGAGCTCTTGTAACAAGCTTAGCTCGAGGCAGTAAGCATTGTAGCTATAGTGTTCTTCTTCGGGGTTATAGACGAGGGATATTCCTGCCTGACGATCGCCAAACTGAAAATAGGACTCTTGAAAATTGTCAGCGGTTAGCTGTTGTTGGGCCATTAATGCTTCCTCGCAGTAACTCTTAGCTTTATTTCATCATGGAAAAGCAGGGAGCGCTAGGGGATTTTAATCCGTGCCAGAAATCCCCGGCGCTGGCGAGGGAGCCGCCCTCCCGCTGTAAGCTGCTCACTCCCACCAGGCCTGCGCCGCATTGTACCACCAAAAGGCCCGAAGCTTGATCGAAGCAAAAACTTCCCGGCTCTTGCCCTTCAGGGAAACTGTGTTCCTCAGGTAGCGAACATATTTGGGAGAATACCACCCGTTTACCTTGATAAAAACTAAAACTTCCCGGCCAGGGAGCGTAGGCGCGGTAGGCGTTAATAAGGGTTTCGCCTGCTTGGCTCCACTCGATTTGACCAAATTCTTTCTTTATTCGCCGGCACAGGCTTACCAAGCTAGGGTCCTGGGGCATTCCCGCAAAGTCTGGGTCCCTAAGTTTGTTAAAAGCATCGTTGAGCAAGGGTTTTAATGACTTAAAAAGCCGGTCTTGGAGCTCGCCCGCTGTTTCTCCAGGGGCAATAGGGAAGATTTTTTGGCTGATGATCGCCCCGGCATCCAGTTGCTTTACGGTAAAGAGTATCGTCACCCCGGTATAGGGTTCGCCCTGCAATAACGCCGTTTGGACGGGGGTCGCACCACGAAATTTCGGCAAAAGAGAGGGGTGAATGTTGATGGTTCCGCGGCTCGGGATCGCCAAGAATTCATCGCTGAGTATCTGGCCGTAGGCGCAGGTTATCAGCAGGTCGGGTTTGAGGGCGCGCAGCTGCTCGAGGAAATCGGGGTCTCGGGCCGAGGCAGGTTGGAGCACTGGAACGGCGAGGTTCTTGGCAAAATGGGCTACGGCTGGGTCTTGGAGGTTTTTCTTTTTGCCCCGCCCGACCAGCTGCGCCTCTCTGCTCACTACGCCCACGAGTTCACAATGATGGCTAGGGGCAAGAGCAAGGATGTCTTCGAGGGGAAACACCGCGCAAGCGGGGGTGCCAAGGTATATTAGACGCATAGGGGTGGTCTATTCTCCGTTTTTTGATCAATGAGTCTAGGGAATTTGGCATATATAGCCGGAAAAAACAAGTTTTAGCGGGGAATCCCCACAGTCGCACTTATTTCTCGTAGAGAATGCCAAAAAACTCGCTGCTCCCTTCTGCCGGACCTCGGTATTCGTAAACTGAAAGCAGTGAGTTTTCGAGCTGGGTGTCGGTGGAGCGATTAACGAGAAGTCCGAGTTGCTGGTCGTCCTTAAGGAAGGCTTCGGGATACTCCCCTACGAGCTGAGTTACTTTATAAGTGATTCCATGAATTTTCCTAGTGGCTTCTTCACCATTGCTAAAGGCGAGCAGGGCAGTGCGGGTACTTTGAAAGCCTTCTTTAACAGTAATTTCAATATATCGCCGCTGGCTGCCATCAGTGTAACCAGCCTCTTCTTCAAGGGCAGTAACCTCGCTAGGTGGAGTAGGCAGTTCTGCGGCAAGTAAGCGGGAGCTTGCTACTAAAATGCTGGTGCCGAGAAGGAGAGATTTTAGAAAAAGCTTCATCTGATTTTCCTTGTGAATAGAGAGTTACATAAACGCAATAGCTTTTATGATATTCCTCGAATCTCTCCCACTATAAGATGCTCAGTAGCCTTGGCGGGATCGCTGCAGCAGTCGATTGACATCCCCTCGCAGCTTGCTAGCTTGCAGAGTTGAAGTAGGCTTGGGAGGTCCTTCGCTACGCTCAGGATGACGAGCTGACGAATGCAGCAATGACTATTTTTATGCGGAGTGAAGTTTGATGTCGCTAATTAAAATACTCTTTACGGTTTTTTTGTTTGCTTGCTTGTTCGTCCTTATGCTGCCCGCAACTCCTGAGGCGATGCTTCCCTCTCAGCAGATCGAAGCCCCCAGGCCCCACGATCGGCCAAGCATTCGCACAAGCTTAGGTAACGAACACTTTGAAGTCCTGATTATCGGAGGCGGAGCCAGTGGAGCGGGCATAGCTCTCGATGCCGCCAATCGGGGCTTGAAAGTTGCCTTGGTAGAGCGTTATGATTTTGCTGCCGGAACCTCTGCCAAAAGCACCAAGCTTGCCCATGGGGGAGTGCGTTATCTTGAAAAAGCAGTGAAAAATCTCGATTTTGATCAGTACAAATTGGTGCGGGAAGCATTGCACGAACGGGGGAATTTTTTTAAGCTGGCCCCGTTTCTGGTTAAGCCACTCCAAATTATCACCCCTCTGTACCGTCCTTGGGAAGTTCCTTATATGTGGGCTGGTCTTAAGCTTTACGATTGGATTGCGGGGAGTGCCAGTCTTCATCAGAGCCAATATCTTAGCCCTGGAGAAGTTCACGCTCAGTTACCGCAGCTTAAGGAAGAGGGGCTGGTCGGTGGCGTCTCCTTTTATGATGGGCAGTTTAACGATAGCCGTTTGAATATAAGTTTGATTTTGAGTGCGATTTCTCGCGGAGCTACGGTTCTCAACTACAGCGAAGTAACGAGTCTGCTCAATCAGCATCGTGATGATAGTTTAAGCGGGGCCGAAGTTATCGACCGGCTTACGGGGGAGAGCTATATTATTAATGCCGATCTGGTGATTAATGCCGCCGGGCCCTATGTGGATGCGATTCGGCGGATGGATGATCCTGCTGTTAAGCCCTTGATTGCAGCTTCATCGGGGACCCATCTTATTCTCCAGGGCGATCTGTTGCCCAATAAGGCGGGAATTTTAATTCCCAAAACCAAGGATGGGCGGGTTATTTTTATGCTCCCCTGGCAAAATGCTACTTTGGTCGGCACCACCGATAATCCTGTTGAGCTGAGCAACCAGCCCCTGCCAACTAAAGAAGAGGTGGATTATCTCTTAGCCTATGTGAGTGAGTATCTGGAGGTCTCCTCTGAGCAGCTGCGAGTAAAATCCGCTTGGACAGGGATACGCCCGCTGGTGAGTTCGCAAGGGATAGCAGATACCGCAAGTTTGGTACGCGATCACTACCTCGAAGTTTCGGATCATGGTTTAGTGACCATAACGGGAGGGAAATGGACGACCTTTCGTAAAATGGCGCAAGATACGGTGGACAAGGTGGAGGAGTTGCTTGAACGCGAGGTAAGCTATGTGGGTAGTACGGCCCAGCTGTGTCTGGTCGGTAGCTCGGGCTATACAGTAAGTCTCGCCGCTCAGTTAGCAGCAGAGTATCAGTTACCCCTGCTGTGCACGGAGCATCTGGTCTCTGCCTACGGAGGTCGAGCTGGTGATCTGCTGGCTTTTGGTAAAGCTGAAAATCTCAACCAGTTTCTCCACCCTGACCATCCCCTGCTGCTGAGCGAGGTGCATTGGGCCATCCAGCACGAGTATGCGGTGAAACCCCTAGATATTCTCGCTCGTCGTACTCGTCTGGCTACTCTCGATGCCGAGGCAGCCCTGAGTGTGCTACCACGGGTGGTGGAAGTCTTAGCAGCTAAACTCCAGTGGAATCGTACCGAAACTGAGAAGGAAGAATCTGTGGCAAAGGTTGAACTGCTAGCTATGAGAGGAAACATATGAGCAGCATAGGGAGATGGTGCGCAGGAGTATTTCTGCTTGTTTTGACTTCTTTTCAAGCCTATAGCGAGGATAAGCCTGCGGTCAGGGTAGTAAAAATCAAAGAAGAATCAATTTTTGATCTTTACTACCTACCCATTTCTCTGCAAGCAAGGGAAGAAAGTCTAATTCTTGCCGATATCGATGGGGTGATCGAAGAGCTGCCGATCAAACTTGGTGGCATGGTTAAAAAAGGCGATTTACTTGCGGTAATCCGCCAGCTAAAAGCCGAAAGCTATCATGCGCCGATTCAAGTCAAGAGCCCCATCAATGGCCAAATTGCTGCGGTTAAAGCCAAGGTGGGTAGCCGGGTAAAAGCCGGCGACTCTCTCCTCCAGGTGGTGAATCGCAACAAACTAGCACTGCTCGGTGAAATTCCTCAAAAAGATCTCCGTTCTTTTAGTAGCGACAGCATTGGCGAGATCTCCTTTCGGGTGCTCGATCCCAAGAAGTTAGCAGTGCTGATCAGCGGGATTTCTCCCCTGGTTTCTTCCCAGACCGGGACATCGAGCTGTGAATTGAGCTGGGATCAGCGCAGACTAAGCGAGAGTGACCGCCAAGCTATCAGCGAACAGCTGCTCCCCGGGATGATGGGGACGGTGGAATTTAAACTTGCTCAACGGATGGGGATTACCGTTCCCGAAGAGGCCCTGAGCTTCGAAAAGCAGTCTTTCCTCACCAGAATTGTGGTAAATGGAAAAATAAAAAAACGTTCTGTGACGGTTGGTAAAGACCTGCCGGGAGATCGCAAAGAAATCCTTAGTGGCCTAAAAGTCGGTGAGGTAGTGGTTGTCAATCGTTCGAAGTATTTAAAGGAAGATGAAGCAGTAACCCTTCAGGAAGGTGAAAAGAACTGATGGACAAACTATTGCTGCACCCTTTGCGGGTCTATGGGGCCTTTGCAATTTTGATTGCGGTGGGCATTTGGAGCTATGTTAGTTTACCCGTCGCAATGTACCCCAGTTCCACCAAGCCTAAGGTTAATATCAATGTCTCCTATGGGATGTTAACTGCTGAGGGCTTCCTCCATCAGTATGGTAAATCCTTGGAATACGATATTCGTCAGATTCATGAGCGGCAGTGCACTCCTGAATCAACCCGTGCTCACTATGGGGCTGACGAATTAACCCTGAGCGTGGAATTTCACTGGGGTGATGAAGGTCGCAAGTGCTTGCATGCAGCCCAGCAGGTACTTAGCAATCAAGCCAGCGCCTGGCCCGAAGAAATCCGTCGTGGTGCCTACGCCTACTTAAATAATAGCGGCACAGGGTTTTTCTTTGGGAGTTTTCATAGTGCGGGGCGAAGCCCTCAGGAAATATTTGACCTCCTCGAGAAAACTCTGCAGCCACAGTTGGCTAAAATTCGTGAAGCACAAAATCCCCAAATTTGGAATCCTAACGACAAGCAAATCTTAATCGAGCTGCGTCCCCAAGATATGGCGGCTTTTAAGCTTCTCCCCCGTGATGTGGTCTGGGCGGTGAGCAAAGCGGTAAAAAATTTTGGGGTGGGAACCATGCAAAGCGGCTCCTCTTCCATTAAAGTGGAAGTAGGCAGTCAGGCTATTACTCTGGATTTTCTTGCGGGGATTACCCTTGAGCGGCGTAATGGGCAGCAGATCCGCCTTTCGGAAATCTCTGAGATCAAAGAGGCCGTGGCCAAGGAGCAACAGCAACTGATCAAAATAGATGGTCAATCCTCGGTGGGTTTGTATGTCCAGCCGGCCCCGGGGCAGAACATCAAAGCGATGAGTGATAAAATTCTTGCCGCGGTGGAAGCAGCCTCAGCTTCGGGGGTGCTCCCAAAAGATATACAGTTTTCGGTAAGCATCAATCCCGCAGAGTTAATCGAAGCGGCGACCAATAATGTGATGAAAGAAGTATGGCTCTGCTCGTTGATTGCGGTGCTGATTCTCTTTCTCTTTATTGGCAATATAGCGGGAACTTTTACCGCTTTAATTGAAATTCCCACGAGTTTGCTTCTGGCTTTTATCTTGATGAAGCTCAGTGGAGTGGAACTTAATCTCATTTCTTTGGGTGGCTTAGCTTTATCCGTAGGGATGAATGTGGATGCTTCGATTGTGGTTATCGATCACCTCACGAAGAAACTTTCGCGGCTTGGAACAAAGGGGATGAGTCCGCCAGAAATTGCGCGTTTGATCAGCGAAGCGGTGCGCGAAGTAGCGATGCCGGTTTTTATCGCCACCTGTACCTCGCTGCTCGTGTTTTTCCCCCTGGTCTTCACCTCCGATCTCACCTATGCAATTCTCGGAGACTTAGCTAAAGCAGTGATTTACTCCCACGGTTTGTCGTTGATTATCGCTCTGGTCTTGGTACCAACCGTACGCTTACATCTTGCTTCCCGAGGGGTGGTTTTTGATGATCGCCATGTGCTCCCCCTGCTGGGGCGCTTGCTCAATGCCTTGTATCGCTTGTATGCGCGGAGCCTCAGTGCCTTTATTCATAAGCCGGTGGCGGTTTTCTGCCTCTTGCTGAGTACGGTGGTAGCTTTATTTGCCGCAGTTATTCTAATTCCTCCGCGGTTACGGCAAGAAATTATCGGTAAGCCAGATACTCAGATAATAGGAGCGTTGGTCACCCCCCAACAGATTACCCAACTGAGCCAACTTGAAGAAACAGTAGCAAAATTTGAGCGGGAAATAAAAGAGCGTCTTCCCGGAAAAATAAAATTTACCTTTGCTAATTTTAATTCAATCAGCGGCGCCTTTGTGGCCATTCAACTTAACAATAAGCGCGACTATAAAGGGGCTTTTTCCGAGCTAGAGTCCGCCTATAAAGGCAGGCTCGATCTAAAAGTCGATATTTTTCCCTGGAATCCTTCCGAGCTGCCCATCCCCGATCCTCCCGATTGGCGGGTGCTGGTCCATGCCCATAAGTCCCAGGCTGCGGTGGAAGCCATGGATTTTCTCCAGGCTGAGCTCCAGGAAGCAGCAATCGTCGACTCGGTGTATACCAACGTAAATATTCGACAAGAAAAAAAACTACTACTGAGCCCCTATCCAGAATTTATGACCGCAATAAAACGTGAGGGCCTCGGATTTGAGGCCAGTGATCTTGCTGATATTGCCAACCTTGCTCAACGCTCCATGGAGGTGGTGCGTATTCCTCTGGGAGGAAGATTTAAAACGGTAAGTCTGACCTACCCCCATCGCGAAACCTCGCAGGTTGCTGAATTGATTGCTCTGCCCGTACCCGTAGGGGAGGTGATTGTGCCGATCAAGGCCTTGGCCTCCGCTGAGCTGCTGTATTCTGGTTCCGGGATCGAACGTTTGAACGACGAACAGGTTTTTTATGTGGAGGGCAAGCTCAGCGAAAAAGAAAAGGAACGGGAAAATACCCTGATGGCTCGCCTGCACTCTGTGGTGGATAATTTTACCAGAGGCTGGCAACGACCTGGAGTTTCTTTTGAGTGGGTCAATCCGCGGGTGGAATTAGAAAAAGCTTTGAACGAACTGCTTATGGCTATAGCTATTTCTCTGGGTTTGATTTTCTTGGTGCTTTTTATACAGTTTAATCACGTGGTGCATGTGGCCATTGTGATGCTGGCTATTCCCTTTGGATTTTTGGGGGTGCTGCTCTCTCTGTTTGTATTCGGTTCAAGTCTCAGCTTAAATTCAGCTTTAGGTTTAATTCTCCTTAACGGGATTACGGTGGCGAATTCTATTTTGCTGGTGGAAATGATTTTGCGCTTGGTGCGCAGTGGGCGAGATCCTGCCTCGGCAATTACCCTGACGGCTGAGGCTAGGATTCGGCCTATTTTAATGACTTCGCTGATCACCATTATGGGGATGTTACCGCTTGCCTGCGGCTTTGGTGAAGGTGGTAAAGTGCTGCAGCCCCTTGGCATTGCGGTGTGCGGTGGCCTTTGGGTTTCGCTGATTTTTACCTTGTATCTTATTCCCGCACTGGAGTTTTATTATTTGCGCAGAAAACCTCGTTGAAGGACCTCCCCTGAATTTTTCCAGGTAAAAATTGCCTCTAGCTATTTTCTTCCGCAGCCCCCATGGTGGTGGGGGTAGCATGGGGGGGATAATCTATGCAGATCATAAGGTGTTTTTTTCTCGTTGTCTGCTGGGGGAGTAGCTCCGGGGCAATGGCTGCGGTTGGCTGGACCAACTGCCATAATAGCCAAAAACGCGTAACACGAGATGAACAAGAAATTTGGGGAGCCAATATTGTCGAGTGGAAAATTGCGGGGATAAAACTGAAACATACCCATGAGGATTTTAAACGCCGCACTAAGGTGCCGCTTGAGCGCTCCGTGATCACGGATCAGCGTTTTGGTCAGGGAATCAAGGAGCTCTACAATATCGATGTGGAGGTAAAGGAAAAAGACCAAGTGGCAATTGCTTGTCAGGTTACCTGCCAGCAGCTTAGTTTTCCTCATATTTACGATTAGGGCTTACAGCCAGTGACGGACCTTCTCTAAGGCTTTTTGGTAGAGGTGCTTTTCTTCGAACAAGAGCTCATGGAGGGCCCCGTTGAGCTGCTCACAGATAACCTGCTGAGGTTTGATTTGTTTAAGTCGGCTGGAGAATTTTGCTGCGCCGAGGGGATCAACGACTTCTTCGTGTTCTGCAGTCAGCATATAAACGGGAACATCGAATTGCTGCAAAGCTTGCTCACTAAAAACAAATTCCAAGGCGGCGAAGGTTGCTCGTAACCAACCAAAGGTTATGCTGCGTCCGCTATGGATGCCGTTCTGCAGCGCTAGATATTTAGCAAAATCGTGGGTAAGGGGGTTTGTCGCTACGGGATCTCGTGGATAACGATCGCTATTAATATATTTTTTGCTCATCCCGACGGAACTCAAGAGGCTGGCGAGGGGGCGAGAAAGAAAGCGCGGCAAGGGATGGTTAGGTACGCCGAGGAGGGGTGAGGTAATAATTAAACGTTGGGGGCGGAAGTACTGCTTCATTATGCCATAGAGCGCAATTAAGCCTCCCATGGAGTGGGCTAAGATGGTGTAGGGGGTGGTAAAAGAGACCTGATGGTCGATAATCCGTTGGGCATCTCGGGCAAAAGTTTCGTAACTATCGATATGGGATCGCTGCCCCTGGGAAGCTCCCTGGCCACGATGATCCCAGGTAAGAAAACCTCGCTCAGTACCGAGCTGGAGATCTTCGGGGAGACTCGTGTATTTTTCGATAAATTCATTGCGTCCATTAAAAAAAATCAAAAATTCTTTTACCTGGCTGGGCTCGCCATAGCAGGTGGCGAAGCGCAAGTGAGGGGGCGTAGCTCCACCCCCAGTTACCCCGGCAATGGTGTCAAAGCGCCAAAGATTAGTAAGGGTATGGAGAGGTAAGGCAGTGCTCATGGCTGCTCCTTGAGCCAACGGGCAAATTGACGAGGCCAATTGGTGCAGAGGCCGTTGACGCCGAGATTTTTTAACTGTTGCCAGAGATGAGGAGCTTGGCCGAGGGGTTCATCGGTGAGGGATATCCACGGGTAGACCAACCACCTGCGGTGTTTTGCTTGATCCATAAATGCGGCGGTAACCAAGGCGACTTCAGGATGAATAATGGCACAGTGGCTATGGTCCATGAATAACTGCGGTGCAGAAAAATAGCAGGGATTGATGCTGATGGTATCGTAGCCCCACAGTGCCGCACAGGTGAGCTTGGGGTAGTGGAGGTGGAGATAGCGTAGCGGCTCAGGATAAAAACAGGAGAACACCACCCGCGAGGCAAGAGCAGAGCGAGCTACTAAGCAGGCAATAGCCTCGGCGGTTTTAGGGTCGCCCCCTTTGATCTCAAGATTAAGTTCGACCCGCGGCAGCATCGTCGCCAGTACTTCTTTGGCGTGAGGTATGGGGCTGCCGTCGGCAAGGCGCATCCTCGATATTTCCGCCGCGCTGAGCTGATTAAAGGGGTGAGGCTGGCCGCAGAGGCGCATTAAAGAATCATCGTGAAAGATATAGGGCTCCCCCTCGCGGCTGAGCTGCACGTCCAGCTCAATGCGTTGGGCTCCTCCAGCCAGGGCTTTCTCCATAGCAGGCATGCTATTTTCGATGGCCTCCTGATTGGCACCTCGATGAGCGATTACGAGCATAGCGGCTTTCCTTTTTTTCATCTCGGCAGCAACTACTTGCATCCCCGAACTGATCTGGATAAAATGCCCCCTGATCTGGCCGCTGGGTGCAGCGAAGCTATTGACGAGCGCACTTTTCGCATTGTTACCACTGCTGCTATCATATATCGAGTTGATTTTATTTGGCACTTGGGGGTGAAAATGGAGCGTTCGCTTACACCACAACGAGACCGTCAGCGTGAGAGAAGAGGGTGGTTGCAACTGATTGCGATTGCTCTGCTGATGCCGGTGCTTTTTTTTACCTGCGTTTATTTCCCGATTCTGGTGGGATGGACGCCGCGCTTTCCTTAGGACATAATGAGCAAATTTCCAGCACATCTTCTCCAGTCCGAAGCGCCGGCAGCTAATTTTGGTGATTATTTCAATCTTACCAAACCAACCATCACCTTATTAGTAATAATCACGGTAATTCCGAGTTTATTATTGCCCACAGGTGCTTTTCCAGCACTGAGCACGGCTTTTGCCGCGGTAATTGGCACCATGTTTGCCTCGGCTTCGGCTGCGGTTTTTAATCAACTGATTGAAACATCCACCGATCTGCAGATGGATCGCACCAAAAAACGCTCCCTGCCTGCGGGACGAGTGGACAAAAATTCTGCCCTGCTCTTTGGCTCTTTTTTGCTGATCGCCGCCCTCGCCTTGCTCTATTGGGGTACCAATTTACTGGCTACCCTTACCGCTTTGGCCGGGCATTTGTTCTATGTGGTGATCTATACGCTGTGGCTCAAAAAACGCACTCCCCAGAATATCGTGATTGGCGGAGCTGCAGGAGCGGTGGGACCGCTTATCGGTTGGGCTGCGGTGAGTGGCACCATTGCTTTGCCGGCTTGGCTGTTGTTTCTGATTATTTTCTTTTGGACGCCCCCGCATTTTTGGTCCCTGGCCTTAAAGTATAAAAATGACTATGCCAAGGCAAAGATCCCCATGTACCCGGTGGTCTATGGGGACGATAAAACCCGTTATGCCATGTTTCTCTATTCCCTCTGTTTGCTCCCCTGTGTGGTGGGTTTGTATTTTTGCAGCAATGCCGGCTGGGTTTATCTGCTCGCTAGTTGTCTGCTCACCGCAAAATTTATTTGGGACGCCGGGGTAATTTATTTCTCCCACAATAATTTGCTGGTAATGGCCTACTTTCGTTACTCTTGTCTCTACGCCCTCGGGGTGTTTTCGGCTCTGGCAATCGATCAGCTGCTAGCCTTACACTAAGCCATTGACTTTTAGACGAGGCCATGGCTGTATCGGGGCATATACCCTTAACGGTGAGAAGCATAAGTATGAATCAAGAAACGCAAACCCAAGATGTTTTAATCGAGCACATTAACCGGGTAATTGACGAGGATATCAATCCTTATTTGGCCATGCACGGCGGCTCATGTGAGTTGATCGAGGTGGAAGATTATCGTGTTACCCTACGACTTTTCGGCGGGTGTTCGGGCTGTCCCTCAAGTCATATTACCCTCTTCAACGGCATCGTTCCCATTCTCAAAGAAAAAATCCCTGAGATTACCGAAGTATCCCTTGGTTAGGATCGGTTAAAACCTCGATTCGGCCGTCACCACGAATGGCGAGGGTATGTTCGAACTGCGCTGATAACTTGTTATCCATAGTTACCGCTGTCCACTTGTCGGGCAAAATCCGACAGCGCCAATCCCCTTCATTGATCATGGGCTCAATCGTAAAAACCATGCCTTTGGTCAGCCGTAGGCCGCGATCGCGTTGCCCGTAGTGGGGGATCTCAGGGTCTTCATGAAAGGTCTTGCCGATGCCATGACCTACGAATTCTCGTACTACGCTAAAGCCCAGGCCTTCCGCATAATCTTGGATCGCATGACCGATGGAGCCGATACGACAGCCGTCAAAGAGCTCAGCAATACCGAGGCGTAGGCATTCGCGGGCGCAGTCAACCAATTTGCGGGCTGTGGGGCTGACCCCCTTACCGACCAGGAAGGTGCGGGAGGAATCGCCATGGTAGCCGGCAACAATTGGGGTTACATCCACATTGACCATATCCCCATCCTTAAGGAGGTGGCGTTTATTGGGAATGCCGTGACAAACCACCTGATTCACCGAGGTGCAGACGGATTTGGGAAAGCCTTTGTAGCCAAGGGGAGCAGGTCTCGCTCCCCGGCGTACGGTCATGGCATGAATAAAGTCATTGATGTCCAGGGTGCTGATTCCGGGAACGATGTATGTTTCGAGGGCTTCGAGCATTTCGAAGGCCAGGTGACCAGCGGCGCGCATAGCGTCGATTTCCTGGTCGGTTTTAATAACAATCACGTTGATTCCTTAGGGCTGAGGACCGGCTGAGCTGCCATAGCAGTGCCGCACCGTAGCCTTGAAGGCAGCGACTTGTCAAGGTTATGTCAGAGTCAATTCTTCTGGAAATTCCCTCGCACTACCCGTATTGCCTCCTTAAGTTCAGCAAGGGCTCGGCCGAAGACTTTAAGAGCTACTTTACTTGTTATTTGGAATACTTCCCCATAAAAAAGGGAATATCTATGCAGAATAAGCGCTTCCTATACCCCCTCGCGAGGACGATGATTGTTCGTGTGAGCCTCGTTCTTATGGCAGTGGTGTTGAGCAAGGGCTGTAAAGGTCCCCTAGGCAACTGGGAAAATCCAGCTGGAACAACCCCTTTTTTACTCACTGCCAAATCGAGGATACGTCCGGGCTCGCTCGCCTTGGTGGTTTTCAATGAAATAGGCATTAAACTACAGGATAAAGCCAATATCACCGGTCCCGATCTGCTCCGCGTTAACCAGCAAGCAATGGCGACTTTGGATAGTAAGCAAGCAGCTCCGCCCCCAGCCGGTAGCAGTTTGAGGCTTCTTGACTCAGGCGATGGGGATAAGCTTGGATCTTTTTTAGGTGATATGGCGAGCGGATTTATGGCTGGCGTTGGGAGCCTCAACAGCGCGGATTCACCCCTAGGGAGTGGAAAGTTGACAAAGGCAGTGCAGGTGACGAGTGCTGCAGCTTTCGAAGCCATGGAGAGCAGGGTTGATGACTTAGATAGCACTGCTTTAGCTGCTTTGGTGCAGGGTCTTTCGAGGGATCTAGTCGCAGGGCTTACCTTGGCGGGGGTCAGTGCAGCCCAGCTCAGCACCTGTCTACAGGCAATTTCGTCCGCGGCAATGACCAGTATGCTGAATAGTTCCTTGATTACCGAGGACAATGCCCAGGAGCTCTCTGCTGCGCTCGTCCAGGGAAGTTCCGCTGGCTTAGCTCAGGTTGCGGCAACCAATGCGATGACGGTGGATGCCTATCAACTAGCCCTCAGTGATGTGGTCTTTGCTCAAAGCAGTGCCATCAGCAGTTCCGATGGTGGTGAGGCACTCAAAACCCAGGTGCTGACCACCACCATGACGGCAACGGTCAGCTCCCTTAGTCAGTTAAGCATTGCTGGGCAGACATTGGGAGCAAGTGATCAGGCTAAATTCGTTGGCCCAATTATCCAAAGCGGGGTGCGCGGTATTGCCGATAAATCGGGAACCAACTCTACCGCGGGTACGAGCGCACAGCTTGGTACCATCGTCAATGGTGCTCTTCAAGGTCTAAGCACCCTCGCTTTACCGGCTGAGGTCAAAAGTCAGGCGGTTTCTCAAGTAAGCAGTTCAGCGCTTGCTGCGGTGTCGAGTCTGCCCATTGTTAATGCTGATTTAGCTCAGTATAGCCAAGTAGTTCTTGGACAAACTTCCGCAAATCTCACCGCCCTTGGTTATACCAGTCAAGATGGCGGAGGTGATCGCGGCAAAATTATGGCTGATGTGGTGAGTGCCTCCCTTACTGGTCTTAAGACTTCCGGTCGTGATAGTAACGCTGTGAGTGCGGTCCTCGATACCATGGTTTCGACGGTGTTTAGCGGCGCAAACCAGAGCGGTGATTTCAGTGGTGATCAGGTGACAAGCATAGCCAGCACTTTCAAAGAGCAGTTAGCAGGCAATTTTACCAGGGATACTAGCCTGGGCTTTCCTCTGGATACCACTAAGCTGGCTAGCAATATTAGTGCGACACTTGCCAGCGCTACCCCGATTGTTGCGCCGCCAGCGCTGGTGACTATTCCGGTGGTTGCTAATGCGGGGCTGAACAAAACCGTAAGCGAAAAATCCCTTGTAAGTCTTGATGCTTCAAATTCTACCGGCCCTGCGGGGACGGTACTTACTTATCTGTGGCAACAGACTAGTGGAAAAGCAGTCAGCTTTAGTGCTGCTAATCAAGCCAAAACTACCTTTACCGCACCGAATTTAACCGCCAACGGCACCTTGACGTTTAAGGTAACGGTGAGTTCCGCTATAGCCTCAAGTTCTGCTACGGTAACTATTGCGGTCACCGCAAGCAATGAGGCGCCAACGCTTACCTTAAGCAGTGGTGGTACCCTCGCCTATCATCAGGCCATGATTTTGAGGGCAACCGCGGTTGATCCTGAGGGCAGTTCCCTCACCTATTGGTGGCAACAAACCAGTGGTAGTCAGCTGACCATTACTAATCCCACCAGTGCTGCGCCAACCCTGAGCGATGACCACCTCTTCGGGGGAGTTTTTGCTTTTAAAGTTACGGTTAGCGATGGCGTAAATTCCAGTGATTCGACCATCAGCTTTACTCGTCAGGGTATGCTGGTTCCTGATTGTAGCACGGTGGATCTGTGTCCCCTCGCCGGGGGAGGGGCAAATCCGGTGGTGGCTATGAAGAAGGACTCCACTACGGCAATGGCTGCTTGGAGTCATACTATCGGCGCAAATAGTTACATTTTTAAAAGCGAATATCGCTCTAATGCTTGGACCCATCCCGCCGTTCTAAGCGATAAACTTTCTCCTACCAACGTGTATGGTGACAATGCCAGCTCCCCCAAAATAGCGATGGATAGTTCGGGTAATGCCCTTATTGTTTGGATGCAGAACGATACCACGGCGACCAAGCAGCTTTACAAAGCGGAATATCGGGGAGGGGCTTGGACCAAGCCCACTGATATCAACGATAACTTTTCTCCCCATGTAGGGGCGGTGAGTTCCGTACAGCTTGCCATGGATGACAATGGCAATGCCTTAATTGTCTGGGAACAAGCCGATAACTTTAATCAAGGACAGGTATTTAAAAGCGAATATCGCTCGGCTGCCTGGACGCATCCCACTGGTCTAAGCAATCATATTTCTCCTAACGGTTCTCCCAACGGGCAGGGAGCTACGACTCCTCAGGTAGCCATGGACAACAATGGCAACGCTATTATTACTTGGTCGCAAAGCGATGGGACCAACAGCCAAATATTTAAAAGCGAGTATCGTGCCGGCGCCTGGACTAATCCTTCGGGGATAACCAACAATATCTCTCCTGATGGCAGCAATGCTACTTTGCCACGAGTAGCCATGGATAATAGAGGTAATGGGCTGATTACCTGGATTCAAGGGGATAATTCTGCTGTTTCTCAGGTATTTAAAAGCGAATATCGTTCGGCTGCTTGGACCAATCCTGCTAGTCTGAGCGATAATATTTCTCCCGATGGAACTGCTGCTTCGCTCAGCACCGTGGTTATGGATGATCTTGGTAATAGCATCATTGCCTGGTTGCAAGCCAATAATAGTGCTGTGATCAAAGCGTTTAAGAGTGAGTATCGCGCCAATGTTTGGACCAACCCCAGCAGCTTAAACGATAGCTTCAGCTCGGTCGAGAATTCGTTGCAGGCGTTGAACAGTAGTATGGACAAGCAGGGAAATGCCTTTATTTTGTGGGAAGCCTCCGACGGAGTGCTTAATCGCGCCTATGCGAGTGAGTTTCGTAGTAGCACGGGAAAATGGAGCCATCCCTCTGCTCCAAGTGATTATTTTAGCAGCCCTGCTGCTAATGTCGTCAGCAGCAGCGCCCGAGCAGCTTTAGATAATCTTGGAGGAGGAATAGTGGTGTGGGCAAATTAAGGCCTGATTCACTGCTTTAAGGAGCATCGATGAACAGAGAACTACAATTTTTGCTGCTTGCTCTCGGAGGAATAATCCTCGCGAGCTGCAATAAATTAGTCGATGATATAATCGATAAAACAGGTACTTCACCAAGTCTCGCCACTAATTTTTCACAAATTCGTCCGGGATCATTGGCTTTGGTTGTGGTTAATGAAATAGGTGGAAAACTCCATGAACGGGCAGATTTAAGCAGAGAACAAGCGCAAGCGATAAGCAGCGAAGCTTTACGGGTGATTGAAGAAAAAAAAACGCAACTCAGGCTTAGTGATGATGGTGCCGCGTATGATGATTCCATCGATATGTTTTTGGGAGATGTGGCTTCAGGATTTATGGGGGGGCTCGGCAGTATTAATAGCGATGCTTCTTTGACTGCCTCAAAGGTAAATGCGGCTCTTGCTACCATTAGTGGGGGGGCTGTTGAGTCTATGGGGGGACGTTCGAGCGGTTTAGCGCTGAGTGGTCAAAGCAGTCTCCTGCAAGCGGTTTCAGCTGCTCTGAGTGCGGGGATTGTTGATGCCCAAATTAGCCCCGCAGCTCAGGGAAAAGCCCTACAAGCGCTCAGTGGGGGCGCTATGGATGGCCTGAGTAGAGGCTCCTTAATTTCACCTGATAATGCCGCTGATCTCAGTGGTGCGATCTCCGGGGGGAGTGTTGCGGGGCTGAGCCAGGTTGCCGCAATCACCGATCAGGGGCTTAGTGGCTACCTTAATGTCCTGAATAGTATTTCCTATGGTCTCGCCAGTGCCGCCAAAGCAAGCGATCAAAGTGATGAACTCAAAACCAGCATGCTGAGCAGCTCAGTAAAAGCAGCAATGAGCAGTGTTGGTCAACTCACCATTGGCAATCAAGCTCTCACTCCCAGCCAAATAAGTCAGTTGATGGATCCGATAATGCAAGGGGGCATTGCTGGTATCTCTGATCCTTCAGCTGGGAAAAAGGACAGCCTCACCGTGCAAAATACCATAGGGGCAATGGTGCAGGGAGCTCTTCAAGGAGTGGTGGGCTTGGGGCTTCCTCAAGAGAGCCAAAGTCAGCTTATTTCTGCGGTTTTTGGTTCAGCCGTTACCCATGCGGCAAGCGCCGCGGCTCCGGGAACTAATCTTAGCTCGGTTACTAGCTCGATTCTTGGGCAGACTTCCTACTTGTTTTCCAGCCTTCCTTACAGCGAAAAGGATAAAGGCAGCTTGGTCGCTGATGTGGTTAGTAAATCAGCCGTTGGCTTAAAAAATGCCGGACGAGGCGCAGCCGAAACGGATGCTCTGATGGAAACCATGGTCTATTCAGCGGTCTCTAGTGTGGGGCAGGGAAGCACTTTAACCAGCTCCCAGGTAGCCAGCATCACCACCTCGTTTAAAGATAAGCTGGTGACTAATATCAGCTCAGATCCTGCTACTGCTGATCTCAAGGTTAGCAGAGCAGATTTCGATGCTTTTACTGAAAAAGCGCTGAGCAAAACTGCCACAGCTCCAGATACGAGCGCTACAAACAAACCCCCGAGCGCCAATGCAGGTAGTGGGCAGAGCGTTGCTGGTGCAGCGACGGTTACCCTTGATGCTTCTCTCTCGGTTGATCCCGAAGGCGGGGCTCTTAGCTATTTGTGGGAGCAAATAAGCGGTCCCACCGTGGTGCTGAGTGCCAAGGATAAGGTCAGCCCTACTTTTAGTGCTCCTTCCCTCTTTGATAAAAGTGAATTGATTTTTCGGGTGACAGTGAGCAATGGCGTTCTCAGCGATAAAGCTCAGGTAAGCATTGCGGTTGCTGCTTCTACTCTAGCTCCTGTGGTCAACATTGGTGCTAACGCTAACCTGGCTTACCACCAAGCCATCACCCTGGCAGGAGACAATTCCAAAGATCTGCAAGGCGGAGATCTCACCTACTACTGGGAGCAAACCGAGGGGATCCCCCTCACCTTTGCTAATCGCTTGCTTGCTAAGCCAGGCTTGACGGATGACACCTTACTGGGAGGAAAATTTACCTTTAAACTCAGCGTTAACGACGGGGTAAATACCGCAAATGCTGCGGTTAGCTATACCCGCCAGGGGATCATCGTCCCGAGCTGCGTCGCTGTCTCGTTCTGTCCGTTAGCTGCTGTCGCTCCTGGTCCAGTGGTTGCGATGCGCAAAGGCGCTGCAGTAGAAGCTATCGTGGTCTGGGTGCAGACGGTCAATACGGTGAATTATCTTTTTAAAGGAGAATACCGCAATGGCAGCTGGAGTTTTCCCACCGCTCTGAGCAGCAAAATTTCTGTGAGCAGCAATGCCGCCTCCACTCCCCATCTAGCGATGGATAATCTCGGCAATGCGGTGGTGGTATGGGTGCAGAGTGATGGGTTGCGTAATCAGATCTATAAAGCTGAATATCGTAGTGGTACCTGGACTGGGCCAGCGAATTTAGACGATCATGTTTCGTTGAACAACAATGCAGCCTCTGCTCCTAAAGTCGCTATGGATAGTAATGGTAACGCTATTATTACCTGGGTGCAAAATGACGGCAGCGCCACCGCCCAAGTCTACAAAAGCGAGTACCGTTCAGCAGTTTGGACTAAGCCCAGCAGCCTCAGCGATAAGGTTTCTCCTTCAAGCTCAGCGGCGAGCAGTCCCCTGGTAGCGATGGACAACAAGGGTAATGGGATTATCACCTGGTATCAGCCTAATGGGGCGGGGACCAATCAAATTTTCAAAAGCGAGTATCGCGCTGGAGTCTGGAGTAATCCGGCAAATCGCGAGGATAACATTTCCCCTGATGGACAGAGTGCTACCGCTCCGGCCCTCTCCATGGATAATAATGGCAATGCGGTGATCGTTTGGTCGCAATCCGATGGTACCTCGGCCCAGATTTTTAAAAGCGAATATCGTTCGGGGGCCTGGGTTCATCCCGCAAATGTAACCACCAATATTTCACCTGATGGTAGCGAGGCTTCAGCGCCAAAGGTGGGTATGGATGATCTTGGTAATGCCATAATAGTCTGGACTCAAGCAAATTTCAGTTCAGTGACCCGTGCTTTTAAAAGCGAATACCGGGGCGGCGCCTGGACCAATCCCAGCAGTGTGAATGATAGCTTTTCGTTTCAGGATAGCAGCGTTAATTCCCTGCAGCTTGCTATGGATAAGCTAGGCAATGCAGTCATTCTCTGGGAAAGTTCCAATGGCACCGCTAATCGCGCCTATGCCAGCGAATATCGGATTAGTACGGCCACGTGGAGCCATCCGAGCGATAAAAGTAGCGCTCTTCTTAATAGAGGTCCTGGAGTCTACAGCTCCTCCTCCCAAGTCATGATGGATAATCTTGGCGGAGGAATTGCGGTGTGGAAGAACTAATTTTTGGAGGTAATCGTGCGTTATCTTGCTTTGCTTCCTGGCTTGTTTCTGACGCTGATGACGAGTAGTCAAGCCGATATTTTCCACTACAACAATATCGTCCCCGGAGTTAATTCAGCTCAGTTTGGCGGGGCTTATTCGGCCCTCTCCGCTGATCCTTCGGTGTTAGCGTTCAACCCTGCCGGTTTAGCCTTTGTTGAAGAAAACGAACTTTCTGGTTCGGTGCAGGGCTACTATCAAAATAATCAAAACTATAAAAAAGCGGTGGGTGATGCCGATTTTTCTGAAAACTCAGGAGGAGGCTTTTCTCCGTTTATGGGCTCAGCCTTCAATACCAATAAATATCTCCAAGGCAGTGTCGCTGGGTTTAGCCTCTATACTACCGATTCCTTAAATCAAGAACAAAATAACCTTATTGAGAATCAAGCTATCGGGTCTCGCAAGATTAAGCGTTATTCCCGTATCGTTCATGCAACCGCAGAAACTGCGGTGAAATCGGCAGGGCTTGCGAAGCGCTGGGGGACATTTTCCGCAGGTTTAGCCCTGGGTTTATACACGGTAAACGAAATTTTTCAGTCCTATCAGAATAGTGAAATTATCCAAATTAACGCGGCGAATGCCCGTAGTGTCGCCTTGGAGAGCTACTTTCAAAAAATTTCCATCAGTGCCTTAGAGCCGCTGCTTGGTGTGCTTTACCAGGTGAGGCCAAACTTAAATGTTGGTTTAGCAATACGTAAACCCTTGGTGCTTTCTGAAGACTATTCTTCTGATTTTGATAGCAGTCAATTTGCACTCGACGAGCAAGATAATGTGCTGACCATCGAGGGCCGCCGGGGAGTGCAAAAAGAGGTGCTTGCAGTTATTTCAAAAAATCAGGTGAGCAGCTTCCCCTGGGGAGTTAATGTGGGGGTCGCCACTGTAAATAACGGAGGATTCACTGCCGCCTTTGAGCTTAGTTATCGTTCGGCGGTGAAGAGCGCCAATACTGATTTTAACCGCCGTCAGCTGCTAAATGTGAGCCTGGGAGGAGAGTATAAAATTTCTCCAAAAATCAATCTCCGCAGCGGGTTTTTTACCAATAACGATGCGCGACCAAAGCTAAGTGCTGATTTGAACAATCAAGACGACCATATAGATTATCGCGGTATGACCTTGTTTGCGGAATATGCCCTCGATAAAAGCAGGTACAGTTTCGGGGTGATCGATCAGTTCGGCAAGGGCAAAGCCCAAAAACTGCAGTCGAGTGATGGCAGCCCTGCCCCCCTGCAGGAGGTAAACGGCAATCGTCTCTCCCTGGTTATTGGTATTTCTCATATTCTTGGTGACGACAAATGTGCGCCTTCTAACAAAAATTGATTACTGAAAAAATTGGAGATTATTGTGAAAAATAATTGGGCTGTCCCCCGCTTTTTTAGGGGGTTGTTTTTCATTTTTTTATATCTTCTTGCAACGGCAATAATCCCTTTGTGACGCAATTAGCTAGTCGCTGGCGCGAAATAGCATATTTTGTGCCGCGACGTGTCCTGAGGAGCAAAGCAACGAAGGATCTGTCACGTGATATCCGGATGTTATGTGAAAGATCCTTCCTCACTGCGTTCGTCAGGACACGGCGCTGGCGCTTTCGCGCCAGCGCCTAATTATAATGCTGCCTATGGGGTAAGCGTGCAGACCCAACCCACGGGATACAGCTATATCAATTGCGGAGCCACGAATAATTCCTTGCAAACCGCTAATGGGGATCGAACGATTGCCGCCTGGGTGAAGCCATCGACCCTGAGTGCAGGCAATATGACCATAGCAGGCTGGGGCAATGACTCGGGAGGGTTGCTGAGCGAAATAATGATACTCGGTACCACGGGGAGAATTCAGTTTCACGGCAATGGTGCTGATATTACCAGTACCACGAGTATTGTCATCAATACCTGGTCCTATGTGGTCTACACCCTTACCGGCGGCACGGTCCGTTTTTATATTAATGGTAGCCTGGATGCGACGACGGGATCAGTCACCCTCAATACTTCGACGGTGAATTGTAAAATTGGGCGCCAGCCAGATTTCAATGGGCAATATTTCCGCGGCTTGATCGAACAAGTTGGTATATGGAGCAGGGCCTTGAGTCAATCTGAGGTTACAACTCTTTATAGTAGCGGTACTGGTTTGTCGTATTAATCAGCCGATCACTTGTGCGGGGAGGGCTCCCTCCCCTTGCCATAAAGCATTTCCTACGTTAATGTCTTCCCCAAAGAATCATCGGTAGATAATTTTAGGGTTTGCAAAACATCGGCAGTAATTGTTCGGGTGTTTGTGCTGAGCTCGGTGGGAGACAGTGTTCATGAGTGGTATTTCCTCAAAGATTTCAGGTGAGGGGGATTCCCGCATCCCTTGGATTGATGCCCTGCGCGGGATGGCCATGATGGGTATTATTATGGTTAATTTCCCGAGTATCAATACCATACCCGGTAAAGAGGCCACCCGTTATTCGTTTATTTCCACCACCTTTGACGCGGTAATGGCCAAAGCTAATATGATGTTTTTAAATGGCAAGGTGTACCCTATTTTTGCCATGCTCTTTGGCTTGGGGATGGCTATTTTTATGCAACAGGCAGCAGCTAAGGGGCATGAGGTGTTCGCACTGATGCGACGACGTCTGGGGGCGCTTTTTTTTATAGGTTTGCTGCATCTCAGCTTGGTGTGGTGGGGTGATATCTTGCTAATCTACGCCGGTTTGGGGCTTGCCGTACTTGCTTTTTACAGAAAATCAGCCGCTACGCTGGTTCGATGGATTATCGGTCTTTCTTTTCTTATGCCGGTTTCGCATTTTGTTCTGCATCTGATTTCTCCTGAATTCCTTGATAGCAATGTAAAATTCTTTCGTCTGTCCTCGGAACCCGATGCGGCGATTCATGCAATCTATCAAAGTTCTTCGTTCGTGCGGATCACCGCAGAGCGTATAGCCAATTATTTTGATTACGCCTTGATGTTTTTTAAGGGAGATCTCGATGATTTTTTCACCCTTGGCGGGTATTTTTGCCAGATTTTTGCTTTAATGTTACTGGGATTGCTCGTTGGTAAAAACTCGTGGTATCGAGAGAGCACAAAGCAGCAACGAGCTCTAGAGCAATTCTGGCGCCTTGCTCTTGCCGTCTTGCTTATTGCTGGGGGGCTGCAGCTGGTTTACCCCAAACTCTGGCAGTTTGTTTATTTTCCCCTAAAATCATGGATTGCCTGTTTTTATGTGCTTTCTTTTATCAAAGCCTACCGCTACCCAAGTTTTCAGCGCTTTGCGCAACTATTTATACCGGTTGGTAAGATTTCCATGACCGTCTATCTTGCCCACACTACCTGTGCCTCGCTGCTGTTGTACGGCTATGGTCTTGGCTATTATGGGCAGGTGGGACCGGGGACGGTCATTGTTGCCTCAGTTATCTTTTCCGTGTTTATCACGCTGTTTGCTCAGCAGTGGGTGAAAAAATTTCGCTTTGGTCCCTTTGAGTGGCTCTGGCGTGGAGTGACCTATGGTAAGCTACCGGCGTTACGGATGAGGACGCAGGCTCCTGAGCTATCCGTTATGGGTGGAGGAGCAGCACAGAGGAACTAACGCTGATGGGCAAACGTTTTGATGTAGCCATTATCGGAGCAGGCATTACCGGCCTGGCAACGGCATGGCACCTCGAACGTTTGGGGGTAAAAAAAATTGCCTTATTGGATCCGCTTACCATTGGCGCTAATGAAACCCTCGCCTGTCCAGGTTTATTTTTTGGTGGTAGCCTTGATAATTTTACCCGCAGCTCACATCGCCATGGTAAGGAAATAGCCGCCGCTCTCTGGCGTTTTGCCGACGAATCCTTTGATTTGTTACTTTCTTTTGCAGAAAAAACGGGAGTGCCTCACCTTGTCTACAATCGCCTGCGCTTAATTAGTGAAACTGACGAATTAAATGAGGCTCGCCAGGCGGTTTCCCAGCTTAGCGCTTGCGGGTTTACTCCTCAGCTGAGCCTCGCCATACCCCACCCGCACCTTAGCTCAATGGGTGTACAGAGGGACGGGGGACGGGGGGGATGGCTTGCGCCAGACAAACTCCTTGCCACTTTGAGAAGGAGCATTGCTGCACCAACAATTCGCCACGAGGTAAGCTCCCTTCGCCTAAAACGTAGCGGGATTGCCTTGCAGCTTGGCGACGAAAACCATGAGATTCACGCAGAGATAGTGGTGCTTGCTTGCCACGGAGGTATAAGTAAGCTGCTCCCGGTTTTTCGCGAAGTGCTGGTGCCGGTGGCAAGTCAATGGCTCAAGCTTTCGGTGACCGGTGACTTCCCCGCCACCATGGCTGAGCTTGATGTGGGAGTGGGGTCGGTGTTTTCGGCGACTCACGGAAATCGGTGGGGCGGTGTCTTGCCCCGGGCCTTGCTGGCTGGAGGGGGGAATTACCTACGTCCCCTTGCAGGAATTGGCCAACTAACAAGCTGCTGGCAGGAAAACATCGCCGTTCATCTTGAGCATTGGATTGCTGAGCAGTTTGCTTTCAAGCCCGAGCAGCTGGTGCGCGAGCTTGGGGGGGTGGGAGTGGACATTCGTCCCTGGGACGAATTGCCAGTGATCGGGCCGATGTTTGCTGAAGGACGAATTCTCGTTGCCAGTGGCTATATGGGGCAGGGCTTGACCCTAGGCTTTAACGGCGGACGCTGCTTAGCACAGTTGATTGCGTGGGGTGAGGCCCATTCATTACCGCGGATTTTATGGCCCGAACGCTTGCGTTCAAGCTAGGGCCTTACTCAAGGCACCACCATGACGAGATCATCCTCACTCAGCCCAGCGGTAATTTCCACGGCTTGGTGATCACGTTTTCCTAAGCTGACCAGCTGATCACTCCCCAGGGGAGCATCCGCGCTCCCCTTTTTAACCCAGGCCTTGCCCTCGTCATCAACCCGAATTGCTTCCCAGGGGAGGGTTTGGGCAACCTGGCTGCTCTCCTGAACAAAGGAGACGGTTGTCATCAGATTACGAGGAAAGACCCGCTCGGGATCATCAAAATGGCAGATAACGGTGAAGCTGGTATTTTCAGCTTTCTTAGGGCCATAGGTATTGCCCTTGTCTTTGCTGCGCGCTATGCCAATCGACTGAATAATGCAGGTTCGGTCTTTATCTTCTCCCCATATCTTTACTTTGCCCTGGCTAGCAGTTTTGAGGGCAAAAGCCTGAAAATCAAGGGCAGAACAGCCGAGATCGTAGCTGCCCATAGTGGCTAGCTGAATGAGGACCTTGTTTTCTTCGGCAACAAATTTGTTGAGCACTGCTTGATTGGGAAGGTTCAATGCGGTAACCATGCCAGAAAAATTGGCAAAATAGCTGGCCTGATTGAGTTTTTGCTTCTCAATAGCCAATTGTCTCTCTTGTAGGCGAGCTTCAATGTTGGATTTTTCGAGGTTGATTTTTGCGCTTTCTAAGGACAAATTCTCGCTGGTTAAGTTATTTCCCGAGGTGGTACCTTGCTCAAAGCTATGTTTGGCACGCCCGAGATCCTGTTCCTTCAGTCCGAGTTCTTGTTGCGCTTTGGCGACATTATCCTTGGAGGTATGCAGCTTTTTTTCTAATTCCTGTAGAGAAGTATCGATTTTAGTGGTTGCGGCGTGGGCTAGCAGTGCGCCTTTTTCGACTCTTTGACCGAGCTTAATCGGTAGTTGATCGAGGGTGTCAAATCCCGAGCGGACTTTGACTTCTTGAGTTTCGTGGGGATTGAGTCTGCAGGCCAAAATTATCGAGTTCTCGAGCAGGCGCGGTGCGAGGCCATAGGAAAAAACAAGAGCATTGGTACTTGACCAACTCTCAGCAGTGGTAAAAAAAGCAATTAGTAAAAATAAATTTTTCAAATTAGCCTCTTGTGCATCTTTTTTAAAAAAAAAATATAAAATTTATCAATTAATATATTATAATTGTAACCAACACAGCTCCAAATAAAAAGAGATCGCTATGTTTGTTTTTGGTCTGCTACGCTTGGCGTATAGCAATCTATTGGTGCGTAAATTATCTTCAGCCCTGACCATGGTTGGCTTGCTGTTTGGAAGTGCCGCTTTTATTGCCACTTTGTGTACCACTGAGGGATCAAAACGCCAAATAAAAGCCCAAATGCAGGCGATGGGTACCGATTTAATTTGGATCAATAGTTATGGTCAGGATGTCCATTTGGGCACCCAAGAAGAAGAAGTGCTAAAAAAATATATTAGCGGTATCAAAGCGATCTCCTTTAAGGAACAAGGTAACGGGCGTTTTCGTAATGAAGCTAATGAATATTCCGGGGGCTTGTACGGTGTTGATCCCAATTATTTTGACGTTTCCCGTTTACGTCTAGCCCATGGTCGCTATTTCAATCAGGATGACTTTAGCAATTTACGCCTGTACACGGTCCTTGGTAGTGAAGCGAGCAACAAGCTCTTTGAGAAACAAAATCCTCTTGGTAAACAGCTTATTGTTGAGCAGGATGAGAAATTATATGTAACCCTAGTGATAGGGGTGTTGCAAGCTAAAGGAGCAGATGAGGACAAAGCGGTACTTATGCCGCGATCGACCTATGTCAAAATAGCGAGTGCGAGTGGTGGGGGTTCGCAAAATTTCCTGGTAAAAACAATTAATGATGATATTACCAGTTCAATTCGCAAAAGCATTGAGCTTATTCTTCAGCCAAAATTTAAAGACAATATCTTCGTCTACGATGCCGCCACTCAGGTGAAAGCTTCTCAGGAAATAATGGGGAACATCACCTTGGCCGGACTCTCACTGGCAATAATCAGTTTAATTACCGGTGGCATTGGTATTATGAATGTGATGCTTCTCTCGATTGCCCAGCGCAAAAAGGAAATAGGCCTACGTAAGGCCTTAGGTGCCAGTAGCTGGATGGTTATGACCCAATTTCTTCTGGAAGCGGTGCTTATTTGTCTAAGCGGTACGGTGATTGGTGCGGCAGTGGGGATTGCTGCTGGGCAGATACTCGCAAATATCATGAAGGTAGAAGCGGCGGTTTCATGGTTTGTGGTGGGTGTGTCCTTTGCCTTTTCGATCTGTATCGGTTTAATCTTTGGTTTGCTTCCGGCCCTGAAAGCTTCTCGACTCGATCCTTACGAAGCACTGCGCGGCTAATTTTGAAAGGACTGGTTGCCATGAAAAACAACAGTATATTCTTTGATCGTTGGTGCCCGGTCGTGCTCTTTATGTACGGACTACTTGCTAGCTCACTTTATGGCGAGGGGGAGCCTCAGGCCTCTCCTCCTCCAGGGGGGCTTGTTAAGCTCGATCGCAAGAGGCTTCAATCATTTCCGGTTAAACGGAGTGATTTAGAAATTAAAAATTCATGGAAAGGTATTGTCGAAGCCGAAGTTCGTCAAGAAGTAGTGGCTTCGAGTTATTTGATTATCAAAAAAGTAGCAGTCAAAGACGGTCAAGAGGTTAAAAAAGGAGATGTGTTGATCGAAGTTGATAAAGGGGCAGCGGAGAAGAAAAAAGCAGAACTTGATACTGCCTATGAATTAGCTAGTCTTGATTTCAAAAATCTGCAAATAGATTTTTCTCTTAAAGAATCTGATTATCACAATAAAACGATCGAACTTGAAAAAAACATTATTGCTAAAAAAGTTTTTGAACAGGCTAAAAGCACTTATTTAATTGCTAAAAATAGCTTAAAAACCAAAGAAATAGAACTGGCTAACCAAAAAAACCAAATTGCGGCGGTTTCCTTAGATTTAAATCAGCTGGACTTTACCGCCCCTATCGATGGGGTAATCTCTGGCTTGATTACAGCCGATCAGGTTGGCCAGCAGATCAATAGTCAAACTAAATTGGCGACGGTTTCTCGTCTTGATAAATTTGTTTTTCGTCTTCAAGTCGAAGATACCTATGTTCATCGCCTAGGGGTCGGAACTCCAGCGATGATCAAATTAGATAATTTCCCCGAAAAAACATTTAGCGGAAAAGTTTCACAGGTAGGACTGCAGCCAATTGGCAACGACTTTTCAATGGTGAGTAAATATGAAGTGGTTATTCGTCTCGACCCGGCTGGTGAATTGAAAGAGCAGCTCGCAGGTAAGGGAGAAATTGTTTTTGCTCATAAAGAACAAATTTTGACGATTCCGCTTACCGCAATCAGTTCTCTTGGTGGGGACTCAATGGTACTTAGTGCTGCTAATGATAAAGCCGACAGCGCTCTCCTGCAAACCAAGATAGAAGTGGGAATTACCAGTGCTTTAGAAGCGGAGATTATCTCTGGTTTAAGCGAGGGGGCGCTTGTCTTTAAGGAACGTGAGGAACAGGCCCAGTAGCTGCAATTTTGTCAACCTAAGCAATTCCCGGGAGGATACGCGTTTGAAGCCTGATGTTACCTGGAGTGGGAGAGGCGCGCTGTTGGCCGCTTGGGGGATCAGCTGCAGTTTGGGGGCGGCGACTGAAGCGGTCAAGGGTAGCAGCCCAGCGAGTAAAGCGGGTGGCGAAAAAAAAACCTCGCTCTATCGAACTTTGCTTAAGCCTATCGATGTCTTTACGGCGGGAGAAAAAAGCAAAAAAGTGCTACCGCTCTCCGCTTTATATCAACAGCTTATGGATCACAACCTTGATATTCGCCAAGCCGGGTTTGATCTCAACGCCGCCAAGGATTCGTATCGCATCGTCTACAAAAATTTGCGCCCCAAATTTGGGCTTTCTGCCGACTCCGGTCTTCAATACAACTACAATCAAAGCATCGTTACCCGTGGCACCACCCGGGATGGTTCTTTAGGTATGAGCGGTGATACCGATTGGGGGATAAGCTATGGGGCGAATTTCCCCAAGATTACCTGGAGCAAATCTAACACAGATGGTATTGATGAGCCAACAGTCAGCGCCCGCCTGAGCGCTGACGCTCAGGTCTCTTTGAACCTCTTGCGGAGCTCAGCTTATTTTGTTGGCGGTTATAAAAACAAGCGCGCTCGTTATGCTTACGATAGTGCAAAACAAGGCTATAAGACCCAGGTGTCGAGCGTTCTTTTTAGCAGTGAATCCCTGTACTATCAGGTATACACTGCTCAGGCACAGGTCTTGATCGATGAATATACCCTGAAAACGATGGAAGCCTTACTTGACGAGTCAAAGGAGCTCTATCGCTTGGGAGAGGTAGCTAAATTTGAGGTGGTCCAGGCGGAATTGCAGCTAGAAAACGGTCGGGCCCAGCTGGTTTCTTCTCAAGATGCCTATCAACTCGCCTTGCAGCAGCTTCGCGAGGTAGTGAACGCGGATGAAATAATCTATCCTGATCCTCAGGAGGTGGTTGCTATTCCCAAGCAGCCTAGTTTGGCCAGTGATAAGATTTATGAAGCTGCTATGGCCAATCGCTCGGAGTTTTTAAAGGCTAAATGGGATCTCGAGCAAGGTCACCTTTCAGTCTCGGAATCTTACAGTGGCTCCTGGCCGAGCCTCGCCTTGAGCGCCAGTCATAGTCGCTCGCGAGTTGATCAAGATATTGCGACGAGCTTGGGAAAAATAACTGCTCTTGGCAACCCGCAATCAACTATTACCCTAACCTATAGCCAGGATCTTTCCAACTATGACGCGAATACTGCTTATAAAAATAGTCTAACTGCTCGTCTCAAACTGCAGATAGCCTTTGACAATACCAAGAACCAGCTGCGCAAGGAGGTGGAATCTTCCATCAGCAGCGTCGCGAATGCTTACAAACGCTACGATTCAGTTATCAAAGCAAAGAAGTTGTCCATCGAAAAACTCCAAGCAGAATTTGATCGCTATCGCTTGGGTGAGTCAAGTATCAAAAACGTGATCGATTTTCAAAAAGAAGTAAATTCTCAGGAAAAAACCGATCTCGATGGGCGTATTGCTATCTTTCAAGCCTTGGCTAACTTGCGCAAAATTCAGGGGCTCTTGCCCGAAAAGTCAACCATCACTCTTCCCGAGTAAAGCGATGATTGCCATAGAGAATATCACCAAGCAGTTTCCCTTAGCAGGCAAAACCATCAGCGTGCTGAAGGGCATCTCCACCAATATTCAAAAGGGCGAATTTGTCTCGATTATGGGTCCGAGTGGCTCGGGAAAATCCACCCTTTCTTCTATTTTAGGTTGTTTAGCGGCACCGAGCTCGGGGCGTTATTTGCTGATGGGTGAAGACGTCAGTAAAGCCGGGGGCGATAAACTCGCCAAAATTCGCAATAAGCATATTGGCTTTATCTTTCAAGACTTCAGTTTGCTCGAAGGGATTTCGGTTGTTGAAAACGTCATGCTACCGCTTTTTTATGTGGGCATCGGACGGAGTGCGGCGCGAAAAAAAGCTCTCGAACGCTTAGACCAAGTTGGTCTCGGGCATCGCATTAACTACCTCCCTCGTCAGCTTTCGGGGGGGCAAAAACAACGGGTAGCGGTGGCTCGGGCGCTGGTCAATGATCCGCTTTTTCTCTTTGCTGATGAGCCCACTGGCGCCCTTGATTCCCGCACCGGCATTGAGATAATGGGACTCATACAAAAGCTTAATGCTCTTGGGCATACGGTAGTGCAGGTAACCCATTCCCTCCATCATTGTAATTTTGGTAAGCGCATTCTTTACTTGGTTGATGGTCTCATCGTTCGCGATGAAACGGTGCAACGGCCTATTTTTGCCCTCGATGAGGTGGAAGACAAAACCACCGCAAATTTGGTCAACAACATTTGGCGTCTTGGCTTAGCGGCGAGTAAGCAAGAAGGAGCACAAGCAGACTTTGCTGAGCTCAAGCGTTTTTACGAAGCGGTAAAGGAGGATCATAAATGCCTGCTCGAAGCACCGCAGTTGTTTTGTCAGCTTGCTACTCCCGATGCTTTGCATGTGGCGCGGGAGCTCTTTGCTCATAAAGATTGGGCGATTCGGGCTGAGGTGATCAAATACTGCAAGAGCTTTGGCAGGGAGGAAGCTTGCACTTTTTACCTTAAAGGTCTTGCTGACGACAACGAATGGGTACGTTTCCTCGCTGTTGGTGCCTTTCGTGGGGTTCCGGTCGAGCAAATTTCTCGCGTTTTGCAAGATGCCTTAGTGGAAAAAACGGGCGATAAAGACGAGCGAATTCGAGCCACAATTTTGGTTATTATCGCGGGGTGGAAGCGCAGTGATTTGAAAGAGCTAGTAATTAAAGGGCTCAGTGATCCTGACGGGCGGGTGCGGGCAAATGCGATTGAAGCTCTTGAAATAATGGTGACGAGTAACAGTGAACGCGCTGAACTGCTCAAGCCCCTGTTGAAAGACAGCAATAATCGCGCCCGTGCCAATGCAATTAAGGGTTTATTGAGCGTTGATAAGCAAGCTGCTCTCGAAGATCTCCATAAGATGATTGTGGACGAAAACAATCTAATGCGGGTTTCAGCGGCCTGGGTACTGCGCTTTTTGAGCAAGAGCGAGGCAGCAGAAGTGCTGGTCAACCGCCTTACTAAGGAAAAAGAAGAGGGGGTACTTAGCCAAATTATCGGTAGTCTGCAGCAGCTATTAGGCGAGGGAATTACCCTAGCCCAGTTGCTGGTAATGATCGATTCTTCTGCTCTTAGCCAGTCGAAAGGCTAGATAATACCCGTTGCAATGCTTTTGAATTATGAGACAACTCTACTTAATTTCGGCAATCAATAAGAAATTCAAAATTTATTTTTGATATC